>JBGTUD010000235.1:0-4997 GCA_041939405.1 Sphingopyxis sp. | reverse complement strand
TGAAATACGGGATCGCCATGGATAATGCGCAGGAAAGCATTAAACAGGCTGCCGCGCATATCACGCAATCAAACAATCGGCGAGCATTTCGGCGCGGCGAACGAGCGGGATGCGCTGCGCAAGCGCCGCCTCCACCTCCGGATTGCCGCGCTGCACCGCGGTCGAGGTGACGACCACCGCGACGCCATCGACATTTTCGGGCGCGTGACCGATCGCAACTTTTATGCCGCGTTTGCGCAGCCCTTCGACGACATAGGAGTCGGCGATGTCGCTGCCCTGCACGCGGTAGCCGAGGTTGTGCATGACCTCTGCAATCCCCGACATGCCGATGCCGCCGATGCCGATAAAGTGGATGGTGCCGATGTCGGTGGCAACGCCGCGCATCACTTCGCCTCCCGGCGCGCCGCGGCGACACCCGATGCCGCGCGCTGCGTCGAGGCACCGACTCGGATCACGTCCATCATCGGCGGCGCGGCAAAGGATTCGACCAGATCGGCAAGGTCACGGGTCGCATCCGGAAGCCCGCAGCCCGCGGCGCGCTCGGCCGCCTCTTCGAGCGCACCGGGCTCCAGCGCCATGCGCTGAATATGCTTCGCGACCTCTCCCGGCGTAAAGGCCGGCTGCTGGAACGAAATCGCCCCGCCCGCCTCGACCAGATCGACGACATTCCAGGTCTGGTGATCGTCCATAGCGTGGGGATAGGGCACGAAGATCGCCGGGCGGCCCGCGCAGGCGAGCTCGGCGACGGTCGATGCGCCCGCGCGCGCGATCACCATATGCGCCCAGCGCAGTCGTTCCGGGAAATCGCGAATGTAGGGCGCACATTCGGCGGCGACGCCCAGCTCGGCATATTTGGCGCGCACCGGCTCCAGATCGTCTTCGCGGCATTGCTGGACGATCTGCAGCCGGTCGAGCAGCGCGCGCGGCAGCATCGCAATCGCCGCGGGCACCACCTCGCTCAGCACCGCCGCGCCGAGGCTGCCTCCCACGACGAGCAGGCGAAAGATGCCATCGCCCAGCAGCGGGGGAAAACCGTCTTCGCGAATCGCAATAATCTCATCGCGCACGGGGTTGCCGGTGATATACTTTTTCAGCTCGTGCCCGGCGGGGTAGCGCCGAATATGGTGATAGGCGACCGCGACCGCGTCGACGCGCGGCGCCATCAGCCGGTTGACGCGGCCGAGCACGGCATTCTGTTCGTGGATCACGCGCGGGCGCTTCGTCGCCCCGGCCGCGAGCAGGCTGGGTAGCGAGGGATAGCCGCCGAACCCGACGACAACCGCGGGGTCGAAATCGCGGATCAGCTCGATCGCCTGCGCGCGCCCCTTGCGGATCGCGAGCGCCCCCTTGACCCAGCCGACCGGCCCGCCCGACGCGCGCCCCGCGGGAAGCACATGCGTCGCCATGTCGGCGGGTGCGCCGGGAATTTTCAGCCCGCGGTCGTCGCTGACCAATGCGACGCGGTGCCCGCGCGCAATCAGTTCGCGACCGAGCGCATAGGCGGGCAGCATATGTCCCCCTGTCCCGCCTGCGGCGAGAAGGAAGTGGCGAGTTGCGGTCATTTCCTGTTCCAGTTGCGCGTCATCGATATGCGCGCCGCATAGGGGTTTCGCCGGGTCAGCGACAAGAGCAAACCCATGCCGATCGACAAAGCGATAAAGGAAGAGCCGCCATAGCTGATGAAAGGCAGGGTCATCCCCTTCGACGGGAAGATCTGCGTATTCACCGCCATGTTAATCACCGCCTGTCCGCCGAACTGCGCGATCAGCCCGGCGACTGCAAGGATGAGGAAACTGTCTTCCTCGTCGAGCAGGCGGACGAGCACGCGGACGATGATCGCGAGATAAAGGATGGCGATCGCGACGCACGCGATCATCCCGAACTCTTCGCCGATCACCGAGAAGATATAATCGGTATGCGCTTCGGGAAGCTGGAATTTGGCGAGCCCCGCGCCTGGACCCGTGCCGGTGAGCCCCCCCGCGGTGAGCGTCGCGTGCGCCTTGTCGACCTGAAAACTGTCTCCTTCGGCGAAAAGCCAGATGTTGATGCGCTGCTGTGCCACCGGATAGAAGAAATAGGCGAGGATCAGCCCGGCGACGCCCGCGCCCGCCAACATTCCCATGATCCGCATCGGCAGCCCGGCAACGAGCACGAGCACGAACCAGGTCGCGGCGAAAATCACCGTCTGGCCAAGGTCGGGCTGGCCCATCAGGAGCAGCGCGATCACCCCCGTCAGCGCCGCGGCGAGCGGGACGACGGGCAGGCTCTGGTCGTGGAGCCGCAACGACAATATCCACGCCAGTGACACCGCGAAAAAGGGCTTGAGAAACTCCGAGGGCTGCAGACGAAAGACACCGCTGCCGATCCAGCGCTGCGCGCCGTTCACCGATGTTCCTGCCAGCGGCACGAGGAACAGCAGCGCCATGAAGAGGATCGTGCCATAGATGGCGAAGCGCCGCGCCTGCGGCTTGGGCAGCATCGACACGGCCAACATCACCGGCACCCCGACGATCACCCACATCAGCTGGCGATAGAAATAATAGAGCGGGTCGAGCGATGCGCTGCTCGTCGACAGCTTTTGGGCGGCAACCGGAGAGGCGGCGGCCACCGCGACCAGCCCGATCGCGATCAGCATCGATACAAACAGCAACAGCACGCGGTCGATTTCCCAGAACCACAGGCCGAGCGGCGTGCGGTCGGCGCGGCTGAAACGCGGACCGCGCCGTTTCGTCGTCCGCGCGGCAGCGATGACAGGGCGTTCGGTGGCATCCATATTGTCCCCCCCGCTCATAGGTCCAATGCCTCGACCGCGGCGCGGAAGGCTTCGCCGCGCGCTTCATAATCCGTGAACTGATCGAACGACGCACAGGCAGGCGACAGCAGCACGACGTCGCCGGGCCGCACCGCTGCGGCCGCCTGTTTCACGGCGCGCGCCAAATCGCCCGATCGTTCGAGTGGAAGCGCATCGCCGATCTCGGCGGCGAAGGGTTCCATCGCTTCGCCGATCAGATAGGCACGCCTGACATGGCCGAACCAGGGACGGCATGCCGCGAGGCCGTCGCCCTTTGCCTGTCCGCCCGCGATCCAGTGCAAACGCTGGTCCGGCGCCGGCGGGAACGCCGCCAGCGCCGGTGCAGCGGAAGCCGCGTTGGTCGCCTTGCTGTCGTTATACCAGCGGGCACCATGGGCTTCGCCGACCAATTCCATGCGGTGCGGAAGCGACCGGAAGGTCGCAAGGCCGCGTTCGATCGCGTCGTCGTCCAGCCCCAGCACACGGCACACCGCGATCGCGCAGACCGCGTTCTGCGCGTTGTGCGGGCCTTGCAGCGCGGGCCAGCGCGCCTGGTCGGCGGGGTCGATGTCCTGGGCGGAGACGCGGTGAAGGCGATGGTTCACCCGGCTCGCGATCATTTTCGACGGGTCGTCGTCGGTGGCGATCACCGCGACCTGGTCGCGGTGCTGGAGGCTGAACAGCCGGGCTTTCGATGCGGCATAACCCTCGAACCCGTCATAGCGGTCGAGATGGTCGGGGCTGATGTTGGTGAGCACCGCCACATCGCAGGCAAGGCTGTGCGAAAGGTCGATCTGGTAACTCGACAGTTCGAGAACATAGACCCCGCCTTCCGGCAACGCCTCGCGCGTCAGGATCGGCAAACCGATGTTGCCGCCCATCAGCGCGGGCACCCCCGCGCTTTCGAGCATGTGGGCGACAAGCGCGGTGACGGTCGACTTGCCGTTGGTTCCCGTAATGCCGACGACCTTGTGGCCGGGCAGTTCGCTTTGTGCCTCGGCAAAAAGCTCAATGTCGCCGATGATGGGGACGTGCGCTTCCCGGGCGTGCGCCGCGATCGGGTGACGGTTGAGCGGCACGCCTGGGGAGACGACCACGCCCGCAAAGCCGATGAGATCGATGTCGAGCGGGTTGCCGATGTCGGCGCCCAGCGCCATCGCCGCGTCGCGCGCCTCCTCGCGCTCGTCCCACGCGGTCACGCCCGCGCCGCTGGCGACGAGCGCCTCGACACTCGCGAGACCCGAGCGCGCCAGCCCCAGCACCGCATAGCGGCGGCCAGCAAAGGCGCGCGAGGTGATCACCGCAGCTTCAAGGTCGCGAGCCCCGCAAGCGCCAGGACGATCGAGACGATCCAGAAGCGAACGACGACAGTGGATTCGGGCCAGCCCAATTGTTCGAAATGATGATGGATCGGCGCCATGCGGAACACGCGCTTGCCGGTGCGCTTGTACCAGAAAACCTGGATGATCACCGACAGCGCCTCGACCACGAACAACCCGCCGACGAGGACGAGGACGAGTTCGTGCTGCGCCGTCACCGCGATCGTCGCAAGCGCGCCGCCGAGAGCAAGGCTGCCGGTATCGCCCATGAACACGGCGGCGGGCGGCGCGTTGAACCACAGAAAGGCCAGGCACGCGCCGATGATCGCCGCGGCAAAGACCGCCAGCTCGCCCGCGCCCGGAACATGGGGGATGCCCAGATATTCGGCGAACTTCACATTGCCCGAAAGATATACGATGACGAGGAAGGTCAGGCTGGCGATGATTACGGGAAAGGTCGCAAGCCCGTCGAGCCCGTCGGTCAAGTTCACCGCATTGCCGAAGCCGACGATGAGCACCATCGCAAAGACATAATAAAGCGGCCCGAGCGGGATCACCACATCGTTGAAAAAGGGCAGATAAAGATCGGTGCCGGTGCGCGAGACGATCAGCAGAACCGCCGCGCCCGCAATCAGAAACTCGATCAGCAGCCTTACCCGCCCCGGAATACCGCGATGGCTCGACTTGGTGACTTTGTCATAATCATCGAGGAAGCCGACGACCGCGAACCCCGCGGTGACGAACAGGCACGCCCAGACGAACCGGTTGGACAGGTCCATCCAGAGCAGGGCAGAGATCATCAGCGAAATGAGGATCATCAGCCCGCCCATCGTCGGCGTGCCCTTTTTGGCGACCCGTATGTACGACACCGCCGCACCGGCTTTTCA
>JBGTUD010000234.1:0-5014 GCA_041939405.1 Sphingopyxis sp. | reverse complement strand
AATCGGCGATGCCGCCCAGCGTGTTCGGCCGCGCCGCGGTCGGCGATCCGCGCCTCGTCAGCGACCTGCGCGGCGGACGCGAACCCGGCCGCGCGCTGATACGCCGCGTGGAACATTTCATGAACAAATGGCGCGCCGAATACCATGCGGGACAGGTCGCGCCGCGCGGCGACCGACGAACCCGCGCTTTCCGGCGCCTCGAACATGGAGCGCAGGCGTGATGCGCTGGTCGCCGGCCCGCCCGCCCCGCCCCGCTTGCCCGCACCGCCGTCTGGCGGTGCTATTGGCTCGCGAACTGCCAAAGGCCGTAGCTCTGGCCGCCTCGACCTTTCGCCCCTGGGCCAGCGCGAGCTTTATCGGCGCACGGCATATCTTTCCCTGCCGGATCGAGCCGGCCGGGGGCGGAGCCGGAACGATGCGCGCCGCGCTTCAAGCGCGGCTGAGCACCATCGAATGGCAGCTGCCTGGCCACATCGTCGCGGATGTGGTGGTGGAGTGCGGCGACGATCCGCATTCACTCCGCGTCGAGATTTTGACCGTCGAGGATTAACCCGCCGATTGCCGCGTCATGCGCTGCAAGGTGCCGAGCGCGGCTTCGAGCGCGAAGTCGACCTCCGGCTCCTCTTCCCGCATCGCTTCACCCGTGCCCGGCAACGCCACCTGGGCGATCGCCATCTGACGGCGCCGCGCCAGCCCCGCCTCGAAACGCGCGACCATGGCGCCGAGCGACTTGTCGGCGGGGTCGGGCGCCGGCGCGGGCATCGTGATTTCCGCGGGCTGGAGCCACGGTGCATCGGCGCCGAAATCCTCTTCGGGCGCGAGGTCGGCCAGAACCAGTTCGGCCTCATCCTCGCCTGCCGCGCCGTCGGCAAGCAGGGGTTCGGGGCGCGTGGTATCGAACCCGTCGAGCCCGCCCGCAGGCAAGTCGCGGCCCGCGCGGAGCGGCGGACGCGGGGGATCGTCGGGATGGACGTCGACCCGGCGGCGCGTCGGCGCCGGTGCGTCCGCATCGGCGGCTTCGGCGCGGCGACGGAAGGGATTGCGCAGCGACGACAGCCCCGCGGCCTCCGGCTTCGCGATCAACAGGGCGACGAAACCCGCAATGAGCGACGCAACAGCCGCCATGCCAAGCGCGAGCGCGAGGCGCCCGCCATTGCCGATCGGCGGAACGAAAAGGTCGGACAGGCGATCGAGATAGAGGTTCCAGCTGATCGCGCTGACCCATGCGAAGGGCATCAGCGCCGCGAACAGAAAGGTGAGCGCCGCCGCACCGATCAGCGCCGGTATCGCAGGCTGAAGCGCGCGCAGCCACGCCCCTGCCGTCTTCGTCAACCGGTTTTCGCTCGTTTCGTCCATATCGTCCCAAATCCGTGGACCCCGCCGGGCCCTCATCGCGTCACACCGGCGGCGTCAGGCGCCGCGCAGCAATCGCTGGTAAACCGGTTCATAACGTAAAATGTTTGATGACCAGTTACGATGGTTTTCGACAAAAATACGTGCAACGCGCCGCCGATCGGGCCACATATCCCTGTTTTCCAACAATTTGTTAAGCGCATCCGCGATCGCCGCGGGGTCGTCGGGCGCGAACAGACAGCCGGTTGAGCCATCCGCGATCAGTTCGCGATGCCCGCCGACGTCCGACGCCGCGACAAGCTTGCCCTGCGCCATTGCCTCGAGCGGTTTGAGCGGGGTGACAAGGTCGGTGAGGCGCATCTTCTTACGCGGATAGGCGAGAACGTCGATCAGCGAATAATAACGCTCGACCTCGCCATGCGGCACGCGGCCGACGAAATGAATGTGCGACGACGCGCTCGACGCCGCGGCCTGCGCCTTGAGCGCGGCCTCCATTGGACCGCCGCCGACCAATAACAGCCGCGCCTTTGGCTGCGCCGCGACCAGCGCGGGCATCGCGGCGATCAGGTCGTCGATCCCTTCATAGTCGTAAAAACTGCCGATATAGCCGATCACCGCATCGTCGGCGGCGATCCCCAGTGCGGCGGCAAGCGCATCGTCGCGCGGCGGCGGATCGCCGAACAGCTCCAAATCGACGCCATTGGGCGATACTATAATCTTGGCGGGGTCGATCCCGCGCGCGATCAGGTCGCCGCGCAGCCCTTCGCAAATCACCGCGACCGCATCGGCCGATCGGACCGCGTGAGTCTCGACCGCCTTGGTGAGCCGGTAGCGCAGACTCCCTTCGCGCCCGGTGCCGTTGCCGACCGCCGCATCCTCCCAGAACGCGCGAATTTCATAGATGACCGGGATACCGAGCCGCTTGCCGACGCGCAGCGCGGCAAGCCCGTCCAGCACCGGCGAATGGGCATGCAGGACATCGGGCCGCCATTGCTTCGCCAGCGCCTCGACCCGCTTGGCCAGCGCGCCGATTTCGCGCCATTCGCGGATCGGCGAGCGTGCGGACGCGATCGGCGGCGTACGGTAAAAGGTCAATCCATCGACCGTCTCGCCGTCGGGCCCTGCTTCGGGATGACGCACGCCAGTGACGCCCGCAACCTCCCACCCTTTTGCAACCTGCGCCTTCATCAGGGCGCGGGTACGAAAGGTGTAGCCGCTGTGCGCGGGCAGGCTATGATCAAGAATGTGCAATATGCGGGTCATCGTGCAGGGCTTTGGCAGACAAGGCTTAACGCGGCGTCAACCCAGATAGCCTAGGCGGCGTCCGATATGGTCGACAATTTTTCCATTGGTCTGACGCACTTGCTCATGGCGATCGCGCTATGGCGCCTGCTGTATCGCGACGACCTTGATCGCGAGGTAAGCCCGCGCCAGCTGTGGCAGCGCCGCCGCGACGCCGAACGCACCGCCGCGGACGCATCGCCCGATGCGTGACCTCGTCTTCGTTGCTTTCCTGTTCGCCTTCATCGGGGTCGGCTTTCGCAAGCCGTTCCTGTTCATCCTCTGCTTTTGCTACATCGACATCGTCGCGCCGCAGCGGCTGAGCTATTTCCTGATCAATTCGATCCCGATTTCGCTGATCGTGTTCGGGCTCGCCATCCTCGGCTGGCTGGTCGCCGACGACAAAAGCGATACGCGGTGGTCGGGTCGGCAAAGCCTGCTTGTCCTGATCCTCGGCTATTGCTGGCTCACGACGATTCAGGCCGATTTTCCGGTCGAGGCCGCCGACAAATGGAGCTGGGTATGGAAAGCGCTGCTCTGGGCGATCTTTCTTCCGCTGACGCTTCGCACCAAGCTGCGTATCGAAGCGCTCGCGCTGATCATGCTGCTGTCGGCGGCGTCGATCGCAATCGCCGGCGGGATCAAGACCGCGGCGGGGGGCGGCGGGTACGGCACGCTTCAGCTGCTGCTCAACGAAAATTACGGGCTGTACGAAGGCTCGATCATGTCGACCGTCGGCATCGCGATCATCCCGCTCATCCTCTGGTATCGCCGCCACGGGACGATCTTTCCGCCCGACTGGCGCGTCTCGCTCTTTGCCTTCGCGCTCTGTTTCGCGTGCATGTTGCTGCCCGTGGGGACGCAGGCGCGCACCGGACTCGTTTGCCTCGCGGTGCTCGCCATTCTGTCGCTGCGGGCGGTCAAGCACCGCTTCCTCTATATCGCCGGGGCCGGGTTGCTCACCGTCGCGGCCATACCCTTTTTGCCGCAAAGCTTTACCGACCGGATGGAAACGATCCGCGACCACCGCGCCGACCAGTCGGCCTCCACCCGCGTCGCGGTGTGGCAGTGGACATGGGACTATGCCAAGGAAAACCCGTTTGGCGGCGGCTTCGAAGCCTATATCCAGAACAGCGTCCGCGTCGAACGGGCCGCGGGGGACTATGATCCCGACGCCCCTCAAGAAGCCGGGCCGACGGTATATGAAGAACATTCGCGCGCCTATCACTCGAGCTATTTCGAGATGCTGGGCGAACAAGGCTATCCGGGGCTCGCGCTCTGGCTGCTGCTCCACGCGATCAGCCTCGCCCGGATGGAGCAGCTCCGCCGCCGCTACCTCAAGACGCGCCGCGCCGAGGAACAATGGATCGCGCCGCTGGCCACCGCGCTCCAGCACGGCCATATCGTCTATATGGTCGGATCCCTGTTCGTCGGCATCGCCTTTCAGCCGTTCATCTATATGATGCTCGCGCTCGAAATCGGCCTGTCGACCTATTGCCGCCGCCGCGAGCAGGAAGCCGGGTGGCGCCCGCTGACCGCGCGCCCGGCACAGGTTCCCGCGCGCCATGCGGCAGCAAGGCCGCAATAGCATCGCTGGCCGCGGAGCGGGAACCATCGGGCGCCTTGCCGCGCTATCCCTCCATGGTCGCCTCCCGCCTTATCCACGTCGACGACAGCCTGCCCGGCATCACCCGCGAGCGCTCCGCCGGCGGCTGGCGGTATCGCGATGCCACGGGAAAGCTGATCCGCGACCGCGACGAAATCAACCGGCTGAACGCCATCGCCTTGCCGCCGGCGTACGAGGATGCGTGGTTTTGCCCCGCCCCCAACGGCCATATTCTCGCGACGGGTTATGACGCGCGCGGACGCAAGCAATATCGCTATCACCCCGAATTTCGCATGGCGCGCGAAGCTGACAAATATGATCGCTGCGCGGCCTTTGGCCACGCGCTGCCGTTGCTCCGCGCGCGGCTCGCCGACGACCTCAGACGCCGCACGCTCTGCGCCGAACGCGTCGTCGCGGCGGTGGTGCGGCTGCTCGACCTCGCCGCGCTGCGGATCGGCAACGAGCAATATGTCGCCGCGAACAAAAGCTTCGGCGCCACAACGCTCCGCCAGCGCCACGCGCGCCTGTCGGGCCGGACGCTGCGCCTCAGCTATCGCGCCAAAGGCGGCGCCAAGCGCGAGGTGTCGATCAGCGACCGCAGCCTCGCGACCTTGGTGCGAAGGCTGCAGGATCTGCCGGGGCAGCATCTCTTTCAATATGAGGATGCGGGCGAGCTTTGCACGGTCGGATCGGACGAGGTCAACGCCTATATCCGCGCGGCGATGGGGTTACCGAATAAAATCACACTGGCAAGAATCGCTTTAATTCCTGTAT
>JBGTUD010000233.1:0-5016 GCA_041939405.1 Sphingopyxis sp. | reverse complement strand
ACGCCGATGATCCCCATCGTTTCGGCATGGGGCGTAGTCCCCGTCACGAAGCCCCACAGCGCCGAGCCCAACACCCAGAGGCCGAACGCCAGCATCGTCACCGCCTTGAACAGCGCGGCGCGGGCGCGCCACGCGAGTGCCATGCCGGCGACGCCCAGGCTGATCGCATAATTGGCGCTATCGCCCAGAAAATCGAGCGCATCGGCCTGAAGCGCCCGCGAATCGGCCGCGACCCCCGCAACGATTTCCACCGCGAACATCGCAGCATTAACGACGAGCGCAATCCACAGGACGCGCCGCCAGCGCGGATCGTTGAGCGCGGTCGTCCCGCTTTTGCTCGCACAGCATTGATCGGCCATCGCCGAAGCCTCCTTGGTTCTTCGAGTCGGCACCCTATATGGACCCTGTAGCAACTACAGGGTCAAGCGATGAAAATCGGCGAGCTGTCGCGTGCCACCGGCACCAACATCGAAACCATCCGCTATTATGAGCGGATCGGCCTGCTTCCCGAACCGGGGCGGACCGACGCCAATTACCGAAGTTACAGCGATGCGCATCGCGCGCGGCTGAGTTTCGTGCGCCATTCGCGCGAGCTGGGTTTCACGATCGAGGAGATACGCTCGCTGCTCGACCTGTCGGACGACCCCGAACGCGATTGCGCCGAGGCCGACCGGATCGCGAGCCGGCATCTAGCGCAGGTCGAAGAAAAGATCGCGCAGCTCGCCCTGCTTCGCGACGAACTCGCGCGCATCGTCGGCCGCTGCCGCGGCGGCGCTGCTGCCGACTGCCGAGTGATCGAGGCGCTGGGCGATCATGCGCAGTGCGAAACGTCGCATTAGCGTCTGGCGCGGTGAGCAACCCTCTGCGTCGCAACGGCGTTGAAGGGGGCAACCAAGGGACACCCGACCGATGGCCGATTGCAATGATCTGGATCTGGAGACGCGCGCTGCTGCACTCCTTCGGGCGGCGGCAGCGCGGAACCTGCGCATCGCCACGGCCGAAAGCTGTTCGGGCGGCCTGATCGCGTCGTTGCTCACCGATATTGAGGGATTGGGGCATGTATTCGAGCGCGGCTTTGTCACCTACAGCGACGAAGCCAAAATCGAAATGCTCGGCGTTTCCCGCCGCCTGATCGAATCGAAAGGTGCGGTATCGGCCGAGGTCGCCGCAGAGATGGCCCGCGGCGCAATAGCCCGGTCGTGTGCCGATACCGCAATCGCGATAACCGGCTTTGCGGGCCCCGGTGGCGCGGACGACGAAGAAGGCCTCGTCCATATCGCGGCGCTGTCCGGCGGGCGGTCGGCGGCCGCCGAACTGCATATGGGTGCAGTCGGGCGCTCTGCCGTGCGCGAAGCCGCGGCCCGGGCGGCGCTCGCCATGACGCACGATCTGATCGAAAGGGAATAGGTGGGACGATTCTGTTGCCCGGCTCGTCCCCAGCCGCTGGTATCCGATTCTGTTGCCCGGTTCGGTCCGAACCGCGTTCTATTTGTCTAACCTTAGGCCGTGAGGCTTATCGGTTAGGCAGCAAGAGCGAGTGCTTCGTTATCGTTAGCACTTATAGTTTTGAGCCTTGAACGGGTTACTCAGCCCGGAAGAAAACATCGTCTTTGAACACACGTCGATCCTGGTTCGGCCCCGTCAGAAACCCGCGCGCCCATCGAAGAAACGCGGGTTTGTGGTGGAGCCGCCGGGTACTGCCCCCGGGTCCGCTGTGTCTATTCCACGACACCATTTATCCTCATAGCCGGCCGAAACCGGCACAACCCATATAGGAAACCCGCCCGCATATGGGAAGGGTGCAGCAGGCCCATTCGTCCCGCAATCCACTCAACTCCCTTATTTCTTTCGCAATTCGTCGCGAATCTCGGTGAGCAGGTCGACCTCGCTCGGTCCCGCAGGCGCGGCCTCCGGCTCCTGCTTGCGCATCACGCGGTTCACCCAGCGCACGAGCAGGAAGATGATGAAGGCGAGAATCAGGAAATTGATCACCGCGGTGATGAACGCGCCATAGCCGATCATCGCGACCCCGGCTTCCTTCAGCGCGGCATAATCGGTCGCCGACACGCCTTCGGGAACGCTGCCGAGCAGGATGAACTTGCTCGAAAAATCGACCCCGCCGAAAAGCGCGCCCGCAAACGGCATGATAACATCTTCGGTCAGCGAGGTCGTGATGGTCGCAAAGGCGCCGCCGATGATGACACCGACCGCCAGGTCCATCACATTGCCCTTGGCGATAAATTCCTTGAACTCTGCCAGCATGTTGGCGCTCCCCGAAAGACTGAATCCTGACGCAAAGCGTGCCCCGGCGATTGCACAAAGGCAAGCGGCTTCCTATTATGTGTGTTGTTGCGGCAAAACGCCGCTGGAGGGAGCCTGATGACCATGACCTATCGCAACGCCCGCTGGTTGATCCTGCCTGTCGCCGCGATGAGCCTGTCCGCGTGCGGCATCAACAGCGTGCCGACCAAGGAAGAGGCCGCCAAGGCCAAATGGGCGAATGTCGAGGCCGCCTATCAGCGGCGTGCCGACCTGATCCCCAACCTTGTCGAGACGGCCAAGGGCGCCGCGCAGATCGAACAATCGACGCTGGAAGGCGTGATTCAGGCGCGCGCGTCGGCCACGCAGGTGAAACTCAGCACTGACGATCTCGACGATCCCGCAAAGGTGCAAGCGTTTCAGCAGGCGCAGGGCCAGGTTACGGGCGCGCTCAGCCGCCTGCTCGCGACGGTCGAAGCCTATCCGACGCTTGCCAGCCAACAGCGCTTCGCCGACCTGATGACCCAGCTCGAGGGCACCGAAAACCGCATCAACGTGTCGGTGCAGGATTATAACGCCGCGGTGCAGGACTATAATACGACGATCCGCACCTTCCCCGACATCATCGGCGCCAAGATCGTCCATGGCGCCCAGCCGATGACACCCTATCGCGCCGTGACCCCGAACGCCAACCAGGCACCGAAGGTCGATTTCGGGTCATAAGGTGGGCGCCCCTGCCCTGATCCGTTCGCTGGCAGCGGCGGCCCTTTCGGGGCTGCTGCTGTTTGCCGCGCCCGCGGCGGCGCAGAGCTTTCCCAAACTGGCGGGCAGCCCGGTCGTCGATCAGGCCGACATCATCCCCGCGGCCGAGGAAGCGGCGCTCAATGCCCAGATTCTCGACCTTGAAAAACGCACGGGGCATCAGCTTGTCGTCGCGACGGTCAAGGATCTGGAGGGCCGCGACGTCGCCGATTACGGCTATCGGCTCGGCCGCGAATGGGGGATTGGCGATGCCGAGCGCGACGATGGCGTGGTATTCCTGATCGCCCCCAACGAACGGCGGATGCACATCGCCGTCGGGCTGGGGCTCGAACCCGTGCTGACCGATGCGATGTCGGGGCGGATCATTCGCGACACCATTACCCCCCGGTTCAAGGACGGCGACTTTCCCGGCGGCATCCAGGCCGGCGTCAACGCGATCGCCGAGCAGATCGAACTGCCCCCCGAGGAAGCCGCGGCGCGCGCCAAGGCGGCAGCGGCCGAGGAGCGCGATCGCGCCGACGAGGGCAATTTCGGCGGCCTGTTCTTCCTCGGCTTCATCATCCTGATCTTTTTCGTCATTCCCTGGCTGACCAGTCGCGGCGGGCGCGGCAAGAAACGGCGGCGCCGGAAAGACAGCCCGTGGGGCGCCGCGCCGATCATTATCTGGGGCGACGATGACGACTGGGGCGGCTGGGG
This sequence comes from Sphingopyxis sp., assembly GCA_041939405.1. Classification (GTDB taxonomy): domain Bacteria; phylum Pseudomonadota; class Alphaproteobacteria; order Sphingomonadales; family Sphingomonadaceae; genus Sphingopyxis. The sequence continues at coordinate 1,299 of JBGTUD010000233.1, read as the reverse complement.
CGGCGGCGGTGGATCGTCGTGGGGCGGCGGCGGCAGCTTTGGAGGCGGCGGCTTCGGCGGTTTCTCGGGCGGCGGCGGCAGCTTCGGCGGCGGCGGCGCGTCGGGCGGCTGGTAGAAGGACGGGCAATGGCACTTCGCAAGGTCAACCATGTGAGCGAAGCCGATCACCGCATCGTCACCGATGCAGTCGCGGCCGCCGAGCGCCACACCGATGGCGAGATCGTCACGATCATCGCCGCACGGTCGAGCGATTATGACGATGTCGCGCTCGTCTGGGCCGCCGTCGGCGCCTTCCTCGCCATGTCGCTCGTCGCGCTCTTTCCCGATTTTTATCGCGGCCTTTACGATGGCTTGCGCGGCGGATGGGGGCACCAGCCCACGGCGAACGAGTGGCTCGGCACGATCATCGCCCTTGGCGTCCTCAAATGGATCGGCATCTGGCTGGTCCTGCTCTGGCGCCCGCTGCGCCTTGCGCTCACGCCGCGTGCGATCAAGGCGGCACGCGCCCGCGCGCGCGCGATCGACCTGTTCAAGGTCGGAACCGAGGCGAAGACGGTCGGGCGCACCGGCGTCGTCCTGTACGTCAGCCTGGCTGAGCATCGCGCCGACATCGTCGCCGACGAAGCGATCGCGGCCAAGGTCGCGCCTGAAATATGGGGCGATGCGATGGCGGCGCTGATCGACCGTATCCGCGCCGGACAGCCGGGCGAAGGCATGGCCGAAGCGGTGCGGCAGGTTGGCGCCGTGCTCGCGGAGCATTTTCCGAAAAGCGCGGGCAATCCGAACGAGCTCTGCGATCGGCTGATCGAGATTTGATTTCCCTCGTCATTGCGAGCAAAGCGAAGCAATTCAGCGCGGGCTGCGCCACGCTGGATCGCCGCGCGGCTGCGCCGCTCGCCATCGCGAAACAGGATAGATTATGACCCGCCCCGCCCGCGACACGCCCATCGAGACGCGCTGGGAAGGCCGCTTCGTCACGGTCAAACAGCAGGGCAATTGGGAATATGTCTCACGCGCGCGCGGCATCCATGCGGCCGTGATCCTGGCGATCGACGATGCGGCGGACGGGCGGCACATCATTCTGGTCGAGCAATATCGCGTGCCGCTGAAGCGTCCCTGCCTCGAGTTGCCCGCGGGGCTGGTCGGCGACGACAGCGCAGGCGAAGCGGCGGAGGTCGCGGCCGCGCGCGAGTTGGAGGAAGAAACGGGCTATCGCGCCGCGACCTGGCGCACCGTGGGCGAATTTTACAGCTCGCCCGGCATGGTCAGCGAAAGCTTCACGCTGCTGGTTGCGACCGG
>JBGTUD010000232.1:0-5038 GCA_041939405.1 Sphingopyxis sp. | reverse complement strand
GGCCCCACGATGACCGCGCGCACCGATCAGGTCGCCAGCATTCGCGACGCCCGCCATATCGAATTGGCAGGAACGGCGGACGCCATCGGATCGGAGGGCGAGGATGCGCTGATCGCGACCGGCCGGCTTGCCGATTTCCGCTGCTGTTTCGGCAAGGTCGATGCCGAGGGCCGGATCGATGCCGACGCGGCGCGCATTTTGGCTGTCGGCAAGGGCGACCCGGTCAGCTGGATCGGACGATAACAAAGGCCCCTCCCTTTCAGGGGAGGGGTTGGGGTGGGGTTTCGCGTGGTAGCGCGAGGCCGATGAACCCCACCCGCTGCGACTAGGCAGCAAGCTGCCAAGTCTCGCTGCCCTCCCCTGAAGGAGAGGGATTGGAGAAGGAATTTCATGCTCACCGAAATCAATTTCGACGGGATCATCGGCCCGAGCCACAATTATGCAGGGCTCAGCCGCGGCAATATCGCCTCGGCAAGCCATGCCGGCGACGTGTCGCAGCCGCGCGCGGCGGCGCTGCAAGGCATCGACAAGATGCGGCACAATCTGGCGCTTGGCCTTCCGCAAGGCTTCTTCATGCCGCTCGACCGTCCCGACGCGCCGTGGCTCGCGGCGCTCGGCACGGCGCTGGACAATGCCGAGGGACATTTGCGCGCACAGGCATGGTCGGCGTCCTCGATGTGGGCCGCAAACGCCGCGACGGTCTCACCCGCCCCCGATACTGCCGACGGCAAATGCCACCTCACGGTCGCAAACCTCGTCACCATGCCGCACCGCAGCCACGAATGGCCGGGAACGCTGGCGCAGCTCCGCCTCGCCTTCGCGCACCCAGCCTTTGCGGTCCATGCGCCGATCCCGGCGCCCTTCGGCGACGAGGGCGCGGCGAACCATATGCGGCTGTGCAACGGGCACGACGCGGCGGGCGTGGAAATCTTCGTCTATGGCGTGGGTGGCGGCCGTTTCCCGGCGCGCCAGCATCTCGACGCATCCAAAGCGATCGCGCGCCATCACCGGCTCGACCCCGCGCGCACGCTCTTCATCCGCCAGTCCGATACCGCGATCCAGGGCGGCGCCTTCCACAACGATGTCGTGGCGGTCGCCAACGAGCATGTTCTTTTCACCCACGAAACCGCGTTCGAGGATCGCGAGGGCGCACACGCCGAAATCCGGGCGGCCTTCCCGGAGGTCGAGATCGTCGAGGTGCCCGCGAGCGCGGTAAGCCTGCCCGACGCGATCAAATCCTATCTGTTCAACGCGCAGCTCGTCAGCCTGCCCGATGGGGGCGGCATGGGGCTGGTGCTGCCGACCGAAGCAGAGGCCACCCCTGCGGTGTGGAACTGGCTGACCGATATGATCGCGGGCAACGGCCCGATCCGCAAGCTGTTCCCTGTCGACGTCCGCCAGTCGATGGCGAACGGCGGCGGTCCCGCCTGCCTGCGGCTGCGCGTCGTCGCTGATCCTGCGACGGTCGACCCGCGCTTCCTGGCCGATGACGAAAAGCTCGACCGGATCGCGGCCATCGTCGCAAGGCACTGGCCCGAAGCGATCGCGCCCGGCGACCTTGCATCGGCGGCGCTGGCTGCCGACGTGCGCCGGGCGCGCGCGGCGCTGCTCGCCGAACTCAACCTTGCCGAACTCGGCTGACATCGCTTGCAGATACGCGAACTGATCGACACCGCGCAGATACCCGGCGGCGGCGAGCTGCGCCTGTACCGGCGCGGCGGCGATTTCATCATCGCGATCGGCGGCAACGAGCTGATGAACAGCCGGATGAGCGGTTCCGAAGAAGCGCTCGCGGTGATGAGCTGCGCACGGCTCCGCAACGCCGAACGCGCGCACCTTCTGATCGGCGGATATGGCATGGGTTTCACGCTGCGCGCGGCCTTGGCGGCGCTCGGCCCGGAAGCGAAAGTCACCATCGCCGAACTCGTCCCCGAAATCATCGGCTGGGCGCAGGGGCCGATGGCCCAGCTCGCCGCGGGATGCCTGAACGACCCGCGCGTCGAACTTCTGATCAGCGATGTCGCGGCAGTGATCGCGGCAGGACGCGGCCGCTATGACGCGATCCTGCTCGACGTCGACAACGGCCCCGATGGACTGGTCCGCGCGGCAAACGACGGCATTTATTCGCCCGCCGGGCTTGCCGCGGCAAAGGCGGCCTTGCGTCCCGGCGGCGTGCTCGCAATCTGGTCGGCGGCGCCCGATGCGCGCTTCACCCGGCGGCTGGCGGCGGCGGGCTATCGCGTGGACGAAGTGCCGGTTCGCGCCCGCGCCAGCGGCAAAGGCGCCCGCCACACGATCTGGTTTGCGCGCGCGGATTAAGGGAAGGGCGGGTTTCGACCCGAATGCAGCCTTCATTTCATCGTCATCCCGGCGAAGGCCGGGATCTCGCCGTCGCGGTAAACCGATAGGGTGAGATCGTGTTTCAGAGTCACGTGCCTCTGAACACCCTTCGCCGGGATGACAAAACCGAAGATGCCCGCTCCCCCAAAAGGCAGTGCCCCCTTGCCTCCCACTGTCGGGTTAATTTACAATTCACCATCTTCGCCGCGGCGCGAATCCCGCATTCGCGCGGCTGGCACGGCGCTTGCTTGGATGTTGACGATGCTGAAGAAGATCGGACGCCTGTTTGTTATCAAGACCCGCTTTGAAGCGTGCCTGATCATCTATGCCCTGGCCGTCGGCGCGATGGCGCGCGGCTCCGCCTATCTTCACGAATATCCGGGTATCGGCGGCAAGTTGCTGATGCTCGCCTGCACCGGGGCGGTATTCCTCGCAGGCGCAAAGATTTTCGATTGCCTGCGCTACGAACAGGCAGCAGCGGCAGCGGCCGCCGACCGCGAAGTTTAGGCTCGCTCGGCCTTTCGCCGCTTACCCGGATATGGCACAGAAGGGGCCATGAGCAGGATCAGCGGCCGTCCGGCCATCAGCACCCAGCATATCTGTGGCCTTACGCTGCGCATCGCGCGCTGGCGCGAAGGCGCGGCGGGAACGCCGCTGCTGTTCCTCAACGGGATCGGCGCCGACATCGCCGCCGCGGCGCCGTTGCTCGCGCAGATTCACGGGCGCGAGGTCTGGACGCTCGACATGCCGGGGGTCGGCGCGTCGCCCGACGCCTTGCTCCCCTATACCGCGCCCACCCTGGCGGCGACCGTGATGGAGATTGCGACGCGGCTCGGTCACGACCTCCTCGACGTCGCGGGGTTCAGCTGGGGCGGTGCGCTGGCGCAGCAGATCGCGATCCAGTTTCCGGGGCGCATACGCCGGCTGGTGCTGATGGCCACGACGCCCAACATCGGCGCACCGGGGATCGGCTGGGCCGCGCTGCTCGACGACGACATGCTCGCGAGCGGACTGCGCTTGCCGACGGCAACGCCGCTGGGCCTTGCCTGTCAGGCGATGGCGATGGCGGGCTGGACAAGCGCGGCGATGCTACCACGGTTGAAGGATGTGCCGGTTCTCGTGCTGATGGGCGAGCGCGACGGCGTCGTCCCGGCCTGTCACGGGCAGGCGATTGCCGAGCTGATCGACGGCGCGGTGCTGGAGGTGGTGCCGGGATCGCACCTCTTCCCCTTCACCCATGCCGCCGCGATCGCCTCGCGGATCAGCGCGTTTCTGGACCAGTCGTCTCCGCTGCAAGCCGCCGCTTGAGGAAGTCGGCAATCGCCGCGGCGACTTTGTCGGGTGCCTCTTCCATCGGCAGATGTCCGATACCCGCCAGCAACACTATCTCCGACCCCGCGATCCGTTCGCCGAAGGTCTGGGCGGCCGTGGGGTTGATCAACCGGTCCTGGTCGCCGAACAGGATCAGCGTCGGCGCGCCGACCTCCCCCACCCGCGCCGCCAATTCGGGTTCGCGGTCGGTTCGCGCGCGTATCACCGTCGCCTCGCGATTGCCGGGAAAGCGCAGCAATTCCCAATAGCGATCGATCATCGCGTCATCGACGATGTCCTGCTTCTCGACCGATCCGCGCAGCGATTGTTCGACCAGCAGCCGCGGGGTGATCCGCGTCGCGAGCCAGCGGCCGAAGGGATATTCGAGAATGCGAAAGCCGACGTTCGATTCGGGCGCCTTTTCGCCCTTGCGCAGCGGCATTCCGGCGGCGTCGAGCAGGAGCAGCGCCTCGACCCGCGCCGGATGTTCCAGCGCATAGCGCCACGCCACCCAGCCGCCCATCGAATTGCCGCCTAGGATGAACCGGTCGAGCTCCAGCCTTGCTGCGACGACATCGACCGCATCGATCATCGCCGACGCGCTATAGTCGCGGCTCGGAATCGCGCCCGTCAGTCCGTGCCCCGGCAGGTCGAGCGTGACGATGCGGTAATCGCCGCCCAGCCGCTCCACCAGCGGTTCCCATGTATGGAGGCTCGCGTTCGATCCGTGGAGCAGGATGATCGCGGGTCCGTCGCGGCGCCCCTGATCGCGATAATGGATGCGCTGTCCCGCGGGGCCCGCCGCGAAGGCCGCATCCGATCCCCCATATTTGGCGATCATCGCGTCGCGGTCGGTATCGGGGGTCACGAGCAGCAGGAAAGCGGCGATGAGCGCCACCAGCGCCGCGAGCGGGATCAGTACGCGCTTGCGGCGGTAGAATGGCCGCCGCGGCGGTGGCGGCGGATCGAAATCCAGGTCGTCGTCGATGGTCATCCCGCCCCCCTCAAGGCTGCACCGAACCTAACGCGCCTTGCCGCCGCGTCAATGCGGGCTAGCGATGCAGCGAACGGCGGAAGGTTTCGGGAAGGAACAGGAGGCCGACCACCAGCGTGAGCCCCGCAACGATCACGGGATACCAGAGGCCGTAATAGATATTGCCCGTCGCGGCGACCATTGCCGCGTTGCCGCCAGTATGATCGCCATGCTCGTGCGTGTTGAGAATCTGGGTAATCTCCCATCCACGATCACGCGCCCTCGCAAGGCATTTCTCGTGATCCAGAGGGTCGATGGCAAGCGCTTCTCCAGTGTCATCGCAGGCCAACACATAATTGAAATTGCGGTAAGCGTTCCCGGTCCAAATCTGTTCTATTTGCATGCGGCAGCTCC
>JBGTUD010000231.1:0-5047 GCA_041939405.1 Sphingopyxis sp. | reverse complement strand
CCGCCCGACAGCAGCGTGAGCGTGCCGAGGCGCTTGCCGGGCGGCTGCGCCATGATTTCAAGGCCCGCTTCCAAGGGATCGTCCGAATCGACGAGTTCCAGATGCGCCTGCCCGCCGTTGAACAGAGTCGTGAAAAGGCGCTGAAAATGGCTGTTCACCGCCTCGAACGCCGCGAGCAGCCGCGTGCGCCCTTCGCGATTGAGGCTGCCGATCGACCCGCGTAGGCGATGCACCGCCTGCGTCAGTTCCTCGATCTCCGCGGCGTTCTTCGCGCGCTCGCTGTCGAGCTCGACCAGTTCGTCGGCGGCGACGAGGTTGACCGGGCCGAGCCGCTCGCGGTCGGCAATCAGCCGGTCGTGCTGCGCCGATTCGGCATTGGCGTCGCCGACGCTCGCGCTTTCGAACCCGGCCTTTTGCGGGAGCAGCGGCGGCGGGCATTCGAAGCGCTCGCCCGACAGGCGGCCCATCTCGATGCGGCGGAGTTCGGCATTTTCGGAGCGGGCGACCGCGCCCGCGCGCGTTTCGCGCGCGGCGGCCACGCGCTCGCGGATGGCATTGAGGGCGGTCTCGGCTTCACGCAGCGCGGCTTCGGCGGCGCGCTCCTGCGCTTCGGCAGCGGCGACCTTTTCGCGCAGCGCTGCCTGTTCGGACTCGGCGGCAAGGCGCTGCTCGGCAAGCCGTGCCGGCACGTCGGCGAGCTTCGCCGCTTCGGCGGAGAGTGCCTCGGCGCGCTTGTCCATTTCGGTGACGCGGCGCGCGGCCTCGCCCGCGCGCGCCTTCCAGCTCTTGATCTCGGCGCTTACGACCGCTTGCCGCTCGCTCAAGGCAGCGAGCGTGCGTTCGTGCGCCGCGACCGCGTCGCGCGCCGTGCCCGCGTCGGTGCGCGCACGCTCGGCCGCGGCCTCCTCGGCGTCGAGCGCGGTACGGGCCAGCCGCTCGTCGGGGAGCGCGGCAAGCGCGGCTTCCTCAGCGGCGAGCGCCGCGGCGGCATCCTGCCCCGCCTCGGCGAGTTCGGCGAGGCGGCGATCGAACAGCGCGGCGGCATCGCGGTGCCGGTCGAGCGCGGCCTGCGCCTGGTCGGCGGCGCGCAGCGCGGTGCGACGCGCCTCGTCGGCCTCGGCCAGGCCCTTGCGCGCCGCGGCAGCGGCTTCGGCGAGTTCGGCGGCTCTGGCGGCGGCGGCGTCGCGGCGGTCGCGCAGCTCCTGCACGCCGAGCTCGACCTGCGGGCGCTGCGCCGCGAGCGCGTCGAGCCGGTTCTGGCGTTGCAGCCGCTCGGTCGCGGTTGCGCCGTCGCCGCGCGTGACAAAGCCGTCCCAGCGCCGCATCACGCCGCCGGTGGTGACAAGACGCTGGCCCACCGCGAGCGGCTGGCCGGCGTCGGTTTCGGCGACCGCGACCTGCGCCAGCCGGCGCGCGAGCGCGGCGGGGGCCTTGACGTGATCGGCGAGCGGTTTCGTCCCCGCGGGCAGCGCGGGGTCGCCCTTTGCCGGTTCGGCGCCGCCCCAGCTGCGCGCGGCGTCGCGGTCGGTCCCGGCGTCGAGGTCGTCGCCGAGCGCGGCGGCGAGCGCGGCTTCATAGCCCTCCGCGACGCGGAGCTGATCGAGAATGCGGTTCGTGTCGCTGCGCGCCGCGGCGAGCGCGCGTTCGAGCGTCGCGGCTTCGCCTTCGAGCGCGGCCAGGGCGGCCCGCGCTTCGGCGAGTCCCGCCTCGGCCGCCGCAAGGTCGGCGGTGGTCGCTTCGCGGTCGGCCTCGGCCTCTTGCAGCGTCTTTTCGGCCACGGCGATTGCGGCCTCGGCCGCCTCGGCGGCGTTCACGCTGGCCGCATGGGTCGCGGCGAGCGCGGCGCGATCGCCGAGCGCGGCCACCTCGGCATCGACGCGCGCCTTGTCCGCTGCAATGCGGCGGACGGTGGCCTCCGCGCTGTCGCGCGCCGACAAGGCAATACGCCGGTCGGCCGCCTCGCTCGCGGCCTTGGCGCGCGCCTGCGCGAGTGCGACCTCGGCATCGCGCAGCCGTGCCTGCGCCGCGAGGCTGGCGTCGATGAGCGCCGCCTTGGCCGCATCGTGTCCGGCGATCTCCTGCGCCAGCGACTTCGTCTCGGCGTCGAGCACGGTCAACGCGCCATGCGCCTCGCGCGCGAGTTCGCCTTCGTGCGTGCGGTCGGCTTCGATTCGCCGCTGTTGCGCCGCCAAATCGTCGAGCCGCTGGCGCGCGGCACGCTCCTCCCCCTGCAGGCGCACCTGTGTTGCGGTCGCTTCGGCCAGCGCGTCGCGCTGGGCCTGCGCCTCGGCGCGTGCCGTCGCTACGCGGGTCGCAACCTCGACTTGCGCCTGCGAAACGGTTTCAAGCTCGTCCTGCGCCGCCTTCACCGCCGCCTCGGCGGCGTCGGCGTCGCGGCGCGCCTGATCGGCGGCTTCGGCGGCGTCACGCCAGCGCGCGTAGATCAGCCGCCCCTCGGCAACACGAATCTCGTCCGACAGCTTTTTGTATTTTTCCGCCGCGCGCGCCTGCCGACGCAGCGCATTGGCGCGCACCTCCATGTCGGCGACGATTTCGGAGAGGCGCGTCAAATTGGTTTCGGTCGCGCGCAGCTTCTGCTCGGCGTCCTTGCGGCGAACGTGGAGGCCCGCGATGCCCGCCGCTTCCTCCAGCATCGCGCGGCGGTCGGTGGGCTTGGCGGCGATGACGTTCGCAATCTTGCCCTGGCTGACGAGCGCGGGGCTGTGCGCGCCGGTCGCGGCATCGGCAAAGATCAGCGCGACGTCCTTTGCGCGCACGTCGCGGCCGTTGGCGCGATAGGCGCTGCCCGCGCCGCGTTCGATGCGGCGGATAACCTCGAGTTCGTGGCCGTCGCGCTCGTCGGCGAGCCCGGCGACGAGCGCGCCTTCGGTATCGCAATGCAGCGCAACCTCGGCAAAGTCGCGCGCGGGGCGCGACGAGGTGCCCGCGAAGATCACATCCTCCATCCCGCCGCCGCGCATCGATTTGGGCGACGATTCGCCCATCACCCAGCGGATCGCTTCCAAAAGATTCGACTTGCCGCAGCCATTGGGGCCGACAACGCCGGTCAGCCCCGGCTCGATACGCAATTCGGTGGGTTCGACGAAAGATTTGAAACCGGTGAGGCGCAGCCGCTTTATCTGCACGGTGTGATCCCGCGCAAATCGTCGAATCGGAGCTGGTGCAACCTTGTCGTCACATATCCCCCATGAAGCCGTCATGCCGCGCGGCGTGGGGGTGTGCAAGGCTTCTCATCGGATCATCGCGGCCTTCGCCCCGATGACGATGCGATCGGGGCCGGCCTGCCGCCGAACCCCGGTCAGAACTGGTACGCCAGCCCGCCGCCGAACAGCCATTGATCGGCATCGCCGACATCGGCGACGATCGGCGAGCGCGCGAAGCGCTTGCCGAGGCGGCCATATTGCGCCCCGCCGAGCAGGACGAACCCCTTGCGTAGATCGCCCGACAGCGCATAGGCGCCGGCGATCCCCAGCGTATATTTGCCCGCGCCCGCCTTTCTGCCTGCACCGTCATAAACGGACAGCCCGCTCGCCGCGCTGCCCGCAGGATCGATGTCGTAATAATAGCGGCCGAACCCCTTGCCGTAGAAATTGACCGAAGCCGACACGCCGACATAGACGCGCTTTGACAGCGGCGTGCCATAATCGATCGTCGGCGAGGCGGCCCAGCTGCCGTGGCGACCCGAAACATCCTTGAGCGCGACGACGCGCAGCGCGATCTGGTCATAGGCGCTGGTGATGACGCCGGTGTGCGACACGCCCGCGAACACGCCGGTTTCGACCGCCAGCTTGCGCTTGCCGAGCGCCGCGACCTGCGGGTCGTCGATCTTGCCGGTGCGGTCGCTGCGCAGGCTGATGATCGGGCCGAACTTGAAATCGGTCTTTTGCCCCCGCCGCTGGCGGATCAGGTCGACCTGGAAATTGGTCCCGCGCGTCGAAAAGGAATAGCCGCTGAGGCGGCCGCGCAAATAAAAGGCGGGCAGGATCCGTTGTTCGTCGGCGCCATTATATTCGGGCGTACTCAGCACCCCCGCGGCGACCGCGAAATAGTCGCGCGACCATTTGCGGTCAGGATCGTCGTCGTCGGGCCGCGCCGCGGGCAACAGGATATTTTCGTCGATCTCGTTATTCTGAAGGTAGCGCGGCGCATCGTCGTCGCCGCTGCCCATCGGAGTGAGCATCGCCGCAGAGCGCCCCGCATCGGGCGGCGCAATCTCTTCGGCGGCCGCAGAGGCGGCGAACGCCGCTGCCACCGTCAGCGGCAGCAGGCGCGCAAGGGCGAAGGGGCGCATCGGACGGAGCATGCACATATGTCGATCAATCCTATGGTCTTGCCCCTCTTTCCAACGGTGTAAGTAAAGCGCGGCGCTTTGCAACGACTTCGTCTTGCAGCGATGCGATTTTGCTTTCATGCGTCTTTTATGTCCCTGCCGTCCATCATCGCTGCCCTACGCTTCGCCGCCGCGCTTGGTTCCCCGCGCGGGCCGCGCGCATGAGCCGCATTCCGCGCCTCGCGGGCTATGCGCTGATGGCGGCCGCGGCGCTGATGGCGGTCGCGGTGCGGCGCGGAGCGATCGAAAGTATCGGCCCCTTTCCCGTCGTCGCCGCCGCGTTGCTCGTCGGGATGATCGGCGTGATGCTGGTGTTCACCGACCTGATGGTGCGCGGGCTTTATGCCCAGCTCGATGCGGCAAAACGGCGCGAGCACGAGTCCGGCCGAGAAAGCGACTGAACCCTTTTCGTTCGACACTCCATCCGCATGCCAGTATGACGGAGCGATGACCGACCGCCCGCATACGCCGCTGCTCGACACGGTGGATGTCCCCGCCGACCTCCGCAAGCTGAAGCCCGAAGACCTCCGCCAGTTCGCCGACGAGCTGCGCGCCGAGATGATTTCGGCGGTCGGCACCACGGGCGGGCATCTGGGATCGGGGCTTGGCGTCGTCGAGCTGACGACCGCGCTCCATTATGTGTTCGATACGCCGCGCGACAAGATCGTGTGGGACGTCGGCCACCAATGCTATCCG
>JBGTUD010000230.1:0-5055 GCA_041939405.1 Sphingopyxis sp. | reverse complement strand
GTCCGAACATCGACGACCATGATTTCGACGTGAAGATGAAAAAGGTCTTCGACTTCCTGGAGGAAGGCGACAAGGTCAAGATGACCATGCGCTTCCGCGGCCGCGAGATGAGCCACACACAGCTCGGCCTCAACGTGCTTCAGCGCGTCGCCGAACTCACCGCCGAGGTCGCGAAAGTCGAGGCGCACCCGCGCACCGAGGGGCGCCAGATGCTGATGGTGCTCGCGCCGAAATAAGGCATTCGACCCTCCCGATCGGTGCGCGACAGGGAGGAATCTAAGTCCCGATCCGAAATTCGAGGGTGGTCGTTCCAGCGGAACGGCCACCTGCTTCATATCGGCGCTCGGTCATCCGCACGCGGCCGTCGGCGGCGAGGGCAACCAGCGTGGCGGCGCGCGTGCCATAGAGGGCGCCGCGCAGGAATAGCGCGGGATGGTCCTCCGCCATCAGCGCGTCGAGGAGATTCGAGGGGTCAGCTCCCGCCGCCACCGCTGTTTCGAGGGCGAGGCGCAGCCGCTCGGCACGCGGGCACGGGGCGTCGATCGCTTCGTTGGCGAGCGCGTGGACACCGGGTTTGAGCGGAATGACCGATGCGACCGGGCGGTTGGTGAGCAACCGCACGGTACCCCGATCGACCGCGAACAGGTTGAAGGCGTTGAAACGATCGAGGTCGTCCGCGGCTGGATCGGCGAAGCGTCCGCTGCCGCGCAACAGGTCGGTGACGAGCGCCCCGCGCGAAGCCTTCGCAGGATCGGGCAGTGCGCCGCGGACGTTGGTGACGACCACGCTGCGGCCGCTGGGGGCGTGGACGCCGAGCCATGTCCCCCCCGCTTGCAGGTCGCGTCCCGCGACGATGCCGCTATCGTCGTTCCATTTGGCAAGCGGTGCCGCGGCGCGGGCGTGAAATTCGTCGCGATTGCCGACGAGGATGAGCGGCCAGTCGGGATGGACGCGGTGAGCTAAAGCAACGACGCACATGGCGCGCATATCGCGGCTGGCGCCGGACTTGCCAAGCCATCAACAGGGCGCCGGTCATTTTTGGGCCGCGGCATAGCTGTATTGCGAGACTATATCACCATATTGCCGGCGTCGGAGAAATCTGCTAATTTCGCCCGATCTTTCTGGAGGGGGAGATATATGACCGAAGCTGTAAAAACGCCCTGGCACCTGTGGTTGGTCGGGAGCCTCGCGGTGCTGGTGAATGCCTTTCCGGCAGTGGATTTCACACTCACCCAGATGGAAAATGAATTCTGGCTGTCGCCGCTGGACAACGACCAGCGCGCGTTCATCCTTGGCGCACCTCTGTGGGCGGACCTATGCTGGGCGATCGGCGGATTCAGCGCTTTTGTCGGCTCGGTGCTGCTCCTCTTCCGCTCGCGGCACGCGGTGACTGCTTATATCGTGTCGATCGTCGGCCTCGCGGGGTCGACGCTCTATCAGCACGTCCTGAACGGTGAGACGACGCGTGCGTTGTTCCAGAATGTCGCAATTTCCGTGACTGCGGCGATATGGGTCATCATGCTCGCGCTCCTCTTCTACGCGCGGGCGATGAAGGCGAAAGGCGTGCTGCGGTAGAAGTGTCTGCGTTAGGGTAGATTCCCGACCGTCCCTTATTCGTCATCCCGGCGAAGGCCGGGATCTCGCCGGTGCGCAAAACTGATAGGGTGAGATCGTGTTTCAGAGTCACGTGCCTCTGAACGCCCTTCGCCGGGATGACGATGGAGATAAGGTCCGCTAACGGCCGTCGGCCGATTTCCTTACCGCGCCCGGATGAACGCGCGCACATCCTCCGACAGTTTGCGCCGGTCCTCGTCGCGGATGTACATCATGTGGCCCGCGCCATAATAGGTCCAGGTGATGCGGTCCTGCGGGATGCCGGTACGCGACAGCGCATATTCGGCGGCGAAAAAGGGCGTTGCGAAATCATAATAGCCCTGCGCGACGAGCACGCGCAGGCCGCTGTTCTCGCGCATTGCCCGCCCGATATAGGGCGCGACGTTCAAATAGGCGCTGGTGTCACGGCCGCCGATGCGCCAGTCCCACTGGCCGCCGATGCCGCCGATCGACTGATATTCACGGGTTGTCTTGAAACCCAGCCCGTCGCGGCTCCAGCTGTTGATCGCGGCGGTATAGCTGGCGTCGATGCCATAGAAGCTGGGATCGTTGTCGGGGCTTTCGCCCGCATTGTCATAATCGCGGCCGGTATAGCGGCTGTCGAGCCGCCCGACGGTGAGGCCGCGGTCGCGCAGCAGCTCCTTGTAGAAGCGCGCGGGCGTGACGCGCAGGTCCGCCTGTTCGAGATAGGTTTCGGACAGGCCGGTGAAACGCGAGAGCTCGCGGCGGATTACGGCGCGTTCCTCGCCCTGCAATTTCTGCCCTTTCAGCAGCGCGGTCGCATAGGGGCCGATCGCCCATTGCCGCGCCTCCTCAGCAAAGGCTTCGACCGACGGCGCGCTGGCCTTGCCGTGATAGAGCGCGGTGACCGCCATCGACGGCAGGTTGGTGATCGGCGACAGTTCGTTGCCCGGCGTATCGGCGCCCGCGGCGAAATCGAGCACCGTCGAAATCAGGATCAGGCCGTTGAATGCGACGTCATTGTAGGTGGCATTCATCAGCTGGTGCGCGACCGCGGCGGTGCGCGTCGTACCATAGCTTTCGCCGCCCAGATATTTGGGACTGTTCCAGCGGCCATTGTCGGCGAGCCAGCGGCGGATCACCTCGGCCACCAGCTTGGCGTCCTGCGTGACTCCGTAATAATCCTTGGGGTCGGCCTTGCCGATCAGGTGGGAAAAGCCCGTGCCCGGTGGATCGATGAACACGACATCGGTGACGTCCATCAGCGCGTCGGGATTGTCGACGATGGGATAAGGCGGCGCGCCGTCGTCGACGCCGGTGCCGGGGATCGCGACGCGCTTCGGCCCAAAGGCGCCCATCATCAGCCAGACGGTGCCCGACCCGGGGCCGCCGTTGAACAGAAAGGTGACGGGGCGGCTGGGGTCGCGCGGTTCCTTCACGTAAGAGGTGGTGACGACCGCGACTTCGGACACGCCGTCCTTGTTCTTGATGATCGTCTCCCCGATCGTCGCGGCATAGTTGATCCGCTGTCCGCCAAAGGTGCCGCTCATCCGCGTGGTGCGGACCTGCGGTTCGTAATCGGCGGGCTTTTCGGCCTTGGCCTTGTCTTCGGACTTGTCCTGTGCATGGAGCGCGGCGGGCGCGGCGACGGCAAGCGCCAGAGCGATAAGCGACAGATCCGATTTCATATTTTCCTCCCCGGTTGCGGCGCGGACGCTAGGCCGCGGGCGCCGAGGAGACAAGGTTACTTGTCGGCTGCGAAGGGGCTTTGGTCGAAGCGGGGTCAGGCGGCCTTCTTGGGCTGCACCGACAGTTCAAGGCCAAGGGCGTCGAGGACGGCCATCAAAGTTTCCAGTGTCGGGTTGCCGTTTTCGGACAGCGCGTTGTAAAGCGCTTGCCGACCGAGCCCCGACTTGCGAGCGATTTCGCTCATGCCCTTTGAGCGGGCAACATCACCCAGCGCGCTGGCGATGTGTTTCGGGTCATTCCCTTCCATCGCCGCTTCGAGATAATAGAGGATATGCTCCTCGGTCGTGAGGTAGGTTGCTGCGTCAAATGGTCGAAGCTCCGTCACGGCCCTCAATCTCTTCCTTCAACCGCTTGGCGCGGGTGATGTCGTCATCCTGACTGCGCTTGTCCCCGCCGCACAGCAGAATGACAAGCTCATTACCGCGCCGGAAGAAATAAACCCGATAGCCCGGTCCATAGTCGACCCGCATTTCGAAGACGCCGCCCTTGACGGACTTATGGTCTCCGAAATTACCGTTCGACGCGCGTTTCAGGCGATCGGCAATTTTCGCAACCGCGCGAACGTCCCGCAACGAACCGAACCAACGGGCGAATTCGGTGGTTTCCGCCAGCTGGTAAGATTGTCCTTTATAGAGGACATTCTCAGGTTTGTCAAGATCATCGGGCATCTAGTTGCTCAGTCCGTGGGCATCGCGTGTGCCAAAATGATGTTGGCGATTTTCGTAGCTTCGCTTTTTGTAAGATCGAAGGGCACAGGTCCAATTCGAACAGTCAGATTCTGGCGAATTTGGATGGGAATGACATTTCCCGAACTGGAGGGTTCGCCGTCCGCCAAGTGATCTTGGGGAGCGGGCGATTTCGCAGCAGGCTTGCGCGGGGCTAGTTTTTTCTTTTCCCCATTTTGTTGCTCTGACGGAGGGCGTTTGATTTGCGGACGTCCCAAGGGGCGAAAACCGACCGGGTTTTCACAATAGGCAGTAAAATCGGCTACCGAAGTTTCAAAGCGGCTTCGATAGGTTCGCTGGCTTTCTGGGGTGTATTTTTTGCCAAATTTGTTAGTGAAACGAAGCATCACATCGTCGATATCAAGCGCAGTAATGTCTGAAAGTTCGTCTTCCTCAAGGGCGGCGAGGACTTTGTTGGCAACAGCCTTCCTTGCTTGAGCCGTATTTAGGGGCATCAACCCCTTTGACCCTAGCCAGTCCAAAAATTCCAGAAAATCAGCTTTGGTTCGACCGCTCATGGCAAATGCTCCGCGCTATCCGAGTGCACGGCGATGGCATCATGATGATAAAATGTCAATGTGATATTTCACATTGATAGATAGGCGGCTATCGCCCCCACTTGGTCTTGCTCTGCTTCCCGAACCGCCCCTTGCGTGTGCCCGGCTTGCCTTCGTTCGAGCGCCCGACGCGCGGCGCGACCTGTTCGTCCGGGGGCAGTCCGAGCTCGTCGGCTTCCAGCTTGCGGATTTCGTCGCGCAGACGCCCGGCTTCCTCGAACTCCAGGTCGGCGGCGGCGTCGCGCATCTTTTTTTCGAGCTCGGCGATATAGGCGCGGAGGTTGTGGCCGACCATGTGCGCCGGCTTGTCCTCGCCGATGTCGATCGTCACGCCGTCCTTCGACGCGACATGCGCGATGATGTCGCCGATGTTGCGTTTGATCGTCTGCGGCGTGATGCCATGTTCGGCGTTATAGGCCTGCTGTATTTCGCGGCGGCGGTCGGTTTCG
>JBGTUD010000229.1:0-5076 GCA_041939405.1 Sphingopyxis sp. | reverse complement strand
TGGTTGGTGTTCGACAGGAACACCGACGACAGGCGATCGAACGTCAGCACGCCATCGGGCTTCGGATAATCGGGTTTCGGCATCATGTCGGCGCGATAAAGCGTCTCATTGTCCGGATGATGCTTCATGGTGAAGGGCATTTTGATCTTGAGCGTTTCGGCCCACATGGTGATGCCCGCCAGGATCGTCCCGCCAAGATCGCCCCATTTTTCGACGAGCGGCAGCACGTTGCGAACGACGCTGAGTTCCTTCTTGACCCAGCTGTCGTCATAGGCCGCCTGATAGGCATCGAGCGTGTCGCCCGCGCGTCCTGCGCTTACGGCGGCAAAAGCCGCCTCGGCCGCCATCATGCCCGACTTCATCGACGTATGCGTGCCCTTGATCCGCGGCACATTCAGGAAACCGGCGCTGTCGCCGATCAGCGCGCCGCCGGGGAACGCCAGCTTGGGCACCGACTGGTAGCCACCGTCGCTGATCGCGCGCGCGCCATAGGAAACACGCTTGCCGCCCTTCAATATCTTCGCAATCTCGGGATGCGTTTTCCATTTCTGCATCTCCTGAAAGGGAGAGATGTGCGGATTGCGATAGTTGAGCCAGGTCACGAATCCCAGCGCGACCTGCCCGTTCGCCTGATGATAGAGGAAACCGCCGCCATTGGCATGTTCGTCGAGCGGCCAGCCCTGCGTGTGGATCACGCGGCCCGGCGCATGGAGTTCGGGGTCGATGTCCCACAATTCCTTGACGCCCAGACCATAGACCTGCGGCTCGCAATCGGCGTCGAGGGCAAATTGCGGCTTGAGCATCTTGGTGAGGTGCCCGCGCACGCCCTCGGCAAAGAAGGTATATTTGGCGTGAAGTTCGAGCCCGGGGGCATAATCGCCCTTGTGGCTCCCGTCGCGCGCGATGCCCATATCGCCCGTCGCGACGCCTTTGACCGAGCCATCCTCGTTATAGAGGATTTCCGCCGCCGCAAAACCGGGGAAGATTTCGACCCCCAACCCCTCCGCCTGTTCGGCAAGCCAGCGGCAAAGATTGCCGAGGCTGCCGGTATAAGTGCCCTTATTGTGCATGAAGCCCGGCGAGATGAACTCGGGCAGGTTGAATTTCTTGTTCTTGGTCAGCACCCAATGCTGGTTGTCGTTGACCGGGACCTCGGCAAGCGGACAACCCATGTCGCGCCACTCGGGCAAGAGCTCGTCGAGCGACTTGGGGTCGATGACCGCACCCGACAGGATATGCGCGCCGACTTCGGACCCTTTTTCCAGGATACAAACCGACAGCTCGCTGCCCGCCTCGTTCGCCAGCTGCTTGAGGCGGATCGCCGCCGAAAGCCCCGCCGGACCCGCGCCGACGATGACCACGTCATAAGGCATCGATTCCCGTTCGCTCACCGCAAATCCCTTTCTGCCGTCCCCGCGCCGATCATTCATCGTGTCCGGCGCTCATTCTGTCACGAAATGCGATGCCCGCCAATTGACGCGCCCGTCAACCTCCTGTTTCAAACATTTTCATGGGCGGGCAAAACTCGGCATTGCAGGCGGAAAGCTATTGCGACTGGTGGTCGCTGGCGGGCGTGGACACGCTTGTCGGCGAGCAGCCCGCGGGATGGCTTGCCGTCCCGGCGGCGAATGACGCTGCGGCAACGCGGCCGAAGCGCGCGGCCGAAGCGCCCTCCGAACCGCCGCCGCTTCCCGCCGCGCTCCATCGCCAGCCGGTCGAACCGCAGGTCGAACCCAAGGGGCCGGTGTCGATTCCCGGCGAATGGGACGATTTCCAGCGCTGGCTCGCGACGCACCCCGACGTGCCGGGCAGCCAGTGGGACGCGCGCCGCGTGCTCCCCACGGGGCAAGCAGCCGCGCCGCTGATGCTGCTCACCGCATGGCCCGAAATCGACGATCAGCGCGAAGCGCGGCTGTTCGCGGGACAGGCGGGCAAGCTGCTCGATGCGATGCTGCAGGCGATCGGCCTTGATCAAAGCCAATGCTATGTCGCCAGCCTTGCCGTCACGCGTCCGCCGGGCGGGCGCGTCGATGCGGCCGACGCCGCCGACCTTGAACGGCTGCTGGAACAGCATCTTCGTCTAGCGGCACCGCAACGGTTGCTGCTCGTCGGCAGCGACATCCTGCGCATGGCGGCGGGAACCGAACTGCCCGATGCGCGCGGAAGGTTACTCGATATTAACCGCGATGGCGGCAAGGTGGAAACGGTAGCCGTCGCCCACCCTGCGATGCTGCTGGCCCGCCCGGCGCAGAAGGCGGCGGCGTGGGATAGCCTGAAACTGCTCAACCGGGGACGTTGAGAAGATGCCGATCTTGACCAGAAGCCTGTTTTCATTGGCCACCGTCGCTGCAGTCCTGGCAGCGGCGCCTGCTGCTGCTGCCGCCGCCGACGCCGACCACCCTCCGTTCGCCGGTACGCCGCAAACGGTGCCGAGCATTTTGTCGTCGAAACAGAAACAGCTTTATACGCAGATATTGGCGGCGATCCGTGGCGCGCGCTGGAGCGATGCCAAGGCGCTGCTCGACGGCGCGGACGCCGACCCTCTCACCGATTTCCTGCGCGCCGAGCTGCTCGTCGCCGCGAACAGTCCGCGCGCCGAAGTCGTCGACATCATGCCGATCCTCGCGCGCTCGCCGTTCATTCCCCAGGCGGCGCAACTCGGCCGCCTCGCGGCAAAGCGCGGCGCCACCGACATTCCGGCGCTCCCGGCCGAGGCGCGCCTTACCTGGGCGGGCAGTGCACCGCGGCGCGTTGGTGCCGATGCCGTCAGCAGCGATCCCGTTGCGGCGAGCCTTGCCAGCACCATTCCCGGCCGCATCAAAAACGACGATCCGGCGGGCGCGGAAGCCTTGCTCAACGCGGTTGTCGACCAACTCAGTCCGCAAGCGCGCGCCGAATGGCGGCAAAAGGTCGCCTGGTCCTATTATATCGAGAATGACGACCGCAACGCGCTCCGCCTCGCGCTTGCATGCACCGCCGACGGCGGCCCCTGGGCGACGCAGGGCGCCTGGGTCCAGGGCCTCGCCGCGTGGAGGCTCCAGGACTATCGCACCGCGCTCGCCGCCTTCGACCGCGTTTCGCGCGAAGCGCCCGACAGCGAGCTGCGCGCCGCGGCCTATTATTGGGCCGCGCGCGCCGCGATCGCGGCGGGGGAGCCCGCCGCGGTTCAGTCGCGCCTTCGCTCCGCTGCCGCCAACGAAGAGACGCTCTATGGGCTGCTCGCGGCAGAGACGCTGGGGATCGAAGCGAACAGCCAGCGCGAAAATCTTCGCGCCGACCGCAGCGCGTGGCGTACCCTCCAGCGCCTCCCCAATGTGCGGCTCGCCATGGCGCTGGCCGAGCTTGGCGAGGAAGATTATGCCGGTGAAACGCTCCGCCATCAGGCGCGCATCGGCGCCCCGGATCAGCATGACGAGCTGATCGCGATGGCGGGCGCGCTCAGCCTGCCCGAAACGCAGCTTTACCTTGCGCATAACACGCCGCACGGCCGCAAGCCCGCCATCCAGGCGCGCTATCCGCAGCCCAAATGGGAACCGAGCGGCGGCTGGCGCGTCGATCCGGCGCTTGTTTTCGCCCACACGCTTCAGGAATCGCGCTTTCGGCGCACGGCGGTCAGCAGCGCCGGGGCCACGGGATTGATGCAGGTGCGTCCCGGCACCGCGCGCGACATCGTGCGCTGGGACAGCGCGGTCGCCGCGCTCGGCGACCTCAAGACGCCCGCGGTCAACATGGACCTCGGCCAGCGCTATCTGCAGCACCTCAGCCGCGAACCGGCGACCGGCGGCCTGCTCCCCAAGGTTATCGCCGCCTATAACGCCGGGCCGGCCCCGGTCGCCCGCTGGCAGAGCGAGATTCGCGACAATGGCGACCCCCTCCTCTACATCGAATCGATCCCCTATTGGGAAACGCGCGGCTATGTCGGCATCGTGCTGCGCAATTATTGGATGTACGAAGCGCAGCAGGGCAAACCCTCCGACAGCCGCGCCGCGCTTGCGCAGGGCAAATGGCCGCGCTTTCCTGACGGAAAGGATCGGACGCGCCTGAGCTGGGCGGGCGGTATTCCCGATGCCGATTGACGCGAGCCTGGACTTCAGGCCCGTTCGCATTGCGCTGCTGACGATTTCCGACAGCCGCAGCGCCGCCGACGATCGATCGGGCGACAAGCTCGAGGAACTGCTCACCGCCGCGGGGCATATTCTCGCTGCACGCACGATCATCCGGGACGAGACCGACCTGATCGTTTCGCGTCTCCATAACTGGATCGACGACCCTGAGGTCGATGTCGTGATTACCACCGGCGGCACCGGCCTGACCGGCCGCGACGTGACGCCCGAAGCGCTCCACCGCCTCGACGGCAAGGATATTCCTGGTTTCGGCGAGTTGTTCCGCTGGCTCAGCTCCCAGTCGATCGGCACGTCGACGATCCAGTCGCGCGCGTGCGCGGTCGTCGCGCGCGGCACCTATATCTTCGCACTTCCCGGCTCGACCGGCGCCGTCACCGACGCATGGGAAGGCATTTTGTCCACCCAGCTCGACAGCCGGTACCGGCCCTGCAATTTCGTCGAGCTGATCCCGCGGTTGACGGAGTAGCCTTCCCCTCCGTCATCCCGGCGAAGGCCGGGATGACGATGCAAAATTGTTCTTCCTTTGTTCTACGCAGTGCGATACCATCGCCAAGTGGAACCAGCCAACCCCCTCCCCCCGATCGCGGGCCGCGGCGCCCCGACCAATTTGCGCCCGACCCGCACCGGATCGGCCGAACGCATCGCCGATGGCGACTGGCTCGACGCGGCGGGAAATATCGATGGCGAAGCACCCAAGCTGCGTACCACCGTAACCGCCGAACGCCCCAAAACGATCATTTCGCGCAATACTTCACCCGACATCGGGTTCGACCGCTCGATCAATCCCTATCGGGGGTGCGAACATGGATGCATCTATTGTTTCGCGCGTCCGACGCACGCTTTCCACGACCTGTCGCCGGGGTACACGAAGTAACAAAAGATTTAAAAAAAAGAGTAGGAGAACTAGAAGGAGAGGAACTTCAGTACAAAGGTTTCTAGAAAAACTATATTT
>JBGTUD010000228.1:0-5109 GCA_041939405.1 Sphingopyxis sp. | reverse complement strand
AAGGAGATTGACATGACCGCACGCCGCCTCGAAACGCATATTCATCCCGACGACCGCATCGACCCCGGCAAGGCGGGGCCGCAGGTCATGCGGCGCGTGACGGTCAATGTGGCGGAAAGTCCGGTCGTCTGGCTGGCATCGCGCGGGTTGCTGACATCGGCGCAGCGGCTGGCGGGCGAGCGGCTGCGCGCCGATTATGAGCGCGCGGGGTTGGGCGCACGGGTGACGATGCGCTGGGACGCAGCGCCGCCTGGCAAGAGTCGCGGCGGAACGCGCGCCGCCGACGCGTCGCTCGCGCGGATCGATGCGCACCGGCGCTTTCACGCAGCGCTCGATGCCGCAGGACCGGGACTCGCCGATATTTGCTGGCGCGTGATCTGCGCGGGCGAGGGGATTGGCAGTGCGGAAAAGGGGCTGGGCTGGCCCGCGCGATCAGGGAAGCTGGTGCTGGGGCTGGCGCTCGACCGCCTCGCGCGTTTCTATGGCACGCGATAGCAAGGTTCGTTTTTTTGCCGGACGGACGATTGCCAGCGCGGTTGCGCCGCCCTATTTCCGTTGCATCACGAAACCGAAATCCGATGGGAGATGCGCCATGACCGACCTGCCCCAAACCAACCTGACCATGCTGACGCTCGTGAAGGCGGAAGGCGAGCTTGAAGTCTCGCTTGAACGGCGGCCGATGCCCGACCCCAAGCCGCATGAAGTGGTGGTGAAGCTGCTCGCGGCGCCGATCAACCCATCGGACCTTGGGCTGCTGTTCGGCGGTGCCGACATGACGACCGCGCGCGCATCGGAGCGGGGTGGGCTGCCCGTGCTGACCGCCGATGTGCCGCCCGCGGGTATGCGCGCGATGGCGGGGCGCGTCGGCGAAGCGATGGCGATCGGCAATGAAGGTTGCGGGATCGTCGTCGCGGCGGGGTCATCGGCGGAGGCGCAAGCACTGCTGGGCAAGATGGTCGCGGTGCTGGGCGGCGAAATGTATGCCGAATATCGCTGCCTGCCCGTTCAGATGGCGATGCCGCTGCCCGATGGCACCGATCCCCGCGACGGCGCCTCCTGCTTTGTCAACCCGCTCACCAGCCTGGCCTTTACCGAAACGATGCGGATGGAGGGGCATAGCGCGATCGTTCACACCGCGGCGGCGTCGAACCTGGGGCAGATGCTGGTCAAGATTTGTGCGAAGGACGGCATCCCGCTCGTCAACATCGTGCGCAGCGAGGCGCAGGTGGCGCTGCTCAAAGGCATCGGCGCGAACTATGTGGTCAACAGCAGCGCCGACGATTTTATGGACCGGCTGATCGACGCGATCGCCGAAACGGGCGCGACGATCGGTTTCGACGCGACGGGCGGCGGCAAGCTGGCGGGGCAGATATTGACCGCGATGGAGGCGGCGGCGGTGCGGCGCATGACGACGTACAGCCGCTATGGCTCCGACACGTTCAAGCAGGTCTATATCTATGGCGCGCTCGACCTGTCGCCGACGACCTTCTCGGCGCGCAGCTTCGGCCTGACCTGGGCGCTTGGCGGCTTTCTGTTGACACCCTTCATGGCGAAGGCGGGCGCCGAGGTCGTTGCGCGGATGCGTCAGCGCGTCGTCGACGAGCTGACGACGACCTTCAAGAGCCACTACAGCCACGAAATCTCGCTGACCGAGGCGCTCGATGTCGCAACGGCGCAGGCCTATAATGCCAAGCGGACGGGGGAGAAATATCTGATCCGCCCGCACGGATAGGAAAGGGCCCACCGGCGGTGGCCGGTGAGCCCTTGATGTCGGGATTATGTGTGGGCCGGCGAATGGGGCGCCGTGGGGCGACCGGCCCTCGGCCGCTCTATGGCGCGAGGATCGCGACGGTGAGGTAGAGCAGCAGCGGCAGGCCGAAGCCGAGGAGCGTCAGGGCGACAAAGGCAACGCGCGTCCACAAGACATCGAAGCCAAAATGGTCGGCGATCCCGGCGCACACGCCAAAGATCATGCCGTTTTGGCGATTCTTGCGAAAACCCTGTTTCATTTCTTTCCTTTCCATCCCGGCCCTGCGGGCCGGCGTTCTTTGCGGAGGAGGTTGTCAGCCGATCAGACGATCAGCTGACCAACCTGCGCGCCATTCTGGCCGACGATCGCGAGCAGCATCGCCGAAGCATAGAGCGAAGCGAAAGCGGCGAGGGCATAGCTTTTGACGGCGTTGACGTTGAAATGGGCCATGATGTTTTCCTTCCTTGAACCTTCCCTCCGGACTATCCGGTGGATGCCAATGACGATGCAGGAGGCGTGCCAATTGCATTCATCGGCGGTTAAGCGCCGTTTTTTGGTTCCCGGAAAAATTTTACTGCGTGAAATTTATCATGAACTGTGAAAAATTACCGACCTACGGTGAAATTTTCGCATTGTCTGGACTGAGGCGTCTTCGGCCGGGCTGGCGTCGTCGCATTCGCTGCGGTAGGCGCGGTGGGGCATGACGCTGATCCGCCTCTCGCTGACCGATTTTCGCAATCACGCCGGCGCGGATCTGGCGGCGGAACCGGGTCTGGTCGCGCTGTATGGGGAAAATGGCGCGGGCAAGACGAACATATTGGAAGCGGTCTCGCTGCTCGCGCCCGGACGCGGACTGCGCCGCGCGCCGCTGCCCGAGATGGTGCGCGATGGCGCGGTGGGCGGGTTCGCCGTGTTCGCGGAGGTCGCGGCGGAAGCCGGGCTGCCGCCGGTCGCGCTGGGAACCGGGGTCGAGCCGACGCAGCCCGGCCGCCGCATCGTCCGCATCAACGGCGCCGCCGCCGCCGCGACCGCGCTCGGCGAGTGGCTGGCGGTATTATGGCTGACCCCCGCGATGGACCGGCTGTTCGTCGAAACGGCGGGCAACCGGCGGCGTTTTCTCGACCGCCTCGTCCTCGCGCTCGATCCGCGCCACGCGCAGCATGGCAACCGGTACGAAGCGGCGTTGCGCGCGCGCGGGCGGTTGCTCGCCGATCTGGCGGCTGCGGACGCCGCATGGCTCGCGAGCCTGGAGGCCCAGCTCGCCGAACATGGTGCGGCGCTCGATGCGGCGCGGCTGGAGACGCTCGCGGCGCTTTCGGCCGAGCTGGCGGGGCAGCCCGATGCGCCCTTTGCGCGGCCGCTGCTCACGCTGGTGGATAGCGAGGGCCAGGAACGCAGTGCGCCCTATACGGTCGACGCGCTGAAGACGCTGTTTGCTGCGCGCCGGCGGATCGACGCCGCCGCAGGCCGCGCGACCGCGGGGCCGCACCGCGACGATCTGGCGGCGGTCCACGCCGCGACCGGACGCGCCGCGGCGCGCTGCTCGACGGGCGAGCAAAAGGCGATGCTGCTGTCGCTTGTGCTTGCGCATGGCGATTGCGTTGCGCGGCGGCGCGGGCAGCGCCCCGTGTTGCTGCTCGACGAAGTGGCCGCGCATCTCGACCCGCTGCGCCGCGCGGCGCTGTACGAGCGGCTGGCGGGGCAGGGGGGACAGGCGTGGCTGACGGGGACCGAGGCGGCGCTGTTCGATGCGATGCCGGGGCCGGTGACGCGCTATCATATTGCGGGCGGGCGGATCGCCGCGGGGTAACGGTCGCCGCCGGTGGGCGCGTGCCGTATTCCTGCCGATATGCTATTGTTGCCGTCTTGATGAGAGCTTCTGACGAGTCGCGCAGTCCTGACCGGCGAGGAGCGGAAGAATGACCACGAAAATCGACGAAGAGAGGCTGCACGCCTTTGTCGGAAAGATGCTGGGCGACCTTGGCGGCGCGATGAGCGTTCCGACCGTGCGGATCGGTCTGCGGCTCGGGCTGTTCGACGAATTGGCGAAGGGGCCGGCGACCGCAGGCGAGCTTGCCGAAAGGGCAGGCAATCTTCACATACGCTATGTCCGCGAATGGGCGTTGGCGCAGGCGGCGAACGGCTATGTCGAGTACGACGCCGCGACCGACCGATTCAGCCTGTCGCCCGAGCAGGCGATGGTGTTCGTCGATCGGGACAGCCCCGTCTATCTGGCCGGTGCGTTCGAAATGGTCGCTGCGACGATCGAGGCCGAACCCAAGGTCGAGCAATGTTTCCGCAACGGCACAGGCGTGCGCTGGGGCGATCATGCGGGATGCCTGTTCTGCGCGACAGGCGCCTTTTTCCGCCCCGGCTATGTCAATCATATCGTGCAGGACTGGATTCCTGCGCTCGACGGGGTGGAGGCCCGGCTGAGGGAGGGGGCGAAGGTTGCCGATGTCGGGTGCGGGGTCGGCTTTTCGACCTTGCTGATGGCCGACGCCTATCCCGACAGCGAATTTGTCGGCTACGACTTCCACGCGCCGTCGATCGAAGAGGCGCGCCGCCATGCCGCGGGACATGGCTATGGCGGCCGCGTTCGCTTTGAGGTCGCGACCGCCAAGGACATCGCCGAAGAGGATTTCGACCTCGTCACCATGTACGACTGCCTGCACGACATGGGCGACCCGCGCGGCTGTGCGTCGCACATGCGGCGCATATTGGCGAAGGACGGGGTGTGGATGATCGTCGAGCCGATGGCCGGCGACGCGCCCGCCGACAATATGAACCCCGTGGGGCGGCTCTATTACAACGCCTCGACGATGATCTGTGTGCCGACCTCGCTCGATCAGGAGGTAGGGGAAGGACTCGGGGCGCAGGCGGGCGAAGCGAAACTGGCGGAGGTCATTCGCGACGGCGGTTTCGCTGAGGTGCGCCGCGCGACCGACGGGCCGTTCAACATGGTGTTGGAAGCGCGCTGAGGGCGAGTCAGATCGGCGACCAGTCGCCGCCCTTGTCCTCTTCGTCGGCATCGGGGCCCGGCTCGGGCTGGCCGATGGCTTCGAGCAATTTGTCGAGTACGGGTTCGATTCCCGCGCCGCTCGCGCCCGACAGCGCCATCACCGGATGGCCGCTTTCGGCTTCGAGTTCGGCCGACAGCGCGGCGATCAGTTCGTCGTCGAGCGTGTCGACCTTGTTGAGCGCGACGATCACCGGCTTGTCGGTGAGATCGGCGCCATAGGCTTCGAGCTCGTCGCGCACGATGCGGTAACTCGTCGCGACGTCCGCGTCGTTGGCGTCGACGAGGTGCAGCAGCACGCGGCAGCGTTCGATATGCCCCAGAAAACGGTCGCCGATGC
>JBGTUD010000227.1:0-5190 GCA_041939405.1 Sphingopyxis sp. | reverse complement strand
CACGCTCATCGCGTAATCGAGGTACGACGTCTTCATTTCGTCGACGATGTTGATCGGCGAAACGCCATCGTCGGACGGCTGCATAGGCGTATTTTCTTCGGTCAAGACCCGGCCTTTTTTCTGCTTATCGGGAGATGATTTGGGATTAGCCGATGGACGCGGCAAAGGCCAGCGATTCGGTCGGTTTTGTGCAGATTTTTTGCGCTGCGCAGCGCCGGCGAGAAGGCTGTCTTCACCTCTCGAATTTGCGCCCTTGCGAAGGCGCGTTCGAACGGTGGCGGCTTGCCAATCGCCCGATCGACTCTAAAGCTTTTTTCGATGACGATTTGCCTGCCTGGGGGATGCGAATGGCGCTGATCGCGCTGGTCGGGGCCAGCGAAACCCTGCCCGAAGGGGGGCTGCGCGCGCTTGTCGCCGTCGCGGGCGAAACGCTGATCGAGCGGCAGGCGGCGCGTCTCGCCGATGTGGGCGTGACACACATCGCCGTTGCGGTCGCGGCGGTTCCCGCCGAGCTGACCGCCGTGTGCGACCGCATCCGCCGGCGCGGAATGACGGTGACGCCGGTGCGTGCGGCGCCCGACCTAATCGGGCTGGTCGAACCCGACGACCGCCTCATCCTGGTCGCCGATGGCCTGCGCGCCGGCGGCACCCATTATGCCGCGATCGCGCGGCCCGGTTCGCCCGCGATACTGGTTACGGGCGACACGGTGCTGACGCAGGGGTTCGAGCGGATCGACGCGACGCGGCGCTGGGGCGGCCTCGCCTCGATTTCGCAGCCGATGGTCGCCGAACTGGCCGCGATGCCGGGCGAATGGGACATGATGCTGACGCTGTTGCGGCTCGCCGTGCAATCGGGCGCGCGGCGGCTGTATTGCGAACCCGCGCTGTTCGAGCAGGGCGAGATCGCGATCGTCGCGGATCGCCCCACCGCGGCGCTCATCGAGCAATCGAGTCTGCAACAGGTCGAATATGGCGGCATGGGGCTGGGACGGTCGGCGATCATGATGCCGCTGGTACGCCTGGCGGGACCGTGGCTGGTGAAGTCGCCGAACATCGCCCGCTATCTGCCCTATGTCACCGCGGCGCTGTGGCTGGGCGTCGCCGCGCTGGCGGCGAGCGGGCTCGCGGCGGCGGGCGCGCTGGCGGCGATTTTCGGCGGGCTCGCGCTGGCGGCGATGCGCTTCCTGTCGGCCTTTCGCGCCGAAAGCGCGGCGCGCGACCGGGTGCGCGCGATCATCCGTGGGTTCGCGCTCGCCCTGCTCGCGCTTTTCCCGTGGATACTGGCGCTTGGCGCACCACAGCGCGCAATGCCGCCCTTTGCCGAAGCCGCGCTGGCGCCTTGCCTCGCGGTGACGATCCTGCTCGCGCGCGCGCTGTATGAGGATGACGGCGAACGGCGGCGGTTCCACTGGCTGCTTCCCGATGCCGATCAGGCGTGGATCATGCTGGCGCCCGCGCTCCTGTTCGGCCTTGCCCCGCCGATGTTCGCGATCCTGCCCCTGCTCGCATTGTTCCAGATCCTGCTCTGGCTGCGCCTCGCGCGGCGGCCGGAGGGGCGCTAAAACAGGCTCCTACAAGGTTTAAGCCCTATTAACGCCAAGCTGCTATTGGCGGGGGCGCATGAGTGAATCGCTTTCCTTTGCCGGCGCCGAACCGCCGTCGCCGACGCTGTCGGCGCGGTTGAGCGAACTCGCGGGCTTTTTCGCGGCGCCCGCGGCGGGGCGGCTGACCGAGGAGCAGCGCGCGCTGTCGCTGGGCATCGCGCGGCGGCTGATCGCAGAGGTTGCCATGCGGATCGACCCCGCGATCGACACTGGCGCGCTTTGGCAGGCATGGCTGCGCAGCGGCATTCCCGCGGGCACGCGGCTCGCCGGGGCGTGTTTCGCGCGCGCCGAGGAGCATCGGTGGCGGCGGCAATCGGCGGAACGCGTCATCGCGGTGCCGCTGCCAAGTGAGACGTCCGACGAAGCGGCTCCCGCCGACGCACCCATGACCGCGCGCGAGCGTGCCTATCTGGACCTGCGTATCGCCGATCGGCGGCGCTTCGACGCCTATGGCCAGCCCATGCTGGCCGTTGCCGATCTTGACGGCGACCTGTTCCGCGCGCTGTTGCACGATGTTGCAGCGTGGAGGCTGGCGGCGGTGAGCGTCGATACCGGCCGCGCCGCCGATCTGGGCGAAGCCGTGCGGCAGGCGATCGAGCGGCAATCGGACGAACCCGGCATGACCGCCGCGGCCATCGCATATCGCGACGCGCTGGGCGGGGCGCTGACCGAGGCGGCGCGCGAGGCGATTGCCGCGCACGACTGGCCGGCGCTGATCGCGCTGGCGGCCGCGGCGCAGCAGCGTCGCTATGCCGATATGGCGCTGGCGCTGCTGACCGCCGAGCCCTGGGCACTGCCATCGCTGCTCGCGCCGCTGCATCTCGATACCGAGGGGCTAGCGCCGCTCGAAGCGTCGCTGGCGATGCTGCCCGCGCGCGCGGTAAGCGATTTCGATGCCGGGGCCGGACCGGAGGGCGGTCGATGACCGATCGTGTCATTCGCGGCCGGATCGACCGGGCGGGCGTCCTTGTCAGCGCCGACGCGCCGTTGCTGCGCTTGCAGCAGCGTGCGGGTTCCGGGCTCGGCAAACCGCTCGCCCTACCGCATCTCGCGCGGCTTGCCGCACTGGCGCAGCGCTTGCAGCGCGACATCAGCCGTCCCCTGCGAACCGCCGACGACCATAGCGACGTTCACGCGCTGGTACGCATCGCCCCCGATGCCGATGGCGCGAGCATCGAGATCAGCGACTGGCGGGCACGTGCCATGACCCCGCCCGAAATGCCGGTTGCTGCCGAAGATGCAGTGCTGGCCGACGGCTGGACGTGGGAATGCGACCAGCAATTGCGCCTTATCGCGCTGCGCCCCGCGGGAAGCGCGCCGCCGGTGCCATCGGGGTGGGAAGGGCGTTCGCTGTCGGAAATTTTCGAACTGCGACCCGACGCCGACGGTCGTTTTTCCGTGCTGCGCGCGCTCGCGCGGCAGGCGCGTTTCGACGGGCAGAGCGTCAGCGTAGCTGGCGCCGCGATGACGCTCGCGGGCGATGCGCTGTTCGACGCGGCGGGCCGCTTCACCGGCTTTCGCGGCTTTGCATCGGTCAGCGAACCGGCGGCGCCGGTCGCCGAACCGAAAGCCCCCGCGTTCGTCGACCCCGCCTTCGGATCGCTTCCCTTGTCCGATCCGCAGTTCGGCCGCCGTATCGACGGCGCGCTACGCGGCCCGCTGAGCCGCATCATCGCCACCGCCGAGACGATTTCGGGACAGTTCGACGGGCCCATTCGCGCCGATTATGCGCGCTATGCCGGCGACATCGCCCATGCGGGGCGGCATCTGCTCGGGCTGGTCGACGACCTTGCCGACCTTCAGAATATCGAGCGGCCCGGGTTCAAGGCCGCGCGCGACGACATCGACCTCGGCGATCTCGCGCGGCGCGCGGTGGGCCTGCTCGGCATGAAGGCCGAAGAAAAGGGGATCCGCATCTCCGCCCCCGCGGCCGACGACCAGATGCCCGCGACCGGCGAGTTTCGCCGCGTGCTGCAGGTGCTGCTCAACCTGCTCGGCAACGCCATCCGCTATTCGCCCGATCATTCGCAGATATGGATTCGCGTCGATCGCCAGGGCGACCGTGCGACGATTACCGTCGCCGATCAGGGGCAGGGGATCGACGCCGATCAGCAAGCGGTGGTGTTCGAAAAGTTCGAGCGGCTGGGCCGTACCGACAGCGGCGGATCGGGCCTGGGCCTCTATATCGCGCGCCGTCTGGCGCGCGCGATGGACGGCGAGCTGACGGTCGACAGCGCGCCGGGGCAGGGCGCGCGTTTCACATTGAGCCTGCCCGCGCGCGACGAGGGGTAGGGGACCGAACAGGTGCCCCAACCCGTCATCCCGGCGAAGCCTGTCCTGAGCGCCTGCAATGCAGCCGAAGGGGCCGGGATCTCACCCTATCGGATTGACGCACCGGCGAGATTCCGGCCTTCGCCGGGATGACGATGAAATGCAGGTCCGTGGCAAGTGGATGCGGAGGACATGTTCCGAAAACCCCTCATCCCTCGCTTTCGCTGATGTCCTCGAGCATATCGGGGTCGAGCACGCGGACACGGCCCTGTTCGAGCGCGATGATCCCCGACTCTTCCCAGCTTTTAAGCTGACGGTTGATATGTTCGCGGCTCATCCCCGCGAAATTGCCGAGTTCGGTCTGGCTGAGTTCGACGCGCTGCGCGACGCCGACATCCTTGCGGATCAAGCGTTTAAGATAGCGCGCGAGCCTGGGGCCCGAGGCATAGGCGCGGTCGCTTTCGATCGTCTGATCGGCGGTGCGCAGCCGACGCGCGAGCTGCTGCATCAGCAACCAGGCAAATTCGGGATGGCTGGCGGCGAAATCCTTGAGCGCGTTGCGGCCCAGCTGGAGCGCGCTGCCGGCGCTGGTTGCGGTGACGGATGCGGTACGGTCGCCGCCGTCGAGCAGCGCAATCTCTCCCAGCACCGCGCCGGGTTCGGCATAGGCAAGGACGATCTCGCGTCCGCCCGCCGTCAGCATCGATACGCGCGCTGTCCCCTCGGTTAGGATCAGCATCATGTCGCCCGGATCGCCCTGAACGAGCAATTCCTTGCCCTTGACGAAATTGACCTGGACGGCGCGGCTGACGATTTCGGCCCAGTCTTCCACCGAAAGGCCCGAGAATATGCTGTCGGGGCCCTGCAGCGCGGCAAGTCTTGCGTGATCCATGGCCCCAATCCCCTTTGTCGGTCAGACCAGCCGGCTCTGTTTCACCGCCGCTTCGATGAACCCTGCGAACAGGGGATGCGGGTCGAAGGGTTTGGACTTGAGCTCCGGATGGAATTGCACCCCGATAAACCACGGATGGTCTGGGCGCTCAACGATTTCCGGCAACATGCCGTCGGGCGACATGCCCGAAAAGACGAGCCCGCCCTTTTCGAGTTGCTCGCGATAGGCGCCGTTGACCTCGTACCGATGGCGGTGCCGTTCGCTGATCGCGTTCGCGCCATAGACGCTTGCGACATGGCTGTTCGGCGACAGTTTCGCCTCATAGGCGCCAAGCCGCATCGTACCGCCGAGGTCGGTGTTGGCGCCGCGCTTCTGAAGCCCCTCGGCGCTCATCCATTCGGTGATCAGGCCGACGACGGGCTC
>JBGTUD010000226.1:0-5191 GCA_041939405.1 Sphingopyxis sp. | reverse complement strand
GAAAAGCCATCCGCCACTTGGAGAAAAAACGCGTTGTGATTTTTGCCGCGGGAACACGGCGCGGTCGAACCCACGGTCGCGAGGAAGGCGAGGCCCGAGTTGAGCTTCGAGTTGATGTGGTTCTGCGAGCGTTCGAGCGTGCCGTGCATCCAGTCGTGCGCTTCGACGGGGTCGGTCAGCTTGTTATGCTCTTCGTTGGCGCGCAGACCGTCTTCGACGACCTGACGATAGGCGCTGTTCTTTTCGAGCTTTGCAGCACCGTCGGCGAGCGTCGGCGCGCGCCAGAAATTGGCGTCGACGGTCTTGCCCTGGCTGATCACCTTGTTCTGCTCGAAGAGCTTGGTGAACAGAATATAGAGCGTGCCGACGAACATGATCAGCAGCACAAGGAAGGTAAGCTGCGAGACGATGCCGCCTTCGCACAGCGCCGGAATCATGCCGTAGGGGTTTGTGCCTTCTTCCTTGACGCACATCGACGCGGGCATCAGCGACATGCCGACATCGTGGCTTTCCGCCGCAGCAGCGGCACTTGCGATCAGATTAAACATGCTGGTTATTCCCTCTCAAGATACTCATAAATCAGGTTAAACTGGGTTGTTGGCTCCAAGCGCCGATCAGCGCGGAATCTGCCAACGGATACGGTTGCTGTAGGAGCCGCCCGTGGGGTTGCCCGCGCGATCCTTGCCCGGGTTGAACCGCGCGCGGCGCGTGATCAGCTTGCAGGTTTCGGCGTCGAGGTCCGAATGTCCGCTCGACGACGTGACGTCACAAGAGGTGACGCGGCCATCGGCGCCATAGGTCACGCGGAAACCCGTCGTTCCCTCGCGTTCCTCACGCATCGCGCGCGCCGGATAGTCGTCGTTCGTCGCCCAGCGGCCGGGGTTGCCACGCGGCGAACCGTCCTGGCTGAGGTCGGGGGCCGGCGGTGCGGGGGGCGCAGGCGGCGTAAAGACGGGCGGCGGCGGCGTCGGCGGCGCCTTCGGAACCGATTGGACCGTGTTGGTCGTCACCGGCGGCGGAATCGGCGACGGCGGCGTTACGACCGGCGGCGGCGGCGGCAGCTTGTTGTCCGGCGGCGGCGGCGGCGGCGGCTCCTCCGGCGGCGGCGGCTCTTCAACGTCCACCACGTCCAATTTCTCGGCAATCTTCTTGACGATACTGATATTCAGGCCGTTGACCAGGCCGTAACCCAGAACTGCCGTAAACAGACCAACCAAGACAATCGCCACTACCCTGTTTTTAGGGTCGACACTATCACCATAAGCCATTCAGGGACGACGCTCCTTGCTAGATCATCCTGACACCAATTCCCAACCGTCGGTACGGTTGCTAAATGCCCGGATGATTTCCGATGCGCATCCACAGACCCGACAGCTCTGCATCCGGCATATTATGTTCTGGCCGGACACTTCGCGCCCGTCCTATCGCGGTGGCGGCACATTCGCAAACCCTTTATCAGGGGTTAATCTGCCCTGTCCCATGATAGGGTTTCCGGCGCCGACAACGGTGCCATCATCGATGGAAAATCACGGAAAGAGGATCGATCATGCGCCTCCCCCACTTGGCCCTCGTTGCCGGCGCCTTGACTTTAACCTTTGGAATTTCAACCGTTTCTGCGATGCAGGCGCCGCAGGCCGCCGTGGCAGCCACCCCCTATAGCTATGCCGACATTGCCGACCTCGCCACCGCGGCGCCGATGGCGCTGCACGCACGCATCCACCGCGCGACGCCGCTGAAAGCCGAACGCGCGCCCGGAGTCGCGCCTGCCCACACCCGATTCTATGTCGAAGCCGACGTCGTCAGCCTGATTCGCGGAGCCGGACCGCTCGCCGCGCGAATCTCCTATCTGGTCGACCTCCCCGACGATGCGCGCGGCAAGGCGGCGAAGCTCAAAAAGAAGCAGCCGGTCCTGCTCTTTGCCCGCCCCGTCGCGGGCGCGGCGGCCGGAACGAACAATACGGGAAGCGTCCGGCTGATCGCGCCCGACGCCCAGCTGCCGTGGGACGCCGCGACCGAAGCACAGTTGCGCGGCATCCTGACCGAACTGGTGAAGCCGGGCGCCCCGCCTGCGATCACGGGGATCGCCAACGGATTTCACGTCCCCGGCACGCTGCCCGGCGAGGGCGAGACACAATTGTTCCTGAACACCGCCACGGGAGAGCCCGTGTCGCTGACCGTCCTCACCGCCCGCGACGGGTCGCGCCGCTGGGCCGCGGCGTTCGGCGAGATCGTCGACGGATCGGCGGCGGTGCCGGCGCGCGATACGCTGGCATGGTACCGCCTTGCCTGCGGCCTGCCGCGCCAGTTGCCGCTGAGCAAACTGGCCGGCACCGCGCCCGCCGACCGGCGCAAGGCCGCGGCCGACTATGCGGTGATCCTGGGCGCGCTCGGCGAATGCACACGGACCCGCAAGCCTCCGGCAGAATAAAGATCAGCTTCGCCAGGGATAAGATGCAGCGGGCTTGTATCGGACGCAAAAGCCGATAGGGCGGCCGCAACCGCGCGGGATGCGTCCCGCCGCCTTTTTGTGGAGTCCCATCATGTCGCCTTATTCCGCCCCGACCGCCACCCGCCCGCCGCTGCGCGTCGCGCTCGCGGGGATCGGCGTCGTCGGGGGCGGGGTCGTGCGGCTGCTCGAGGCGAACCGCGAGCTCATCGCCCGCCGCGCCGGACGGCCGATCGACATCGTCGCGGTGTCGGCACGCGACCGGCACAAGGACCGCGGCGTCGACCTGTCGCCCTATCGCTGGGAAGACGATATGGAGGCGCTGGTTTCGGCGGGCGACGTTGATGTCGTCGTCGAGATGATCGGCGGCGCCGACGGATCGGCGCTGACGCTTGCCCGGCGCGCGCTCGGCGCGGGCAAGGCGCTCGTTACCGCGAACAAGGCGATGATCGCGCATCACGGTCTGGCGCTTGCCGCGATCGCCGAAGAGAAAGACACGCCGCTTAAATATGAAGCCGCGGTCGCGGGCGGCATTCCCGTGATCAAGGCGATCCGCGAAGGCGCGTCGGCGAACGAAATCGCGCGCGTCTATGGCATTCTCAACGGCACCTGCAATTATATCCTGACGCAAATGGAGCGCAACGGCGCGAGCTTTGCCGACGCGCTCGCCGCCGCGCAGGCCGAAGGCTATGCCGAAGCCGACCCGACCTTCGACGTCGACGGGATCGACGCCGCGCATAAATTGTCGATCCTCGCCGCGCTTTGCTTCGGAACGCGGCTCGACATCGACGCCGTCACCGCGAACGGCATCCGCGGCCTGATCGCCGCCGATATCCGCGAGGCCGAAGCGCTGGGCCACCGCGTCCGCCTGATCGGCATGGCCGAGCGCGATGGAAGCGGCCTGTACCAGCATGTGCAGCCGTGCCTGGTGCCCGCCGACCATCCGCTCGCCTATGTCCCCGGCGCCCTGAACGCCGTCGTCGCCGAAGGCAATTTTGTCGGCCGCCTCTTTTTCGAGGGCGCGGGCGCGGGCGCGGGGCCGACCGCCTCCGCCATCGTCGCCGACATCATCGACATCGCGCGCGACGAATATGGTCCCGCCTTTGCCATGCCCGTCGACGCGCTCGACGCCGCGCCCGCCGCCGATGCCGGCGCGCGCGTCGGCAAACATTATGTCCGCCTGATCGTCGAGGACCGGATCGGCGTGCTCGCCGAGATCACGGCGGCGATGCGCGATGCCGGTGTATCGATCGAAAGCTTTATCCAGCGCGGCGACGACGAAGGCAGCGACGTCGTCATCGCGCTCGTCACCCACGAAAGCCCGGCCAGCGCCATTCATGCCGCGCTTGCGGTGCTCGGCGCCTCGGACCATGTCGTCGGCGCGCCGATGCACATGCCGATATTGGCGCTCTGACCCGCCCTCTCTTGCCGTCATCCCGGCGAAGGCCAGGATCTCTCCCTCACGGCATAACGCATCGGCGAGATCCCGGCCTTCGCCGGGATGACGGGCAGGTTAAGGCTCGGGCTCGTTCGGCGCCACCGGCGTTCCCGTTTCGGGGTCGGTGCGCTCCTTCGCCATTTCGTAAAGCGCATTATATTCGGGGCCGGGTTTCGTGCCGCCGCCGATCGAAACCCAATTATAGGGCAGCTTGTCGAGGCTCATCGCGCGCGCCTCGGCGCGCGGCAGCTTGGGCGGCGCCTCGCGGCCCTCGCGCGCGATCGCGCGCAGTTCGGGCGACAGGCGGTGGCGTTCGGTGTCGGTGCCGCAGACGGTGATCGTCCCGTCCTCGGCGGGCTTGCAGCGCCGGATGGGGTCGACAAGCTCCCTGGCATTGGCGGCCGCGCCTTCGGCATCGCGCGGCGGCGGCGGCGCGGGCGGCCCCTGCGGCTGTGCACTCGCCGTCATGGGAATGACGCACAGGGACGCCAAAGCCGCGGCGAATCGTACGAAGCATTCTCGACAAGCGGAGCGGCGGGCCATATGGCGCCCACCATGCCCGCTGGGCGCAGCAAGTAAAGACGGAGAATGGCGGACATGACGAACGGCAGCAGCAACCTCGACCGCGTGCTCGTGCTCGAAATGGTGCGCGTCACCGAAGCCGCGGCGATCGCCGCCGCCAGGCTGATCGGCCGCGGCGACGAAAAGGCCGCCGACGCCGCCGCCGTCGAAGCGATGCGCGACGCCTTCAACACGCTTTACATGGACGGCACGATCGTCATCGGCGAAGGCGAACGCGACGAAGCGCCGATGCTCTATATCGGCGAAAAAGTCGGCAATGCGCCGGACAAGGGGCCGAAGATCGACATTGCGGTCGATCCGCTGGAAGGCACGACGATCACCGCCAAGGCCGGCCCCAACGCGCTCGCCGTGCTCGCCATCGCCGAACAGGGCTGCCTTTTGAATGCGCCCGACGTCTATATGGACAAGCTGGCGGTCGGGCCCGGCTATTCGCCCGATATCATCGGCTTTGACAAAAGCGTGCGCGAAAATGTCGAGGCGGTCGCGCGCGAAAAGGGCGTCGCGCCCGAAGAGATTATCGTGTGCGTGCTCGACCGGCCGCGCCACGAAGCGACCATCGCCGAGCTGCGCGCGATCGGCTGCGGCGTCGCGCTGATCCCCGACGGCGATGTGGCCGGCGTGATCGCGACGACCAACCCCGAAACCAATATCGACCTCTATATGGGGTCGGGCGGAGCGCCCGAGGGCGTGCTCGCCGCGGCGGCGCTGCGCTGCGTCGGCGGGCA
>JBGTUD010000225.1:0-5232 GCA_041939405.1 Sphingopyxis sp. | reverse complement strand
CATCAGCACGTCAAAGCCCTGAAGCTTCGCGGCCTGCATGGCGCGCTGGGCGATCTCGACCGGCTGCTGGCCCGCGACGATCGGCAAGGTCGCGACGTCGATCTGCGTGCCGAGCACGGCTAGCTGTTCCTGCGCGGCGGGGCGGTTGACGTCGAGCGACGCCATCAGCACCTTCTTGCGCTCTTTTTCCTTCAGCCGCTTCGCGATCTTGGCGGTCGTCGTGGTCTTGCCTGAACCCTGAAGGCCGACCATCATGATCACCGCGGGCGGCGCGACATTGAGGTCGAGCTCGGCGGTTTCGGAGCCGAGCATTTCGGTCAGCGCGTCGCTGACGATCTTGACCACCTGCTGCCCCGGCGTGACCGAGCGCAGGACATTCTGGCCGATCGCAAGTTCGGTGACCTGATCTACGAAGCTGCGCACGACCGGCAGCGCGACGTCGGCTTCGAGCAAGGCGATTCGCACTTCGCGCATCGCCGCGCGCACGTCCGCTTCGGTCAGCGCGCCACGGCCGCGGAGCTTTCCGAAAACATCGCCAAGCCGATTGCTCAGACTGTCGAACATGCGCCTTCAAATCCCTTCTGACAGCCCGCAACGCAAAAGACGCCGGTGAGCGAAACCTCGCCAACCAGCGGCTATCCGTGGACAGATGTTCCGTCGCGGATGTCGATATGCCCCGGCGCAAAGCGCACCCGGACGGAGCGGCCCATACGCAAAAGCGGCACACAAAGCAAGGGCAGCAGGTCCTTCTCCCGCGGCTGCGCCCCGCCGCGCCCCATCGCCGCGCGACCGGGATAAGCACACTTAACCCAAATTTCACCGCTCCCCGGCCATAAGGGAACCGAGGGTGGGACAATCTCATATGAATTCGACGCCAAAGCCATTGGACCGCAGCGAAGGCGCCAGACGCGACATCATCACGGGGGGCATCGTCGTTGCCGCCATCCTGCTGTTCATCGGCACGGGCGGCAATGTGATGCAGGCGGCCGTCCGCGCGCTGATCGGCATCGGTGGCGGTCCCGACCGCGTGCTCGCGACCGCGCTCGTGCTCAATATCGCGCTGATCCTGTTCGGCTGGCGCCGTTACAACGACCTTAACCGCGAGATTCGCGAACGCACCGAGGCCGAACAACGCGCGCGCTACCTGGCCGATACCGACCCGCTCACGGGCTTTCTCAATCGCCGGGCGCTCCTTGTGACCGGCCAGCAGATGATCGCCGAGGCCGTGCGCGAAGAACGCGAAGTCGCGCTTTTCCTGCTCGACCTCGACCATTTCAAGACGGTGAACGACATCCACGGCCATGCTGCGGGCGACCGGGTGCTGCAGGTCGCGGCCGAACGCATCGCGGCGGTCCTGCCGCCCAGCGCCACCAAGGCGCGGCTGGGCGGCGACGAATTTGTCGCGATGATGGCCTTTGACCCCGCGGCGCGCGGCGACATCGACGCGCTGGCGGCGGAACTCGTGGTCGCGCTCGACAACAAGATCATGCACGACGCACAGCAGATTCGCATCGGCGCCTCGCTCGGCATCGCGCTGGCCGCCGATGCCAGCGTGACGATGGAAACCATGGTCCGTCAGGCCGATATCGCCATGTATCATGGCAAGGATGAAGGCCGGAACCGTCACATCTGGTTCGAGCAAGGCATGGAAATGGCGGTTCAGGTCCGCAACCAGATCGAGACGGGCATCCGCGAAGGCATGCCGCGCGGCGAGTTCGTTCCGCATTTCGAACCTCAGGTCGATATCGCATCGGGCCGCCTGGTCGGCTTTGAAATGCTGATGCGCTGGGAATCGCCCGAATATGGCATGATCCCGCCCGAACGCTTTATCCCGGTGGCCGAGGAAAGCGGGCTGATCGGCGAATTGTCGCTTCGCGTGATCCGCGATGCGATGGAAATTGCCAAGGGCTGGGATTCGTCGATCATTCTTGCGGTCAATATTTCCCCGCAACAGCTGAAAGATCCCTGGTTCAGCCAAAAGCTGACCAAGCTGCTCGTCGAAACGGGCTTCCCCGCCGCGCAGCTGGAGGTCGAGATTACCGAAAGCTCGCTGTTCGACAATCTGCCCCTCGTTCGCTCGATCGTCACCAGCCTCAAAAACCAGGGCGTATCGCTGAGCCTCGACGATTTCGGCACGGGTTACAGCTCGCTGTCGCATCTGCGCGCGCTGCCGTTCGACCGGATCAAGATCGACCGCAGCTTCGTCGCCGCAATGCGCGGAAGCCCCGATGCGCAGGCGATCGTCGTCGCGATCGTGCGGCTGGGGGAAAGCCTTGCGATGCCGATCACGGCCGAGGGTATCGAAGATGAGGCGACGGCCATCGAACTGACGCGGCTCGGCTGTTCCAAGGGGCAGGGATGGTATTTCGGCCGCGCGGCCTCGGCGGCCGACACCAACCGCCTGCTCGCCGGGCGGGGGCTGCTGCGCACCCCAGTGCTGCCCCCCATGGATCCCGACCTCGGCGCCGACACGTCACTGCGCAAGACGGCGTAACGGCGCTGCCTCGCTAGACTTCGCTCGCCCGCGCCCCTACATGCGCGGATTATGGCAGACCGCTTCACCAAGATGCACGGCCTCGGCAACGACTTTGTCGTGATCGACGCGCGCGTGGCTGCCGTAGAGATGACGGCGGCACGCGCCCATGCGATCGCCGACCGCCGCCACGGCATCGGGTGCGACCAGCTGATCCTGCTCGAACCCTCTGCAAGTGCCGATGTGAAGATGCGCATCTTCAATGCCGACGGCAGCGAGGTCGAAGCGTGCGGCAATGCCACGCGCTGCGTCGCGACGCTGATCGGCAAGCCCGCGGTGATCGAGACGCTGGGCGGGATGCTGCGCGTGACGCCCGCCGACGGGGGCGCCGAAGTGACGTTGGGCGAGCCGATATTCGATTGGGAGCATATCCCGCTTGCGATGCCGATGGACACGCGCGACATGCCCGTCGCGTGGGATGAGCTGGAACATGGCGCCAGCGTCAACGTCGGCAATCCGCATATCGTCTTTTTCGTGCCCGAGGCCGATGCCGTCGCGCTCGATCAATTGGGCCCGCGGATCGAAACCGACCCGCTGTTTCCCGAACGCGTCAACGTCAATGTCGCGAGCCTCGATGGCGAGAATCAATTGCAGCTCCGCGTCTGGGAACGCGGCGTGGGGTTGACGCAGGCGTGCGGCACCGGCGCGTGCGCCACCGCGGTCGCCGCGATCCGTGCGGGGCTGGTCCAATCGCCGGTGACGATCTCGCTGCCCGGCGGGGATCTGGTCATCCGCTGGGCACCGGGCGAACGGATCGTGATGAGCGGCGCCGCGACGCGCGTTTTCGAGGGCGAGACCGATTGGGCGCAGTTCGGATGATCGCCCGCCGCGTCGACCGCCCGCAGGTCGTCAATTTCGGTTGCCGGCTCAATATCGCCGAGGGTGAGGCGATTCGCGCGGCCGTCGAGGGTGCGGACGCGCGGGACACGATCGTCTTCAACAGCTGCGCCGTGACCGACGAGGCGGTGCGCCAGGTGCGCCAGGCCGTGCGCCGCGCGCTGCGCGAGCGGCCGGACGCCGAGGTGGTGGTGACGGGGTGCGCCGCGGAACTGGATCGCGGCGCGTTCGAAGCGATGGGCGCGCGGATCGTCGGAAACGACGTCAAGGGCCTGGCCGAGAGCTATCAAGCCCCTGTGTCCCCGCGAGGGCGGGAGCCCACAGATATTTCCAGGATGCAGTCGTCCTACGTCCCCGCTCTCTCCGGTGCCGACCATGCGCGCGCCTTCCTGGGTGTCCAGACCGGCTGCTCGCACAGCTGCACCTTCTGCGCGACCGTCATGGCGCGGGGCAAAGCGCGCTCGGCGACGGTCGAAACGGTCGTCGAGGCCGCACGCACCGCGCTGGCGCGCGGGCAGCGCGAGATCGTGCTCACCGGCGTCGACCTCGCAAGCTATGGCGACGACAGCGGGACGAGCCTCGCCGCGCTGGTCGAAACCCTGCTGACGCTGCCGGTCGAGCGGCTTCGCCTCTCGTCGCTCGACCCCGACCGGATCGACGATGCACTCTTCGCCTTGCTGACGCAGGAAGCGCGGGTGATGCCGCACGTCCACCTGTCGTTGCAGGCGGGCGACGACATGGTGCTGACCCGCATGAAACGCCGTCATCGGCGCGGCGACGCGGTGCGCCTGACCCAGCGGCTCAAGGCGGCGCGGCCCGAAATCGCGATCGGCGCCGACCTGATCGCGGGGTTTCCGACCGAGGATGACGCGATGTTCGCGAACTCGCTGGCGCTGATCGACGATTGCGACATCGTCTTTGGCCATATCTTTCCGTACAGCGCGCGCGCCGGGACACCCGCGGCGCGGATGCCGCAGGTTGGCCGCGCGATCGCGCGCGACCGTGCGGCAACGCTGCGCGCGGCCAATGCGCGGCGGCGGCAGGACTGGCTCGACAGCCAGGCCGGACGGACGGCATCGATGCTCGTCGAGCGCGACGGCCTGACCGGCCACGCCGAAAATTTCGCCGCCGTGACGCTGCCCGCCCCCGCTGCGCCCGGCACCATCATCGACGTGCGCCTGATCGCGCGCGACGGCGACCGCATGGTCGCGACCCCTGCGCAAGAAAAGGACATTGCCGCATGACCGGCAAAAGCTGGAGTGAAAGGCTGCTCGGCGGCTTTCGCCGTACCTCCGAGCGGCTGGGCGAGAATCTCGCCGGGCTGACCGGCAAGGCGCGGCTCGACGAGGAGGATCTCGACCGGGTCGAGGAGGCGCTGATCACCGCCGATCTTGGCCCCGCCATGGCCGCGCGCATCCGCGATCGGCTGTCCGAACGGCGCGACATCGCCGCGAACGGCACCGAAGAATTGCGGAGGCTTGTCGCCGAAGAGATTGGCGCGGTTCTGCGCCCCGTCGCCGAACCGCTCGACATCGACGCCTTCCCGCGCCCGCAGGTCATCCTCGTCCTCGGCGTCAACGGGTCGGGCAAGACCACCACGATCGCCAAGCTCGCGCATCTGTTCCAGGAACAGGATTATGGCGTGATGCTGGTGGCGGGGGATACGTTCCGCGCCGCGGCGATCGGGCAATTGAAGGTCTGGGCCGACCGGCTCGGCGTGCCGATCATGGCGGGCCCCGAAGGCGGCGACAGCGCCGGCATCGTGTTCGACGCGGTGAAACAGGCGACCGCGACGGGCATCGACGTGCTGATCGTCGATACCGCCGTGCGGATTCAGAACAAGCTCGAGCTGATGGAAGTGA
>JBGTUD010000224.1:0-5244 GCA_041939405.1 Sphingopyxis sp. | reverse complement strand
CTCGCCGGTATAGCCCGAACGGCTGATCGCCAGCCGGATGTCGCCCCATTTATACGGCCCGGCCTGCATGAAAACGAGCCGGTCGACGGGCAGAATGTCGTCAAATTCGGGCCGGATACCGAGCGCGACGAGCGCGTCCACGGCCTTGGGCCCCTGAAGCGCGAGCAGGCCGTCCTCGTCGAGCAGATTGATGTCGATCGAGTCGGGCAGATGCTCGCGCAGATGGGCGATGTCGTCCCATTTCACTGCACCGTTGACGACCATATAGAGGCCGCGACCGGTATTGGTGATCATCAGGTCGTCGAGAATGCCGCCGTCGCCCGCGAGCAACATCGAATAGCGCATCCGTCCGGGTTTCAGCGCCGAAATATCGCCGGGTACGAGCGCCTCGATCGCGTCTGCGACGCCTTCGCCGCTGAGGACGAGCTGGCCCATGTGGCTGACATCGAACAGACCGGCGTTCTCGCGAACCCACAGATGTTCGGCCATGATCCCTTCATATTGGATCGGCATCCAATAACCGGCGAATTCGACCATGCGCGCGCCCTTTGCGCGGTGCCAGGCGTCGAGCGGCAGCACCTCGGTCGCCACCTCTTCGATCACGTCTTCGCTTTCGCTCATATCGGCCTCCCGTCGTTGACATGACGCGGCGCGGCACGATGCCGTTCCTTCGCCATGCCCCCTCTGTCACGGGAACCTGAGAGTTTTCCCCCATGCTATCATGGAGTTACCCCTTCGGTGGCCCCGACAGTCGACCGGGACGCTTTCCAGAGTGTCCAATCGTCCGCGCGGTCCGTTGACCTGAGAGTTTCCGGGGCGGTTGCTCCTTCGGTGGCGAGGTGCGGCGAACCGCCCCCCGCGCTCTCCCGCGCGGCCGGCCGAATCCCCAAAGGGATGCGGCGGACGGGCGAGCCTTGGCGCTGCCCCATGCCGGAGTCAATCGGCGAGCGAGCGGATCGCGTCGTTTTCGTGAATATGGACGCCCGCACCGCCGCGCCCGGCAAGCGCGGCGATCGCGGCAGCGACGCGCGCGCCCGAAATCGAACGGTAACGGCGAAAATTTCCGTGGAGCAGCGCGTCGGTCAGCGGCGCCGCAAGAACCGCAAGCCCTTCGCCCAGCCGCAGCGGCCCAGGCCGGTCGCCGCGAAGCAGGCCGGGCCGGAGCAGATCGAGCCGGTCGAAGCCCAGTTCGATCAGATCGCGTTCGGTCTCGCCCTTGGTCCGGAGGTAGAAATTGCGGCTTGCCGCCGAGGCGCCGACCGAGCTGACCGCAATCATCCGCCGCGTGCCGCCCGCTCGCGCGCCGCGTGCGGCAGCGAGAACCAGATCGTGATCGACCGCGCGAAAAGCCGCCCGCGACCCCGCCTGCCCGATCGTCGTGCCGAGGCATGAAATAAGGACGTCGGGGCGCTCGGCCGCAATGACGTCGGCCCAGCGCTCGGGCGGTTCCAGCAATTGCCTGTGGTGCGCGGGCAGCGCCTCGATGGGGCGGCGGGCCACTATGGTAACGGGCGTAGCGCCGAACCGGTCGATCGCCAGACGTCCGACCATCCCGGTCGCGCCGACGATCAGCGCATCAGACATGCGCCAGCGCCGCCGGGAGCGCCGCGCGGCCAAAGATTTCCGCATAGCGGTCGATGGCGAAGCGGTCGGTCATGCCGGCAATATAGTCGCCGATATGGCGGTTCGTCGCGCATTCCCCGGCGGGGAGGCGCGCCGACCAGTCGCCGCCCATCAGCCGCGGGTCGGCGGCATAAGCCGCGAAAAGATCGCCCACCACCCTGTTCG
The DNA here is from genome assembly GCA_041939405.1 of Sphingopyxis sp. Lineage (GTDB taxonomy): Bacteria > Pseudomonadota > Alphaproteobacteria > Sphingomonadales > Sphingomonadaceae > Sphingopyxis. The sequence goes on along the minus strand of JBGTUD010000224.1, from coordinate 3,456 downwards.
CCGCGTCGGCGGCGGCAAGCTGGTCTGCATGGTGATAAAGATTGGCATACATGAAGCGCTTGAGATCGCGCTCGTCCGCGGCGAGCCCGGCCGAAAAACCGCCGAGCGCGCGTCCGGCGGCGCGGACTTCGTCCGCGCTGGCCACCCCGGCATCGGCGACATTAGCTGTGGTGGCCGCGATCACGTCATTGACCATCACACCGATCTGATCGCGCACCAGTTCGCGCAGCAAGCGGTCGCGCGGCGCATCGGGAAAGCGCGCCTCGACCGCGCGATAATTGGCGGCAACAAAGGGCTGTTCCATCAGTTGATCGAGGCTCAGCAGGCCGGCGCGGAGGCCGTCGTCGATATCGTGATTGTCATAGGCGATGTCGTCGGCGATTGCCGCCACCTGCGCTTCGAGGCTCGCGTGGCTGCCAAGGTCCAATCCGAAATCGCCATCGATTTCGGCAAGCGCCCAGCCGGGGGCCGCGACCGGACCATTATGCTTGGCCAGCCCCTCCAATGTTTCCCATGTCAGGTTGAGACCGTCGAACAGCGGATAGGGACATTCGAGGCGCGCAAGCGTGCGGAGCGTATGGCCATTATGGTCGAAACCGCCATGGGCCGCCATCGCGGCCTTCAGCGCATCCTCGCCCGCATGTCCGAAGGGCGGATGGCCGATGTCGTGCGCCAGACACAGGGCCTCGGTCAGATCTTCATTAAGCCCAAGCGCGCGCGCAATGCCGCGGCCGATCTGCGCGACTTCGATACTGTGGGTCAGGCGGACGCGATAATGGTCGCCGTCGGGGGCGATGAACACCTGCGTCTTGTGACGAAGGCGGCGAAAAGCGATCGAGTGGATGATGCGGTCGCGGTCGCGCTGGAACGCATCGCGCGGCCCGCGCACGACGCGGCCCGATTCGCCGTGGCGTCGTCCGCGGCTCTGCGCCGGGTCGCTGGCGCAGCGGGCAACGCTCACTTCAACGGTTCGACGGGTTCGCCGACCTCGCTGTTGAAAAGAAAGCCGTCGCCTTCGGCCTTTTTATACTCGGCAAGCCAATCCTGCGCCGCCTTGCGATTGGCAAAGGGACCGACGAGCAGGCGCCGCGTCTGCCCCCATTCGGCGGTCGCACCCGCCTTGCCCTTGAACAGCGCCGCGTTACGCTTTTCAAAGCGGTTATAGTCGAAGGCGAGCGCGCGCAAATTGGCGCCCGTCGCAATCTGAACCCAGATGCGTGCCGGGTGGGCTTTTTTCTTCGCAGCCTCTTCCCTGGCCTTGGCGTCCGCCTCTGCCTTTGCTTTCGCCGCCGCTTCTTCCTTTTCGCGCTTCGCCGCTTCGGCGGCCTCGGCCTTGCGCTTGTCGTCGAGCAGCTTGGCGAGCGTGTCGGCACCGATCGCGTCGTCGGGACGCGCCAGTTCCTCGGCGGGTATCTCGATCGATCCGACAATATCGGCGAGCGAGGCGAGCGGCGCGGCAGCCGACGTAGCGGTCGACGCCGCCGCGGGCGGCGCAGCATGCGGACTCGCCGCAGCCGGAGCCGACGGCTTGATGTCGGCTATCGAAAAGCCCGGACCGATCGGCGCGCTCGCCGCGCTTGTCGTGGGCGGACTGGCGGCCGGGGTCGACGTCGAAGGGGGCGGGTCGACGCGCGCCGGACTGGCGGCTACCGCAGAAGGCGCAGGTGTCGGGTCCGGCGGCGGCTTGGCCGCGGCGGGCGCCGCGGTCGGTACAGGGGTCGGTTTCGGCACAACGCGGCGCGGCGGGGGTGCGGGCGCGGGTGTCGCGGCGGCGACCTGCACCGGCCGGGAAGCCGCCTTGGGCTGGCCGTTCGGGAAACGGCCGAAATGCGCCGCGGCCGCCTTTTGCGCGGGGTTGAGCCGGTCCATCTGAGTCAGATAGGGCAGGATATTCGCCGCCATCGGGGGTGGCATCGTCGCATTGACGATCTCGCTCGCTTCCTTGTCGCGGCCGTTCATAGCGAGAATCATCGCGCGAAGGCGCCACGCGCCGCGATCCTGCGCGCGAAGTTGCGGCGTAAGCAGTTGAACCGCCCGATCGGGGTCGCCGCTGATGCCGAGCGACAGCGCATAACGCCGCGTCAGTTCGGCATCGGGCGCGATCGACAGCGCGAGCTGATAGTCCCGCTGCGCTGCCTCCTGTTGGCCCAGCAGGTCGCGCGCAAGGCCGCGATCGGCCAGCAGCAGCCGTTCGGGCGCGCCCAGCAGCTGCGCCTCGCCGAAATAATCGAGCGCGCGCGTCGGATTTTCCAGATGCGTCATCGCCGACCCGAGCGCGGCCTTCACCGCGCCGTCGCGCGGGCTTGCCTGTTCGGCGCGCAGCAGAAAGCCCAGCGCGGCGCGATAATCTTCGAGCGCGATCGAGGCGCGTCCGGCGTCGAGGAGCGCGCTCGTATCGTTACCGTTCGACGCGAGGCGCGCGAGCGATGCCGACAGGAGCGTGCGCGCCGCCGTCCGCTTTTCCATGGCCGCGCGCGTCGCGGCATCGGGCGGCGTCGCCTGCATCGCCTGCGCCGCTCCAACTGTGCCGAGCAACAGCGCGGCCGACGCACCCACGCAAAGCGATGTGCGCGCCGGCTTCGCCGTCAATATCCGTCGCCACATGGGCAATTTTTCCCGATTTCCGGCCTGCCGTGCCCGGCGGACAGCCGCTCGATGCCCCGTTACTGGTTGTTCTGCCGTCCCAGGAAACGCGGAATATCGACCGCGTCGTCCTTGCCGCCATTGTCGGCGTCGGGCGTGCTTGCGCCGCGCGACAGGCGCGACATGCGCTCGAACAGCGTGCCCCCGCCGATCGAACGCGCGGGCGCTTCGGCCGGAGCGCCTTCCGACGCGGGGCGGGGGGTGCCCGCGGGTTCCGCAGGCGCGTCGAGCATCAGTTCATCGGCCGTGTCGTCGTAAGTCGCGGCGACCTGCGACAATTCCATGGGCTCTTCCTCTGCTGCCGCAGCGGCTTCCGGGAGCGGGGCTTCCTGTGCAGGGGTCTCGCCCAGCGAAAAGCCCGGCGCCGGTTCGTTGTCCTGCGCCACCGCCGCTTCCTCCGCAACGGGCTCTTCCAGCGCCGCAGGTTCGACGACTTCTTCGGCCACTGGCGCGGGCGCCGCCGCACGCGCGGGCGCGAACGAGAAGCTGCGCGTGGCGGGCGCGGCCTGCGCCGCCTCGCCCGTCCCGTCGATGCCGGTCGCGACGACCGACACGCGGATCTTGCCGTCAAGGCTTTCGTTGAAGGCGCTGCCCCAGATGATGTTGGCGTCGGGATCGACCAGCTCGCGAATATGGTTTGCGGCCTCGTCGACTTCCATCAGGCGCATATCCTCGCCGCCAGTGATCGAGATGATGACGCCCTTCGCGCCCGCCATCGACACGCCGTCGAGCAGCGGATTGGCAATCGCCTTCTGCGCCGCTTCGAGGATGGATCCGCCGCGGGTCCCGTGCTTCATCGGCGTGCGCGCCGAC
>JBGTUD010000223.1:0-5253 GCA_041939405.1 Sphingopyxis sp. | reverse complement strand
GCGCGGCAAGGTCCGCCTGTCGATGCGCGTCGTCGATCAGGAAACCGGCGAAGAACTCGAAGACACCCGCCCGGCGCGCGAACCGCGCGGTGATCGCGGCCCGCGCCGCGACGGCGAAGGCCGTGGTGATCGTGGCCGCGGCGGCCGCGACCGGGGCCCGCGGCGTGATGGCGACCGCGATCGCGGTCCGCGCCGCGAGCGCAGCGAAGGTCCGGAAGACCAGGGCCATGTGCCCGACTTCCTGAAGGACTGAGTTCTTCGCCATCGAAGATGAGAGAGGGGCCGCCGCGAGGCGGCCCCTTTTTTGTTGCGGATCGAATGGCGAGCGGAGGCCCTTTAATCGTCATCCCATCGGGGATTATCCCTTTGGGGCACGTGGATACTGTTCCCCGGCGAAAGCCGGGGCCCCGGGTGCTCCAGAACAGGCGTCGCTTGTGGTACCCTGGACCCCGGCTTTCGCCGGGGAACAGCTTCTTGTTCGAACGGCATAATCGCCGAACCGTTGAGAATGGGCCAGCCGACCGTCTGCTGCGCTCCCCTGTCCGAAACAGAAATGCGCTGAATGATCGGGCGCGCCCACCCGCAAGGCTACTGGCTCTCTCGATGTTTTTCGCGAACGACTCGCAATATCATGTTGACCTGCGATTTTTGACTCCCTAGAGCGCCGCTATTGCGAATCAATCTCAAACAAAAAAAGGGGAAGAAAATTGATCAGCCGCCGTTCGCCGCTCCTGTCCCGTCTTCTCGCGGGTGGCGCCACCGGGTTCGCGCTCGTCGCGACCGCATCGCCCGCAATGGCGCAGGATGACGATGGAGCTTACTGGCTGGCGCGCAAAAACCAGATTGTCGTCACCGCGACGCGCACCGAGGCGAAGATCGAGGATGTGCCGGTGACGGTGTCGATCAAAACCGCCGAGCAGATCGCCGACGAACTTGTCACCGATATTCGCGACCTTGTCCGCTTTGAACCCGGCGTGAGCGTTCAGCGCCAGCCGGCGCGTTTCGGCGCCGCGCTCGGCGCGACGGGGCGCGCGGGCAACGACAGCTTCAATATCCGCGGCATCGGCGGCAACCGCGTGCTGATCCAGGTCGATGGCGTGCGCGTTCCCGACGGTTTCAGCTTTGGCGCGCAGGCATCGGGGCGCGGCGACTATGTCGACCTTGGCCTCATCAAATCGGTGGAGATCCTGCGCGGCCCCTCGTCGGCGCTCTATGGCAGCGACGGGCTGGCGGGCGCGGTCAGCTTTGTCACCGCCGACCCGACCGACTTTCTGAAAGAAGGAAACAGCGTCGGCGGCCTCGTCCGCGCCGCTTATGCCAGCGCCGACAAGGAATTTTCGGAAACCGCCATTCTTGCAGGACAAAGCGGCGACTGGTCGCTGATGGCCGCATACACGCGCCGCGACTATCAGGAGCTCGACAACAAGGGCGATGTCGGCGGCACGGGGGTGGCGCGGACCCGGCCCAATCCGCAGGATGGCCGCTCGAACGCCGCGCTGGGGCGGATCGTCTATGATCCCGCAAACGGCCACAAGCTGCGCCTGACGGGCGAATATCTGGACACGCGGCTCTATACTAACGGACTGACCGGGCTCAATGCTTCGGTCGACCGCCTCGAAGGCTGGGATACGGGGGAGCGCAAGCGCGTCTCGGTCGACTGGAGCTGGGAAGGCGAGGGCGCGATCGATTTCGCGCGCGTCGCGCTTTACTGGCAGGACGGCGAGGACAGCCAATATACCGAGGAAGACCGCATCACGCTTCCCGACCGCACGCGGCTCAACACCTTCGAAAACCGCGTCATCGGGGCCTCGGCGGACGCCCGCGCCGACTTTGCGACCGGCGCGATTGCCCACCGGCTCGTGTTCGGCGGCGACATCAGCAAGACGCGCCAGCGCGGTGTGCGCGACGGGACGGTCCCGCCCGCGGGCGAAGTCTATCCGACGCGCGCTTTCCCGGTCACCGACTTCACGCGTGGCGGGCTGTTCGTCGGCGACGAGATCGCGATCGCCGATGGGCGGCTGATGCTCTATCCCGCGCTGCGCTTCGATTGGTACGATCTCTCGCCGCAGGACGATCCGCTGCTGCCGGCCTTTGCAGGCGCAGGGCAGGACGGTTCGCGCCTGTCGCCCAAGATCGGCGCGGTGGTGAAAATCACCGACCAGGTGCGGCTGTTCGCCAATTATGCGACGGGTTTCAAGGCGCCCGAACCGGGGCAGGTCAACCAGTTCTTTGAAAATCTGACCTCGCCCTTTTTCTCCTACCGCACGCTGCCGAACCCCGACCTTGGCCCCGAACGCAGCGAAAGTTTCGAGGGCGGCGTGCGCTTCGGCAGTGACCATGTCAGCCTCGACGTCACCGCCTTTTCGGCGCGCTACAAGGATTTCATCAGCCAGGAACAGGTCGGTGGCACCGGCACCATCGCCGATCCCATCCTCTTCCAGTTCGTCAATCTCGACCGTGCGCGCGTCAAGGGCGCCGAAGCGCGGTTCGAGGGGCGGGCGTCGTCCGGCCTGTATACGACGCTCGCCCTTTCCTACGCCAAGGGCGACGAGGTCCAGCCCGACGGAACGCGCGTTCCGCTGGCGTCGATCGATCCGCTGAAGCTGGTCGTTGGCGCCGGTTATCGCGAACCGCAAAGCGGCCGCTTCGGTGGCCAGATCGTGATGACGCACAGCGCGCGCAAGGAGGCATCGCGCGCCGTCGGTGCCTGCACAGCGGCCGAATGTTATCGCCCGGGCGCTTTCACCATCCTCGACGCGACCGCCTTTGTGCGGATCGTCGATGGGCTGATGCTGCGCGCCGGGGTCTTCAACATTTTCGACAAGAAATATGCGTGGTGGAGCGATGCGCGCGGGCTCGCCGCCAATTCGACCGTCACCGACGCCTACACCCAGCCCGGCCGCAACGCATCGGCCTCGTTGAGCTTCCGTTTCTGAACCAGACGAAGGACTGGACGATGAAAAAGACCATAATCATCGCAGGCTTGCTGCTCTCCGCCGCATTGCCTGTCGCCGCATCGGCGCACCCGCCGATCGCGGCCGAAACGGCCGCAGCCAGCTTTGAACAGGATCGCGCCGACATCCTTGCGATGGCGGGCAACTACCGCGTCAGCTTCAACATGCAGGAATCGACGCGCTGGGATGCCGATTATGAAAAGCTCGATCCCAAAAGGTCGGGCGGCAACGAGGTCGTGCGCGTGATCGAGGACACGGGGCGCAAGATCATGCTGCAGCATCTGCTCGTCATCGAGCATGAGGGGCAGACGCATATCATCAAGCATTGGCGGCAGGATTGGGAATATGAACCCGCGCGTGTGCTCGTCTATTCGGACAAGGGCAAGTGGGTGTGGGAAGATGTGCCCGAACGGATGCGTACCGGCCGCTGGTCGCAGACCGTTTACCAGGTCGATGACAGTCCGCGCTACGGCGGCTGGGGCCAATTCGAGACGCAGGCGGGTATCCGTCGTTGGCGTTCCAACTGGACGTGGCGGCCGCTCGCGCGCCGCGACGCCGTCCGCAACCCCGTTTACGACCGCTATTATGCGATCAACCGCCACCAGCCGACTCCCGACGGTTGGATCCACTGGCAGGACAATACGAAAATGGGGACAAAGGACGGCAAGCTGGTGCCGATCGTCCAGGAATATGTCCTCAACACCTATCTGAAATATGACCAATATGACGTGAAGGCCGCCGACGATTATTGGACCGCGACCAGGGATTATTGGGCGGCGGTGCGCGCGGCGTGGGATCGCGTGGCCGCGGCCAAGGGCGGCATCGCGATCGACGAAAAAGCCGACACCGGCACGGTGATCAGCGGCCGCCTCCTCGAAATCGCCGACGAGGTGCAGGACGGAAAGCTGAGCACGGCGAAAGCGATTGCCGAGGCGACGAAGCTGATCGAAAGCAGCACGCGCCAGATTTGATCGTCTTCACGGGCATGTAAAGGCGGCGAGGGGCGCGGTGCGCAAGGCCCGCCTCCCGCCTTGTGGACGGCGGGCGGCGCCCTTTGCGTTGAAGCTGCCCGCGGGCCTAAAGCTCCCCGCCCAGCGCGCCGTATTTCGCCTCGAACCCGGCCTTGTCGCCGCGGGCGAGATAGCCGGCTTGGTCGATCAGATTGTCACGCGCAATGCGGCCCTGAAAGGCGCCGAGCTGCGCGTCGACCCGCGCGACATCGGCGTCGGTCCACTCGGCGATCTGGCGAAAGCTGGTAACGCCGAGGCTGTTGAGCAGCACGACAAGCTTGGGCCCGACGCCCTTCAAAAGTTGCAGATTATCGGCCTTGGCCTCCTCGGCAGGGGGCGCCGGGGGCGCCGAGGCCGGAGGAGGCACCGTCGGTTCGGACGGGATCGCCGCGGCGTCGGCGGCCGGCTTGGCGGCAGCCTTTTTGGCCGTGGCCTTGGCGGGTTCCTTTGCTGCCGCCGTTTTCTTTGCCGCTGGCTTGGCGGCGGCTTTGGGCTTGGTCGCCGGTTTGGGCGGCGGGGCTTCGGCGGCGGGCGGCGGGACGGGTGCCGTCGCCGGGGACGGAGCGGTGTCCGGGGGCGAGGAGGCGGAGGGCGCGGCGGGTTGCGGCTTGGGTTCCACGGGCTTGAAGCGCGCGGGTTCGGCCGCGACGATTTCGGGCTTCACCGGCTCAAGGGGTTTTGCGGGCTTGGCGGGCTCTGCGGTCGGCGGGGCGATCTCGGCGGGTTTGGCGCGGCCGAACAGCCACCATAGCAGCACGACGGCCACGACCAGGCCGACGACCGCGATCACCCAGTTTTCCTGAAGCCAGATCATATATTTCTCCGCTTGCTGTTTTGGTCCAGCCTATGTCGTGGCGCCCGGCGCGTCCAGCGCCTCATTCGGCCTCGCGCGCGACCTCGCGCCAGCCGATGTCGCGACGGCAGAAGCCGCTCGGAAAGTCGAGCTTGTCCACCGCGGAATAAGCGTGCCCCTGTGCCTCGGTGACGGTTTTGCCCGTCGCGGTAACATTGAGCACGCGCCCGCCCGCGGCGACCAGCGTGCGCTCCTCGCGCGCGGTTCCGGCGTGAAAGACGCGCACGCCGCCCGCTTCGGCATCGGCGATGCGGCGGATCACGCCGCCCTTTTCGGGCGTGCCCGGATAGCCCCTGGCCGCCATCACGACGGTGAGCGCATAATCACGCGCGAAGGCCGGCGCGTCGGCCGCGGCGAGCGCGCCCGTCGCCGCGGCGTGAAGCAGCGCGGCAAGGTCCCCCTTGAACCGCATCATCAGCACCTGGCATTCGGGATC
>JBGTUD010000222.1:0-5260 GCA_041939405.1 Sphingopyxis sp. | reverse complement strand
CGAGATCCCGGCCTTCGCCGGGATGACGATAGAGTTGAGGGCAGCTTTCGGTCGCTCCCAGCCAAATCCCCCCAACCGCAAACCCGCCCATCGCCCCTTGCCTTTCGCCTCCCGCCTTGCTTCGCTCCCCGCATGACACTCAAACCGACTCATCTCGACGATAGCGGCGCCGCGCATATGGTCGACGTCGGCGCCAAAGCCGCGACGCATCGCCGCGCCGTCGCCAGCGGGCGCATCACCATGTCCGCGGAGGCGCTCGACGCCATTCGGAGCGGCAATGCGCCGAAGGGCGACGTGCTTTCCACCGCGCGCATTGCGGGCATCATGGCGGCCAAACGCACCGCCGACCTCATCCCGCTTTGCCATCCGCTTGCGCTCACCAAGGTCGGCGTGGATTTCGCGTGGGAGGACAATGGCATCGCCGTCACCGCGGTCGCGCAGACAACCGGGCCAACGGGTGTCGAGATGGAAGCGCTCACCGCGGCGTCGGTCGCGCTGCTCACCCTTTACGACATGGCGAAAGCGCTCGACCGCGCGATGGTGATCGGGGACATCCGCCTCCTCGAAAAGAGTGGCGGCCGCTCGGGCGACTGGCGCGCCGAATGAGGGGGCTGCTTCCTGTCGAAGAGGCGCAGGCGCGCCTGCTTGCATTGCGCGCGCCGCTGGAGCGCGAAACGATCGCCCTCGCCGACGCCCATGGCCGCTATCTCGCCGACGACGTGCGTACCGAGCGCGACCAGCCGGCCGCGCCGTTATCGGCGATGGACGGCTATGCGATCCGGTTCGACGACCTGCCCGGCCCGTGGACCGTGACGGGCGAGGTCGCCGCCGGAGCCATGCCCGACCGCCGTGTGGGCGCCGGCGAGGCGATGCGCATCTTCACCGGCGCACTCGTCCCGCCGGGCGCCGATACGGTGATCGTGCAGGAAGATGTTGCGCGTGACGGCGACCGGCTCACGCTGACCCGCGAGGGGCCGGGAAGTCGCGGCCGCCATATCCGCGCGCGCGCCGCCGATTTCGCGGCGGGCGATGTGCTGCTTGCGGCCGGCACGCGCCTCCCCCCCGGCGCGCTTGCTACCGCAGCGATGAGCGGCGCGGGAACCGTCGCGGTCGGCGCCCGGCCGCGCGTCGCGATCCTGACCACCGGGGACGAGTTGGTCCCGCCGGGGCAGCCGCTCGCCCCCGGGCAGATTCCCGACAGCAACAGCATCATGCTCGCCGCCATGCTTGCGGGCGACGTTACCGACGCCGTCCGGCCGGTCCACGTCCGCGACGATCGCGCAACCATCGCGCAGGCTTTGCAGGATTTGGCACTCCATCACGACGTTATCGTCACCGTGGGCGGCGCGTCGGTCGGCGATCACGATCATATCCGCGGCGCGCTGGGCGATGCGGGCGGAAAGCTCGATTTCTGGAAAATCGCGATGAAGCCCGGCAAACCGCTGATCGCCGGGACGCTCGGCGATGCAATCCTGCTCGGCCTTCCCGGCAACCCCTCCTCGGCTTTTGTCACCGCAACGCTCTTCCTTCTGCCGCTCGTCCGCCATCTCGCGGGTGCGCGTGCGCCCTTGCCGCCCATCCAGCGCGCGCCGCTCGCCGCGCCGCTGGATGCGGGCGGCGCGCGCCGCGACTATCTCCGCGCACGGGTCGAGCGCGGGCGGCTCATCCCCCTCGTCGGGCAGGAAAGCGGCCGCACCCTGCCCTTGGCCTCGGCCAACGCGCTGCTGATCCGCGACATCGACGCTCCGGCGCGCGGCGAAGGCGAGGTCGCGGACTATATCGCCATCGCTTGACAAGTTCCGCTTTGTTCCACTATCGTTCTCAATATGTCCGACATGACATCATGGAGAATAACCGATGTTGACCGCGAAGCAGCATGAACTGCTCCACTTCATCCAGCAGCGCCTCGACGCAAGCGGCATCTCGCCGTCGTTCGAGGAGATGAAGGAGGCGCTTGGCCTCAAGTCGAAATCGGGCATTCACCGGCTGATCAGTGCCTTGGAAGAAAGGGGCTTCCTCCGCCGCCTTCCCAATCGCGCACGCGCGCTGGAGGTATTGAAGCTGCCCGAGGCGGCGAAGTCCGCCGCGAGCAACAATCGCGACAATGTCGTCCCGCTCCGCAAGGCACCGCCCGCGCTGAAGCCGATTGCCGCCAACGACATCGTCGAGGTTCCGCTGCACGGCAAGATCGCCGCGGGCGTTCCGATCGAGGCGTTCGAGGATCATAACAATCTCGCGGTGCCTGCCGCCCTGCTGGGTGCAGGCGAACATTATGCGCTCGAAGTGTCGGGCGATTCGATGGTCGAAGCGGGCATTTTCGACGGCGATTATGCGCTGATCCAGAAAGCCAATACCGCGCGCGAAGGCGATATCGTCGTCGCGCTCGTCGACGGGCAGGATGCGACGCTCAAATATTTCCGCCGCGAAGGCAAGATGATCCGTCTCGATCCGGCCAACAGCGCGTATGAGCCGCAACGCTACCCCGCCGAGCGCGTCATCGTGCAAGGGCGGTTGTCGGGACTGCTTCGTCGTTACCACTGACCTGGTGTGGGCGGCGCCAGGGATGCTCGTCGCCTGAACGCAGCGTCGCGACGACTCTTGGCCGGTCACCCAGGTAAAGCGCGAGTCCGCCGGTTTCGGCCAGGCTGTCGCGCTCGATCGTCAGCCAGCGGCCGACGCATTCGCGCGGCAGCCAACGATCGCTGATGACAATATCGGCGGCGGCGCACGCCGCAGCCATATCCGCACCCTCGATCCGGTCCCGGCCGCGCGACGCCAGAATGACGCGCCGCGCGCTCCCTTCGCCCTGAACCCAGCGGCAGAAATCGCGATTGCATTCGACGTGATCGAGACCCGCGAGCGTGCCGAGCGGGACGTCGATTCCGGCGGCTTCGGCCAGACTGTCACGCACATAGTCGCCCGCACGATCGCGGAGCAGGGCGTAACGTCCATCGGGCAGCGCCGCGGCGACATGCCGCCCGTCGCCGGTCACGAGCAGATCGGGGCGCGGCTGCGCCAGCAACACCGCCATCCCTGCAATCAAGGGAATGAGCCCCAGGCGGCGCCAGCGCGTTTTCCAGACGAGAATCCAGAGCCCGCCGAACGATGCCAGGCCAAAACCCCACGGCGGAAAACTGGGCAGCGTCGTCACCGCGCCCGGCGCGTCGGCGACCGCATGTGCGAGTGCGATCAGAAGCCGCAGCGCGTGATCGGCGACCCACCAGAAGGGCGCGCCGAGCCCGGCGCTGTCGAACAGGAGCGCCAGCGCTTCGGCCGGCATCACGACGAAGGTTGTAAGCGGGATTGCAACGACATTGGCGAGCGCGCCGTAGAGGCCCGCCTTGTGAAAATGGAAGAGCGCGATCGGCGCCAGTGCAACCTCGACGATGAGACCGGTCGCGAGCAACCCGGCGATCCCGCGCCCCAGGCGGATCAGCAGCGATTCGTCGCGGCGGGCCAGAAAGGCCTGCATCGCCGGATTTTCATGGAGCGCGACGATCGCCGTCACCGCGGCAAAGCTCAGCTGGAAACTCGGCCCTGCCAGCGCTTCGGGCCGCCAGAGCAGCACGATCAGCGCGCCCGCCGCGACCAGCCGCAGGGTCAGCGCCTCGCGCCCCATCAGGAACGCGATGAGCACCAGCAGCGCGGCGATGAACGACCGGAGTGTCGGCACCTCGGCCCCGGCAAGCAGCGTATAGCCCCCGCCAGCGAGCGCGCCCGCCGCCGCGGCGAGCGGCAGGACGTAACCGGCGAGCGCGAGGCGTGGGCTGAGCGCGAGCAATCGCATCGCCAGCAGCATCGCAAAACCCACGACGGCAGTAACGTGCAGCCCGCTGATCGACAGCAAATGCGCAAGGCCGCTCCGTCGCATTGCCTCTTCGTCGGCCTCGGCGATCGCGCCGCGGTCGCCCGTCACCAGCGCCGCCGCGATGCCGCCCGCCGATCCGTCGACCTGCGTTTGAATATGCGCGCTCAACCGCGCGCGCAGCGGCGCTTGGCTACTCCTCCGCCCCGGATCGCGCACGACATCGCCGAGCACCGTGCCGACCGCGCCGATGCCGTCGAACCAGGCACGTTGCGCGAAATCATAGCCGCCGGGGAGGCTCGCGGTCGGCGGCGGCATCAGCCGTGCGCGCACGCCGACCGCCTCGCCCGCCACCAGGTCGCCCGCCTGCTCGGCTCGCAGGGTCAGCCGGATGCGCGGCGGCAGGTCGGCGCGTTCGAGTGGCTGGACGAGGATGCGCACCTGCCCCTTGGCCGGCCGCGGTTCCACCCGCTCGACGATCGCGGAAAATTCGGTCACGGCCGGCGCCGCGAGCACCGGCGCGGCGACCCACAGCGCGCGCGCCCAGATGAGCAATATCCCTGCCGCCATCGCGCCGCAGCCGACCGCGACCGCCCGCCCGGTGCGATTGTGCCAGCCGATCAGAAGCCCGCCGAACAGCCCCGCCGCCAGAAGCAGCAAAAGACCGATCCAATGGGCCCGAGAGGGCAGCGCGAGCCAGGCAGCGATTCCCGCGCCCAAGGCAATTGGCAGCCACAGGCCGATACGCTCGCGCTCCGCCTCCAGCCGTGTTTCGAGCGCGGCGACGAGCCGCGTCAAGCCGTGCAAGCGGCGGGGTGCAATGGGCGTTTGAAGCGGACTTGTCGCCATGCTAGGGGCACCCCCGATCCCCGCTCGACCGGGCGGCAAAGTGAGTGAAAGAGGCCTTTGTGGCAACCGAAAACCCAACCAATCCGGCCGGATCGGCCGCGCCGGTAACAGGCGAAGCCACTGGCGCCGCGGTGGTCACGCGCTTCGCGCCCTCGCCCACCGGCTATCTGCACATCGGCGGCGCGCGCACCGCGCTGTTCAACTGGCTGTACGCCCGTCACCACGGCGGCACGTTCCTGCTGCGGATCGAGGATACCGATCGTGCCCGCTCGACGCAGCCGGCGATCGACGCGATCCTCGCCGGCCTGCAATGGCTGGGCATCGACTGGGACGGCGACGCCGTCTTCCAGTTCGCGCGCGCCGATCGCCATGCCGAGGTCGCGCATCAGATGGTGGCGAACGGCCATGCCTATCGCTGCTACATGACGCAGGAGGAGATCGCCGCGCAGCGCGAAGCGGCGCAGGCGGCGAAGCAACCGCTGCGCATCCGCTCGCCCTGGCGCGATGCCGATCCCGCGACCGCGCCGGACGGCCAACCCTTCGTCGTGCGCCTGAAGGCGCCGCGTGACGGCGCGACGACGATCGACGACCAGGTGCAGGGGTCGG
>JBGTUD010000221.1:0-5344 GCA_041939405.1 Sphingopyxis sp. | reverse complement strand
TTCATGAAGGACATCGGCGTCGTCAACGCCCCCTCGGGCGCGCCGACGCTGGCGCTCACCGGCGGCGCGGCGGCGCGGCTCGCCGAGATGATCCCGCCGGGGCACAGAGCGCATATTCACCTGACATTGACCGACGACCACCCCTGGGCGCAGGCGTTCGTCATTATCGAAGCAATCAAGGACTGACCGGATCATGGCGAAGGACAAGACAAGGGATGACGGCAGCTGGGGCAAGCTGATCCGCGACATTGCGGTGATTTTGCTGCTCGTGCTCGGCATCCACAGCTGCGTCGCCAAGCCCTTTTATATCCCGTCCGATTCGATGATGCCCGTGCTGCGCAACGGCGACCGGCTGATCGTCAGCAAATATCCCTATGGCTGGTCCTATGCCTCGGTCAGCTTTCACCTTGCGCCCAAGATCCACGGACGCCTGTTTGGCAAGCTACCCGAACGCGGCGACATCGTCGTGCTCGAGCATCCGATCACACGGATCGACTATATCAAGCGCGTGATCGGCCTGCCCGGCGATACGATCCAGCTCACCAACGGCGAACTCAGCATCAACGGCAAGCCGGTGAAGCGCGAGGTGCAGCCAATGCTGGCGATCCCCGTCGACCGCAACACCCCCGGCCCCGATTCCAGCCTGTCGCGATTCATCACCCGCGGCGCCGACGGCAAGGAAATGCTCGAAATCCCCATCGTCCGCGAAACGCTGCCCGGCGGCGCCAGCTTCGATACGATCGACATGGGCCCCGGTTATTCCACCGACGATTATGGACCCTATGTGGTGCCCGAGGGTCATCTGTTCCTGATGGGCGATAACCGCGACGGCAGCGCCGACAGCCGTGTCGCCGCCGAACTCAAGGGCCTGGGCGGCGCCGTCCCGTTCGACGCGATCGCGGGGCGCGCCGAGATCATCAGTTTTTCGACCGACGGAACCGCCGAATGGTATAATCCGCTGAGCTGGTTCGGCGCGCTGCGATCGGGCCGCGCGGGAACCGACCTTCGGCCTGCGCGTCATAGCGAATAGCAGGGCAGGAAGACATTTCGATGGCGGAGGAGAGCAAGGCAAGCCGGATACGCAGCTCCGCCGCTTATGATGCGACCAGCGAGGCCCCCGGCCCCACCGAAATCCGCAGCCACCTCGTCCGCACCGAATTGCTGAAAGCGGGGGTGTGGCTGGGCCTCGCGCTGCTGATCGGCGTGTGCATCATCCTGATCCAGCCGATCCTGTTGATCTTTGCCGGCATCGTCCTCGCCTCGATGCTCGACGGCGGGGCGCGGCTGCTCGGCCGCGTGCTGCCGATCGCGCGCGGATGGCGGCTGCTGATCGTGTGTTTGAGTTTGCTGGCCTTTCTTTCGTGGGCGGTCCTGTTCGCGGGTTCGCAGATCGCCGATCAGGCGGCGACACTGCAAGGCGTGATCATGGGACAGGTCGAACGCATCGCGGCGTGGGCGAGCGATCATGGCATGGGCAGTTTTGAGCTCGATACCAAGACAATCGCCGACAATATCGCGGGCACCGTCGGCCGCGTCACCGCGGCGGTGGGCACCGTGCTCGGCGCGCTCACCAGCCTGGTGATGATCCTTGTCCTCGGCATCTTCATCGCGATCGAGCCGCGCCTTTATGAACGCGGCGTCGCGTGGATGCTGCCGATGAAGGCGCGCGAGAATTTCTATATCACCACCGCGCGCATGGGCTTCACCCTCCGCCGCCTGATGGCGGGGCGGCTGCTCGGCATGTTGGTCGAGGGGGTCGGGACGTGGCTCGCCTGCCTTGCCGTCGGCATCCCGATGGCGGCGCTGATGGGGCTGCTCACCGGCCTCCTCGCCTTCATCCCCAATATCGGCGCGATCCTGTCGGGCGTGCTGCTCGTCCTCGTCGGCTTTTCGGCGGGGACCGATACCGGCTTTTGGGCGATCGCCATCTATCTGATCGTTCAGACGGTCGACGGTTATCTGATCGTGCCGATGGTCGCGAAAAAGACCGTCGACCTGGCCCCGGCGCTGGTACTCGGCGCGCAGATATTGTTCGGCGCGCTGCTCGGGCTGATGGGCCTCTTCCTCGCCGATCCGATCGTCGCGATGATCAAGGTCGCGCTGGAACGCGAAGCCGAACGCAATGCGGGTGAAAGGGACAGGAAAGAGGCGACCGCCTTAACCTGACCAATCGTCATCCCGGCGAAGGCCGGGATCTCGCCGGTGCGGTGTTCCGATAGGGTAGATCCCGGCCTTCGCCGGGATGACGCCGATCAGCGTTACGGCTGCGGCGCGCCCGGCGGCGGACCGTCCGGTCCGCCGGGACCGCCCTGCATCATCTGTTGCTGCTGCATCTGCTGCATCTGCTGCTGCATCGCGCGAACCTCGGCCTCGCTGCGGAAGTCGAGCAGCGTCACGGTAAAGTGCAGCGTGCTGTTCGCCGGGATCGGGCCGACCGCGCGGTCGCCATAGCCGAGCTGCGGCGGGATGCTGATCTTATATTCGCCGCCCTTCTGCATCCGCGTCAAGGCGTCCGAAAAACCGGGCACGACCCCGGCGACCTGCATCGGCGCCTGTTCATTGGCGTCGAAAACAGTGCCGTCGTCGAGCTTGCCTTCATATTTGACGAGCACGACGTCGGCCTTGGTCGGGCTGGGGCCGGTGCCTTCCTTGACGACTTCAAAGCCGATGCGCGGCGTCACGTGCCAGGCAAAGGCCGCCGCGGCGACGATCAGCGCGACCACGCCCAGCCACATCAGCCACAGCCCGTCCTTGCTCACCGGGCGCAATGGAACCGTCGTCACGCTCATCTCAGCTGATCCTTCCGCAAGCGCCATCGGCGCAAATTTGTCGGCGAGGCCTATAGGCGGAGCAGCGGCGCACGGTCCAGAGGCAAATGCGTGCGCGGCCCCACCCTTCCCCCTTGCCCTCCCCCGTCGGGCGCGCCACGATGGCGCGGCAACTCAGGGGAGATTCCATGCGCAAATTCGGATTGGTCGCCGCCGCAACGCTCGCTCTGCTCGGCACCGCGGCGCACGCCAAGACCACCATCGTCTATGCCGGCCGCGTCATTACTGACGCCGCCAAGCCTGCGTCGGGGCCTTCGACGATCACGATCACCGACGACCGCATCACCGCCATTGCGCCGGGACGCATCGCTGCGCCCGCTGGCGCAGAGGTCGTCGACCTTGGCGACAAGACGCTGCTTCCCGGCCTCATCGACCTGCACGTCCATCTGACCGGCGACCCCGGAGGCGATTTTCGCAATCAGGCGGTCGATCCCGACGAATGGGGCGTCGTCGTCGGCGCCAAGAACGCCGCGCTGACGCTCCGCGCGGGCTTTACGACGGTGCGCGAGGCGGGATCGGGGCAATATAACGCCTATGCGCTCCGTCGCGGCACGGCGAACGGCTTTATCGAAGGACCGCGCATTGTCGCCGCGGGCCCGTCGCTGTCGATCATCGGCGGGCATGGCGACGTCACGGGTTTTCGTGAAGATGTGCACAGCGTTCTCGACGAAGGCTATACCTGCACCGGCCCGCTCGAATGCGCGGAAAAGGTGCGCAAGGCGTCGCGCGCAGGCGCCGATGTCATCAAGATCACCGCGACCGGCGGCGTGCTGTCGCAGCAGGCGCGCGGGCTGGAGGGGCATTTCACCAGCGCCGAACTCCAGAGCATCGCCGACACCGCGCATTCGCTGGGGCTGAAGGTGATGGCGCACGCGCACGGCGCGGGCGGGATCACGGCGTCGGCCGCGGCGGGGATCGACAGCATCGAACATGGCACCTTCGCCGACGACGCGACGCTGAAGGTGATGAAGGCCAAGGGCACCTATCTCGTCCCCACGCTGATGGCGTTCGAAGGGATTCGCGAGCGGCTGGGCAAGGGCATCTACACCCCGACGGTCGAGGACAAGGTGCGCATGACGCTGAACGACGTCGGCAAGGCGGTGACGCGCGCCAAGGCGCTGGGCGTGCCCGTCGCCTTCGGCACCGACGCCGGCGTGTTCGAACATGGCCGCAACGGGCAGGAATTTGCGCTGCTCGTCAAATATGGGCTGACCCCGGCCGAGGCGCTGGCGAGCGCGACCACCGTGGCGGCGAAGCTGCTCGCGATGGAAAATGAGATCGGCCGCATCGCGCCGGGCATGTCGGCCGACATGATCGCGGTGGCGGGCGATCCGCTGAGCGACGTGCGCGCGCTCGAAGACGTGGACTGGGTGATGGTGCGCGGGCGGATCGCCGACTGACGCGGTTCGCCTCGCGGCACCTTGCCGCGTTCGCCTTTTGTCCCTAGCGTCGGAGGCATGGCGCCCGATCCGCTCTCCCTGCCCGCGATCCATGCGAGTCATGTCGGCATCTGGATCGCCGATGCCAGCGGGCGCGTGCAGCGCGTCGGGCGCGGCGAAGCGATCGCCGCGGTCGCGGCGACGCCGCACCTGCTGCTGAACGCGCCGCTGACCGGCGACCGGCTCGGCTATCCCGAACTCTCGGGTCTCGACCTGCTCGAACTCTTCGCTTTCCTCTATCCCGCGCGCTTCGCCGTGCCGACGCCCGCGGGGATCGGTGCCGCGCTGGACCTGACGCCGCCGAGCGCCGAAGCCGACATCGCGGCCTTTCTGCCGCACGCCACGGCCGCGATGCTCGCCAGCCTCGACGATCGCGACTGGCCCGAGCGCGAGGGTGCATGGCACGGCGCGCAAGCGCTGGCGCGCCAGCGTTGGCCCTGGACGCCGCTGATCCAGCCACGCCTCCGAAAGCCCGACCGCGACGATCGCTGGCTCTTTGCGCGGTTGCCCGAATGGGAAGAAACCCCGCCGCGCGGCGCGCCGCGGCAGGTGACAATCGACGCGAGCGACGTCGCCGCGCGGCTCGACCGGCTGACCGGCGACGGGGCCGAACGGCGGCCGGGGCAACAGGATTATGCGCGCGCCGCCGCCACGATCTTTGCGCCGCGCGATCGCAAGGACGCGCCGCAGATGCTCGTCGCCGAGGCGGGAACGGGTATTGGCAAGACCCTCGGCTATCTGGCCCCCGCAAAACAGTGGATCGACCAGTCGGCGGGCGCAATCTGCATCTCGACCTATACCAAGGCGCTGCAGCGCCAATTGGCGCGCGAGACCGAAAAGCTTTACCCCGACGCGGCGACGCACCGCGAAAAGGTCGTCGTGCGCAAGGGACGCGAAAATTACCTCTGCCTGCTCAATCTGGAGGATGCGCTGCAAGGCGGCTTTTCGGGGCGCGCGGCGATCCTGGCGCAACTCGTCGCGCGCTGGGCCGCCTATACACGCGACGGCGAAATACTTGTGAAGCGCGTTCAAAATCAAGAATGTTTAAATGGTCTGCGATATCCCAATGCGGTTTCG
>JBGTUD010000220.1:0-5382 GCA_041939405.1 Sphingopyxis sp. | reverse complement strand
CTTTTCGACGCTGCCATGGGCAAAATCGATCAAATCCCCCCTCTCGCTTACTGGGGGGACGCCGAAATGGCTTCGATCTCGAACCTTCGCGGCCTTGCGGGTAGCGATGCTACCCGCTGCACCCGCAAAGGCCCGATATCTTCGCCATTTCGACGCCTCGATCGCGGAATTAATGAGCCCTGACCCTAGGCGGCGAGTGGGACTGCCGCGAGCAACCGCCGCTGCTGGGCGGGTGATTTGAACAGGAAATCGTGCGGCAGGCCGAGCCGGACGCTTGCCCGGCAATGCGGTGCCGCGCGGTCGACGCGGCGATCGGCGAGCCGTCCGGCAAGGCGCAGCGCGCTGCGGTCGAACCGCGTCAGATCATAGCGCGGCCCGATGTCGAGCTTGCGGCGGACAGGATCGGGCAGCAGCGACACCGACGCGCGCGCGATCGCGCGGTGCAGGAAACGCGGCACGCCTGGCGCGGCGCGGCCCGACTGGATAATATCGAGGAATTCTAAAATGATCGGATGCGGCTCGAAGCGCGGTTCGAGCTCGGCCATCATCTCCATGAACGCCGCCACCGTCGGCGGCGAGCGCCGCGCCCCGAACTCGCGACCGATCGCATCGCCGTCGGCCATGAAGCGGTCCTTGTCGGCATCGCTTAACCGATGGACGAAACGATCATAGGCCATCAGAAAGCCATAGGACGCCGTTGCGGCGACCCAGTCGAGCAGCACAGGGTCCATCGCGCGATATTTTTCGCCCGCGGGCGTTTCGCCCTTCACCTTGCCGTGCATCCGGTTGACCTGGCCGATCACCGCCCTGGCCGTGCTCGCCGGGCCGTAGCAGGCGAGCATCGCGACAAGCCCCGTCCGACGCGATCGGCCGATCGGATCGGCTTTATAGGTCGAATGATCCCACACCCCCGACCGGATGCGCGGCTCGGCAAATTCGAGCAGCACCGCGGCGATACCGCCGATGCCGAGCGCGATCGGGTTTTTGTAGACGCGCCACTGGACGCTGTCCGGCGCGAGCAGCGCGGGTTCGCCGACGGGCGCTGCAAAATCGATCGCGGTTCCCAGATAATCATCCTGCATCGGCAGCTGCACCACGTGCTCCTGCTCCTTCCTAGAAATCGAAACCCACGGTCAGGCCATAGGTTCGCGGCGGGTTGGCGAAACGCACCACGACATTGGCGTTGCTGGCGACCGCCGACCAATAATATTTGTCGAAAAGATTTTTGGCCCACAGCGACACCGACCAGCCGCTTTCGTCGCGAAGGCCGATGCTGGCGTTGACGGTGCCATAGGCGTCGACCTTGTAGAGATCGAGATCCTCGAAAATCGTGTTCGACTTGCTCTGGTACCGCGCGCTGACCGCGCCGGTCAGGCGCACCGTATCGCTGACCGGCGTGTCATAGGCGAGCGTCACGCTGCCCTGAAATTCGGGGCTGTAGATAAATTCGGCGCCGTCGAAATTCTGCGGCTGTCCGGCCGCATTGATGCCATTGTAATCGTTGATCCGCGTTTTCAGCCAGAGTGCGTTGGCGGCGATGGTCAAGCCAGTCGCCGGACGGATCGTCAATTCGCCCTCGACGCCATAAGCTTCGCTGTCGGGCACATTGTCGAGGCGCGAGAGCGCGGTGTAGATCGGATCGGCGAAATAGGTGCTGATCTGCTTGTCGCGATAATCATAATAAAAGGCCGACAGATTGGCCTGAACCGCGCGATCGGCGAGCGTCGCCTTCACCCCCGCTTCATAGGCGGTCAGCTTTTCCTGCGTCACCGGCGCATTCTGCCGCGCGAGGTTCGCTGCGTTGATCGGCGTCGTCCCCGATTTATAGCCGCGCGACACCGACGCATAGAGCAGCGTGTCGTCGTTGGGCGACCAGTCGAGCGCGACGCGCCAGGCGACGTTGTTTTCGTCGAGAAGCGACTGCACCTCTCCGAACGTGCCCGTCACCGGATCGAAGGTGTTGCACTGCCCCGCCGCGATTTCGGGCGCTAGCACGCCGTAAGTCTGGAAATAGAGCGCGCGGTTCACAACATTGACGTTGGGCAGCATATTGCCGTTGAAGTCGCGCGAACAGCCGTTGTAGCGTTGCTTGTCCTCGGTATAGCGCACGCCGACCGTCAGCTTCAACTGGTCGGTCAGCTCGGCATCGGCATTGCCGAAGATGCTCCACGTCTTCGTGCGGATACGCCCGAAATCCTCATAGGTGCGGAAGGCCTGCGAGAGTTGGAGCGGCGTATAGCCGCCCGAGTTGAACGGCGTCGCCAGCAGCGGCTGGCCCGCGGCGCGGATCAACCCGACATTGGCATTCTGGCCCAGCAGCGTGCGGTTCGAATCGATAATGCGATCGTGCGCGTAATAACCGCCGACGAGCCAGGTGAACGCCCCGCTCTCGCCTTCAAGATGCAGTTCCTGCGCAAAGCTCTTGATCCGGCCGACGGTGTTCTGGAGCAATATCTCGAACGGCGCGCCGCTCCAGTCGGAGAGCGCGTCGCGCTTGAAATCATTGTAGCTGGTGAGCGAAACCAGCTTCATCGCGTCGCCGAGCTGCTGGTCCCAACGCAGTTTCAGCCCCCAGAAACGATTATCCTCGGCCAGCGGACCGTCGAGGCCGAGCCCGGTGCCGATGTCGGCCGACCGCCCGGCTTCGGGCGCCCAATCGGCCTGGCTCGCCTTCGTCGGCGCGTTGTTCGAGATATAGTCCGCAAGCCCCGGCGCGTTGAAAAAGCGCGAATTGCTGGTGCCGGTGACCGGATTGGTCGCGGGCGTGAAGCCGATCCCCTGCCCCGCCACGGTGTCCGACCGATTGCGCCACCAGGTCACCGAAAGGTCGAAATGCGTGCCCGGCGCGGGATCGATCGCCAGCGCACCGCGGATACCCAGCTTGTCGACTTCGCCCAGCCGCTCGCCGCGCGTGTTGCTGACCTGCCAACCCTTGTCGCTATTCTCGCTGCGAAAGGCGACGCGCGCGGCAATGCCTTCGCCGAGCGGGCCCGAGATATGGCCGCCGACATTATAGGTCTGGTAATTGCCGAGATCGGCCTTGAGGCTGCCCTCGAAACTGTCGGTCGGCTTGGCGGTGATGAAATTGATCAGGCCGGCGGTGGTGTTGCGGCCATATAGCGTCCCCTGCGGCCCTTTCAGCACCTCCACACGTTCAATGTCCATCACCGGGCCGGTGTTCATGATCGGATAGGCGTAGGCGACTTCGTCGACATAGGTGCCGACGGTCGAAGTCGACGACAGGTTGATCGTGTTGAAGCCGATCCCGCGCAGCGTATAGGTCGGCACGCCCTGATAGCTTTGCGACACGGTGAAGCTCGGCGCGACGGCGGTGAGGTCGCGCATGTCGGTAACACGCAGATTTTCCAGCGTTTCGCCGTCGACCGCCTGGATCGCCATGCCGACATCGTTCATCGATTCGGCGCGGCGCTGCGCGGTGACGATAATTTCGCCTTCGGCCGCCAGAGGTTCGGTCTGCGCCGCGTCGGCGGCAAAGGCGGGCGCGGCGGCGAGCAACCCGGTCGCTGCACCCGACAGAAGCACGATACGCATGGCCTTCATCATTCATCCTCCCTGAAATCGCTTGTCGCCGGGCTCGTCTTTGTGCGAGCCTCGCGCGAAACCGGACCGTGACAGAACAGGCGATTGCGGGCCGCGGAACAAGCTGACACCTGTGTCAGGGATGGAAGGGACGAGCGCGTGACCGATCGCAGGGCCGAATGCTGGGCGGACATGCCCGCGCTGATCGATGCCGTGCAGGCGGCGGGCGATGCCATCGGACTGCCGTTTGTGGCGGCGCAAGCCGACCTCGGCGATCCCGAACCGATGAGCGATGCCGAGGGCCGCCCCTATGCCGAAACCAGCTTTCGCTGGGTCGATCCCGATTACGCCTATTGGCGCGACCGCAAGCTGGCGTTGCAGCTTGCCTTTCTGACCGCGGCGCGCCTCACCGCCGAACCCTTTTACTACAGCGACGGGCAGCTCGGCACGTGGCGCCCGACCGCGCTGATCGATGCCGTCGATTGTTCGCAGGCGAGGAACACGCCCAATTTCGGCGAGGCGATCATCGCACCGGTCCACCTGCCGCGCGGGCTGGTCGGTGCGGTTTTCTGGTGCTCGCGCGAGCCGGTCGGGGTCAAGGCGCTGTTCGACGAACATGCCGGGCGGCTGCACACGCTCGCGCTCCGCCTCGTCGCAACGCATAACGAAGCGCGTGGACGCCCGCGCAACGCCACCGTGCCGCAAACACTGACGCGGCGCGAGGTTCAGTGCCTGCGCTGGGCGGCGGCGGGCAAGACCGACGGCGAAATCGGCATCATCCTGTCGCTGTCGGTATCGACGGTGCGCTTTCATTTGCGCAACGCCGCGGCAAAGCTCGGCGCGACGGGCCGCGCGCAATCGATCCAGATCGCAGCGGGGCTCGGCTATGTCGGCGCGCGCGCGGCCTGATGCAGGTGCCAGCTTGGCCGTGTACCCCGGCGAGCCGTAAGCAGGGTCTATGGACATGCTGAACGACCCCGCGCTGACGGCGTTTCGCGACGAAGTTCGCGCCTTCCTGGACGCGAACCTGCCCGACGACATCCGCCGCGCGGCAGCGCGGTCGACGAGTGTTTTCATCGACCCCGCGATTTCGCTGCCGTGGCAGCGCATCCTGCATGAAAAAGGCTGGGCCGCGCCCGATTGGCCAGCCGAATATGGCGGCCCCGGCTGGGACGAGATCCAGCGCTATATCTTCGCCGCTGAATGCGCGCGCGCGGGCGCCCCGAACCTTGCGCCGATGGGGCTCAAGATGGTCGCGCCGGTGATCATGCACTATGGCAGCCCCGACCAGCGGGCCCATTACCTGCCGCGCATCTTGTCGGGCGAGGATTATTGGTGCCAGGGCTTTTCAGAGCCCGGCGCGGGGTCGGACCTTGCCGCACTGCAACTGCGCGCGGTGCCCGAGGGCGACGATTATATCCTCAATGGGTCGAAGATATGGACGACGCACGCGCATTTCGCCAACCGCATGTTCGCGCTGGTGCGCACTTCGATCGAGGGCAAGCCGCAGGCCGGGATCAGCTTTCTGCTGCTCGACATGAAAACGTCCGGTATCACGATCGAACCGATCCGCACGCTTGCCGGCGATCACGAATTCAACCAGGTCTTTTTCGACGATGTCCGCGTGCCGCAGGCGAACCGCCTCGGCGGCGAGAATGAGGGCTGGTCGGTCGCAAAGCATCTGCTGACCTTCGAGCGCGGCGGCAAATATGCGCCGGGGCTGATCGGGCGGCTCGAACAGCTGCGCCGCCGCGGCGATCTCGACCCCGTGCTGCGCGCGGCGCTCGACCGCGAAGCCGTGACCTTGCGAGCCTTGCAGGCCCTCGAGCTGAAGGCGATGCG
>JBGTUD010000219.1:0-5398 GCA_041939405.1 Sphingopyxis sp. | reverse complement strand
CAATATCGTCAACGGCATGGAGCTCGGCCGCCGGATGGACGGCGCCGACCTCTATGGCCTCACGACTCCGCTGCTCACCACCGCCGCGGGAGCGAAAATGGGCAAGACCGCCGCTGGGGCCGTGTGGCTCAATCCCGAACAACTGTCCCATTTTGACTATTGGCAATATTGGCGCAATTGCGACGACCGTGACGTCGGTAAGTTTCTGAGGCTGTTCACCGACCTGCCGCTTGCCGAGATCGCCCGGCTCGAAACGCTTGAGGGCGCCGAGATCAACGAGGCGAAGAAGATCCTCGCGAACGAGGCGACGGCGATGTGCCGCGGCGCCGAGGCGGCGAGAACCGCCGCCGAAACCGCCGCGCAAACCTTTGAAAAGGGACAGATCGGCGGCGACCTTCCGCAAGTTGCGGCGCCCGCCGATGGCATCAGCATCGTCGATGCGCTGCGCGAGCTCGGCTTTGCCGCGTCGAACAAGGAGGCACGGCGCAAGCTCGACGAGGGGGCGGTAAAGGTCGACGGCGTCGTCGTTCGCGACCCTGCGCACCGGATCATGCCGGTCGACGGCGACATACCGCTGAGCCTCGGTTCAAAAAAACATGGCCTTGTGACCCGGTAACGCGCAAAAAGCGTTTACCACTTCTTCAGCAATCCTGTGGATCGTCATGCCCAAATCAACAAGGTCCACAAAAATGCGCAAGATTGACACGAACAAGGCCCATTATGTCGGCCTCGACCAGCGGATCGCGCCGCGCAGCGACGTTTATTGCCGCCTGCCCTTTGTCATGCCTGACGGGCGGCAGGAAATGTGCACCTGCGTCAACATCAGCGCCGACGGCCTGCTGATGCGGTTCGAGCGCGGGCTGGAACCCGGTGATCTCGTCGTGTTCCGTATGCCGATCATCGGCCGCGCGGCCGCGAAAGTCGTCTGGTCGCTCGGTGGCAAGACCGGCGTGCAGTTCGAAAAGTCGATCACGGCCGAGGATTATCTACCGATGATCCGCGCCATGGGCGCGCGCGGGGATGTGAACTAAGGCGCTCCGATAGCGTCGCCCCCGCGAAGGCGGGAGCCGCTGTCGGCCTGACTCTCCGTTGTTGCGTAAACTTCGAGCGGCCCCGCCTTCGCGGGGGCGACGTTTTTTCACCCACTCCGCAATAACGGCACCGCGGCGTCGCGTTCAAACAGGTAGAGGCAGTTCCGCACCGCATCGCCGCGGGCACCCTCTATCCCGCCGTCGCGTTCGACGAACAGCCGCGCATCGTCATGCGCCACGGGCAACAGCCGAACGAGTTGCTCGGCCGTTGCCAGCCGGTAATCGGCATCGCCCGATTGCTTGAGGCCCAAAAGCTCGCCCCCGCCGCGCAGTTCCAAATCCTTTTCGGCGATCACGAAGCCGTCGTTGGTGTCGCGCATCAGCGCGAGCCGCTCGCGCGCGGTCTCGGAGAGATTCTGCGAGCGGAGAAGCAGGCACACCGACTGGGCGGCGCCGCGCCCGACGCGGCCGCGGAGTTGGTGAAGCTGTGCGAGCCCGAAATTTTCGGCATGTTCGACGATCATCAGGCTGGCCGCGGGCACATCGACTCCGACCTCGATCACCGTCGTCGCGACGAGCACGCCGATCTCGCCCGCCTGGAAACGCGCCATGACGTCGTCCTTTTCGGGTCCCTTCATCCGGCCGTGGACGAGCCCGACGCGCGCGTCGCCCAGACGCTGACGCAACAGCGCAGCGCGATCCTCGGCCGCCGCAAGCTCGCTCCCTTCGCTCTCGGCGACGAGCGGACAGACCCAATAGGCCTGCGCGCCGGTCGCGAGGTGTCGGTCGAGCCCGTCGATCACATCGTCGAGCCGGTCGAGCGAGATGACGCGCGTGTCGACGGGGGTGCGCCCCGGTGGCATCTCGTCGAGCCGCGACACGTCCATCTCGCCATGGTTGGCGAGTAAAAGCGTGCGTGGAATCGGCGTTGCGGTCATCACGAGAAGATGCGGCGGGCGCTGCCCCTTTGCCGTGAGCATCAACCGCTGCGCGACGCCGAAGCGATGCTGTTCGTCGACGACGACAAGCGCCAGGTCGCGGTAGCTCACCGCCTGCTGAAAAATCGCGTGCGTGCCGACCAGAATGTCGATGCTGCCGTCGGCGAGTCCCATCAGCGTCGATTCGCGCGCCTTGCCCTTGTCGCGCCCGGTCAGGATCGCGACGTTGACGGGCAAGCCGCCGAGCATATTCTGCAAGGTCGCATAATGCTGGCGCGCGAGGATTTCGGTCGGGGCGAGCAGCGCCGCCTGCGTCCCCGCCTCGACCGCCGCGAGCATCGCGCGCAGCGCCACCAGCGTCTTGCCCGATCCGACATCGCCTTGCAGCATCCGCAGCATCGGCTTGTCCTGCGCCATGTCGTCCGCAATTTCCCGCCCCACCCGCTCCTGCGCGCCGGTAAGGCCGAAGGGCAGTCGCAGCGCACCGCTCAGCCGTCCGTCGCCGCGGATCGTTCGCCCCTTGCGCGCGCGCAGCCCCTCGCGGATCAGCATCAATGCGACCTGACTGGCGAAAATTTCGTCATAGGCCAGCCGGTCGCGCGCAGCTTCGTCGCGCGGGCTCGCGTGGGCGCGTTCCATCGCCGTTTTCCATGACGGCCAGCCCCGGCTCGCCAGCAGGGGCGCATCGATCCACTCGACAAGATCGGGCCGCCGTTCGAGCGCGACCGCGGCGAGCTGCGACAGCCGCGCGTTGGTGAGCCCCTCGGTCAGCGGATAGACGGGTTCGTGCACCGCGATCGCCGCCTCGTCGCCGGGTTCGGCCACATGGTCGGGGTGCACGATCTGGCGCATGTCGCCATAAAGGTCGAGCCGTCCGGACACGCGCCGTGTCTCGCCGAGCGGAAAGAGCTTGCGCGCGAGGCCCGATGTACGGCCGAAATAGACGAGCCGGACATGATCGCCCGCGCTGTCGAACGCCTCGACCCCGAAGGGCGCGCGGGGGGACCGGCCCGGGCGGTAATCCTGCGCCGTCACCTCGACGATGATCGTCTGCCCGGCCTGCGCCTGATCGAGCCGGTCGACGGGGACGCGCGAGATGAGGCCAGTGGGCAGATGGAACAGCACATCGACCACGCGCTCCAGTCCCAGCCGCGCCAGAGGCTTGGCGAGCTGCGGCCCGACGCCCTTGAGGTCGGTGAGCGCAGCAAAGAGCGGGTTGAGGATATCGGGTCGCATCGGTTGTTGCTGTGTAGCGCCGGAGATTCGAACTTGCACCTCCCCTCTCCCGTTGCGGGAGGGGAGAGCGAGATTTGGTCCAGCTTCCGGGACACTATCCCTCCGGCTCGTCATCCCGGCGCAGGCCGGGATCTCGCCGGTGCGTCACTCCGATAGGATGAGATCCCGGCCTTCGCCGGGATGACGAAATGGGCAAGGCGCTTCTCTTGATACCTCGCGCAACCGCTCTAAAAGGCCCGACATGCAAGATCGCCTGAAACGCCTGAAATTTCGCGCCTGGCACCGCGGCACGCGCGAGGCCGATTATATGATCGGTGGCTTTTTCGACCGTTATTCGCCCGAATGGGGCGAAACCGAAATCGCGTGGTTCGAGGCGGTTTGCGAGGAGGACGATGTCGACATCATGGGCTGGGCGCTCGGCACCGGCGCGCCGCCCGCGCATCTCGACCGGCCCGACATGATCGCCGCGATGCGTCGGCTGGACTATATACCGCTGCCATGACCCGCAGTGCCGCCGACATTTTTGCCGCCATCGGGCAGGCGAGAACGCCGCTGACGCTGGCGCGCGCCGCCGACGGTTTCCTGCCGCTGCTGCTCGCCGACCTTGCGCGGGCGAGCGCGCTGCGGCTGCTCTATGTCGCGACCGACGACGCGGCGATGCAGGCGATTGCCGACGCCGCGCCCTTTTTTGCGCCCGACCTTGTCGTCCACCGTTTTCCCGCGTGGGACTGCCTGCCCTATGACCGCGCGGGGCCGTCGATGCGGGTCAGCGCCGATCGGCTCGCGACGCTGTCGGCCTTGCAAACCCCGGCCAAGCGCGGCGAACTGATCCTGACCACGGTTGCTGCGATCACCCAGCGCACGCTGACGCCTTTTCGCATTCGTCAGCTCGCCACGACGCTCGCGCCGGGACAGCGGATCGACCGCGACGCTCTCGCCGAACTACTCGTCGCCAATGGTTTCAGCCGCGTCGATACTGTCGCCGACCAGGGCGAGTTTGCGGTGCGCGGCAGCCTGGTCGACCTGTTTCCGGCAGGCGAGGAAACGGGGCTGCGTGTCGATTTCTTTGGCGACGAGATCGAGAGCATCCGCCGTTTCGATCCCGCCGACCAGCGCAGCCTCGGACCCGCCAAGGCGCTGCAACTGCTTCCCGCCGCCGAAACGCTGCTCGACGGGGCGACGATCAAGCGCTTCCGCTCGGCTTATCGCGAGATTTTCGGGGCGCAGGCGACGAGCGACCCGTTGTATCAGGCGGTAAGCGAAGGCCGGCGGCAGGCAGGGATGGACCATTGGCTGCCGCTGTTCGAGGAACGGCTGGCAACGCTGTTCGACCATATCGACCCCGCTACCCCGGTACTGCGCGGCCATCGTACCGATGCGACCGCCGAGACGCGCTTTGACGCCATCGCCGATTATCACGCCAACCGCGTCGCCGCCGAGCGCGAACAGGCAGGCAGCTATCGTCCGCTGGCGCCCGAGGCGCTGTATCTGACCAGCGATGAGTGGGCGGCAGCCGAACGTGGGCGGCCGATCCATATCGTGTCGCCCTTCGACGTCCCGCCATCGGCCACGGTGATCGACCTTGAAACCTTTGCTGCGCGCGATTTCACCCCCGAACGTGCCGCCGACCTCAATGTCTATGACAAGGTCGCCGATCATTTGTCGGACGAGCGGCGCAAGGGACGGCGCACGATCATCGCCAGCTATTCGACCGGGGCGCGCGAGCGGCTGGCGGGATTGCTGAAAGAACATGGGGTTTCGGGGCTCGCGCTGGCGGAGACTTGGCAGGAGGCGTTGGGGTCAACGTCCGTTCGTGTCGAGCGAAGTCGAGACACGTCGAAGGACGGCGGTACGGCGAAAGGCGTCTCGACTTCGCTCGACGCGAACGGATCGGGGGGATCGCTGGGGACAGGCAACGTCGCGCTGATTGTTCTGCCGCTGGATCATGGTTTTGCCTCGGATGCGGTGAGCTTGCTGACCGAGCAGGATATTCTCGGCGAGCGGCTCGTGCGGCGGAACAAACGGCGCAAGAGCGCCGATGCTTTCCTTGCCGAACTGGCGACGCTCAGCGTCGGCGATCTGGTCGTCCACCTCGACCATGGCATCGGGCGCTATGAGGGGCTGACGTCAATCCCCGTCGGAAGCAGCCCGCACGACTGCGTTGCGCTGACCTATGCGGGCGGCGACAAGCTC
>JBGTUD010000218.1:0-5399 GCA_041939405.1 Sphingopyxis sp. | reverse complement strand
AATTGACCGCCACTCCTCGTCTTCTTGCGGCTCGAATTTACCCCGTCGGGTTGGCGGAGACATATTCGACATTGACGCGCCGCCCCTGCCCCATCGCCGAACGGCCGTAATCGGCGCCAAGATCGTGGACCAGCGCCAGCTCTTCGCGCCAGCTGCCGTCGGCCAGACGCAGGTTGATGAAGCCCGGTCCCGCGACGCTTGCCTCGATCACCTCGTCCAGCGCGCCGAGTTCACCAGCGAGCAGCTCGGCGAGCGCGCGCGGGTTCATCCCCGCGGGCTTGGCAAGCACCATGGCGGCGTTGGTCGCGATGTCGCCATGCGCGGGATCGCGCGGCGGCTCGACGCTGACCGCCGAACGGTCGAGTCCGGCCGGAATGGCGTTACGGGCGGCGAGCGCGTCGAGCGCGGCGCCGATATGGTCGGAAAAACGGCGGAACAGGGTCATAGGGCTGGCCTGGCTTCGATCAAAAAGGATGGGCGCGCCCTATAACAGCTCGGCGGGCGCGAAAAGCCCCGCATCGCCGGTCGGCGGAGCGGGGCGCGTTGGTGCGAACGGCGCGCGGCGCCGCCGCCCTATCTATCGTCGGACATTATATTCGAGCTGTTCCTGCGTCAGCTGAAAGCCGACGAGCAGTTCAAAGCTCGCCCGCTGCACCGCCGCGCGGACTTCGGGTAGACTGAGCGGATCGATCGCCGCGTCCTGATCGCCCGCCTTGCGCCGGCGCGTAATGCGTTCCTGGATGTCCGCGGGCAGGGTCGCCGCGGCGCGATCGACATAGGCCGATGCCTGCGCGCGGCCGGTCCCGCGCGTCTGCCCCTCGGCAAAGGTCACCGCGACGTTACCCAGCCGCTTGGCGACGACAGCAGTGCCGCCCTGCAACACCGTGGCATAATAGGGTAGCGTCACCGTGCGCGCGGGGCCGGCGTCGCGCCGCGTGGCGACGACGTCAAAGGTCGCGAGCTGATAAACCTTCTCGCCGCTATCATTGCACTGCGGCGTCACATTGGTGATCGCGGCGACCACATCAATCGCGCGCGCATCGCGGCTGGTTGCCGGATCGAACAGCGTGATGTCGCCGGTGTGGAGCGGAACCGCAACCGCGGGACAGGCCGACCGGGTCGCGGTAATCCCGACGCCGCCGGCCAGTTCGATCTCATTATCCTTGGCGCAGCCTGCCACCGTCACCATCGCCGCCGCTCCGCACAGCAGGGTCAAATTTTTGCGGGAGGGACGCGAAATGGCCATCATGACAAATCTTTCCAAACAGGCGCCGGGACGATCGATCCCGTTTCATGCGCGCCGCTTCTTATCGGTGCGATGAACAAGGCGCAACCGACGAAGCGGCTTTACCCCGCGGCACCAGCTGCGCTAGAGCGCGCGCATCATGAACGCACCCCATCCGACGATAGCGCCCGCGCGCGAAGGCGGCCCATTGCTCAAGGTGCTGATCGCGGCGCCGCGCGGCTTCTGTGCCGGTGTCGACCGCGCGATCCGCATCGTCGAACTGGCGCTCGAACGGTTCAGCGCGCCCGTCTATGTCCGGCACGAGATCGTCCATAATCGCTATGTCGTCGAATCGTTGAAGGCAAGGGGCGCGATCTTTGTCGAATCGCTCGATCAGGTACCCGACGGCGTTCCCGTCGTTTTCAGCGCGCATGGCGTACCGAAAGCCGTCCCCGCCAAGGCCGAAATGCGCGGGCTCGATTATATCGACGCGACCTGCCCGCTGGTATCCAAGGTCCATCGCCAGGCCGAGCGCGCGCACGAGGCCGGCCGGCATATCATCTTCATCGGCCATGCCGGGCACCCGGAGGTCGTGGGGACACTCGGACAATTGCCCGACGGCGCAATGACCCTCGTGGAATCGGTCGATGATGTGGCGGCCCTGGCGCCTCAGGACCCCGATAATCTTTCCTTTCTGACGCAGACCACGCTGTCGGTCGACGATACGCGCGACATCGTCGCCGCACTTCAGCATCGCTTTCCCGCGATCGCCGGGCCGCGCGGCGAAGATATTTGCTATGCGACCTCGAACCGGCAGGAAGCGGTCAAAGCGATTGCGACGCAATGCGACCGGGTGATCGTGATCGGCGCACCAAACAGCTCGAACAGCCTGCGGCTGGTCGAGGTGGCCGAACGGCTCGGAACGCCGGCCCATCTGGTTCAACGCGGAACCGATGTCGAGCCGACGTGGCTGCACGGCATCGACACCCTCGGCATTACCGCGGGCGCAAGCGCGCCCGAAACGCTGGTGCGCGAGGTGATCGACGCGGTTGCCGCGGTGCGCCCGATTGTCGAGGACATCGTGGTCACAGCCGAGGAAAATATGGTGTTCAAGCTTCCGCGCGGCCTCGAAGCAGCCTGATGGCCGTTTATACCCACGTCGAGCCCGACGACCTTGCCGCGCTGATCGCCCGATACGACATCGGGACGGTGGTGTCGTGCAAGGGCATCGCCGAAGGCGTCGAGAACAGCAATTTTCTCCTCGAGACGACGGGCGGCCGCTTCATTCTGACGCTTTATGAAAGGCGCGTGAGCGAGGGCGACCTGCCCTTCTTTGTCGGCCTGCTCGACCATCTGGCGCGGCGCGGCTGTCCCGTCCCCGCGATGATCCGCGACCGCGACGGAACGGCCATTCAGCAGGTGTCGGGCCGCGCGGCCTGCGTTATCCAGTTCCTTCCCGGCATTTCGCTGACGCATCCCACTGTCGGCCAGTGCGCGGCGGCGGGCGCGGCATTGGGCGCCATGCACCGCGCCGTCGCGGGTTTCGCGGGCGCCCGCGAAAACACGATGGGACAGGCGCACTGGCGCAGGATCGCCGAGGACGCCGACGATCTCGACATGGTGATGCCAGGGCTTCAGGCCATCGTCGCCGCCGAACTCGATTATCTCGACGCGCATTGGCCGCACGACCTGACCGCGCACGTCATCCACGCCGACCTGTTTCCGGACAATGTGCTGATGCTGGGCGAGCGGGTGACCGGCCTCATCGATTTCTATTTCGCGGCAAGCGATTTTCGCGCCTATGATGTCGCAGTCACGCACGCATCCTGGACTTTTTCCGCCGATGGCACGCATTGCCACGCCGACCGCGCGGCGGCGCTTATGCGCGGCTATACGCGCGAAACGGCGCTGACCGACGACGAGATCGCGGCGCTGCCGTTACTGGCGCGCGGCGCGGCGCTGCGTTTTTTGCTGACGCGCGCACATGACTGGGTCCACACGCCCTCCGATGCCCTCGTCACGCGCAAGGATCCCGCGCCGTTTCTAGCGCGGCTCCGGCGGTATCAGGCGCCCGATGCCGCTTCGCTCTTTGCCGTAAAATGAGCGACGGCCGAACCGTCATCGTCGCCACCGATGGCGCGTGCAAAGGGAATCCCGGCCCCGGCGGCTGGGGAGCCGTGCTGCGCTGGGGCGATGTCGTCAAGACGCTGTCCGGGGGGGAGGCCGACACGACGAACAACCGCATGGAACTGATGGCTGCGATCGAAGCGCTGGCGGCGCTCAAGCGTCCGTGCAACGTCGAGCTGTCGACCGACAGCGTCTATGTCCGCGACGGTATCACCAAATGGATTTTCGGGTGGCAGAAGAACGGCTGGAAAACTGCGGCCAAAAAACCCGTGGCCAACGCCGATCTCTGGCAGCGGCTGGTCAAGGAGGCGGGTCGCCACAAGGTTGAATGGCTATGGGTCAAGGGCCATGCGGGGCATGGCGACAACGAACTGGCCGACCAGCTTGCCAGCGACGCTGCACTGAAAGTGGCGCGGGCGCGCTGAACGCCCGCGCACCGTTCGTCAGTCGGTTTCGCGCACCTCGGCGCCCGGACCATTTTTCAGGATCGACTCAATCGCATTCTTCGCAGAGGCTTTGCTGCTGTAGCCTTCGGTCCAGAAGATCGACTCGCTATTATATTTGAAATAGGCGACAAATTCGCCGGCCTTGTTCTTCTTGATCTCGAAATAATGGGCCATGCCATCCTCCACTTGGTCGGTCCGCGCCGGGGGTGACGCGCCGGGCCCATGCTAACCAAGCCGCTTCGTCGCGCAAGCACCGATCGGTTCAGCCAAAGCGCGAGGGCGCATAGGGCGATGGATCAACCCTTGCGATTGGATCGGCGGGCGCCGGGGCGCCAAGCTGCGCAGCGAGCAGCCCGGCGATCGCGGGCGCCGTCTGAATACCGAATCCGCCCTGCCCCGCGCACCAGATGAAGCGCGGCTCATTCCGGTCGACACCAAAGACCGGCAGGCGATCGGGGGCAAAACTGCGCAGCCCCGCCCATTTGCGCTCGATCCTCGCGACGGGCCAATCGACGACCGATTGCAAACGGTCGATCGCCGTCGCCACGTCGATGTCCTCGGGAACGACGTCATGCGGTTCGACCGGGGTTTCGTCGTGCGGCGTAAGCCACACGCGCCCCTCGCTTTCGCCCTTGAAATAAAAGGAACCGCCGACGTCGACGACGAGCGGTAGCGCCGCCGGAACCGGCATCGCCAGACGCACTTGCAACATCGTTCGGCGATAGGGCCGGATACCCACCGGTGCGATGCCGGCGACGGCGGCGACCCGGTCGGCCCAGGCCCCCGCAGCGTTAACGAGCAATGCGGCATGAACCGTCGAGCCCCCGACCTCCGCCTCCCATCCCTGCCCGACGCTGCGGGCCCGCCGCAGCGGCGCGCGGGCGACAAGCGTGGCCCCCGCACGCTTGGCGGCGCGCAGGAAGGCCGCGTGCAACCGGCCCACGTCGATGTCGCGGCACGCGGCCTCAAAAGCCCCCTCGCTCCATTGCGGCCGAAGCCCGGGAATATGCTCCGCCATCGCTGCGCCCGAAATACGATGGACAGCGACGCCCTTTGCGGCAAATTCGGCAACGAAGGCATCCACCGCTGCCGCGTCCTTTGCCTGCCCGATGGTCAAGGCCGTCCGCGGACCCAGAAAGCCCCGGTCGGCGAATTCGGGCGGCGGCCGGTCGAGCGCCTCCAGCGACGCCCGCGTCAGCGGCTGCACCCCGGCCCCGCCATAGCTTTCGTGCCAGAAGGCGGCCGACCGCCCGGTGGCGTGATAGCCGGGGGCATCCTCCGCCTCGATCAGCACGACGCGGCGCCAGGGCGCGAGCGCTGCCGCCAGGCTGGCGCCGGCTATTCCCGCGCCCACGATCAATATGTCGGTTGCGGAAGGGGCGGCGCCGGTCATGCCCGCCGCATATCGGCTGTCCCGCGGAATGCAAGTGTCGCTCCCGCCCGCCAAGATGGTTACTCTTTGGTAAGCCATAAGGCGTAGACGCGTCCATATGGAGAATGGAACGCTCGCGCTCGGCCTGATGGCCGCCCTGGCCCTGATGATGGTCGCCGCAGCGGTCAGCGACATCCGGTCGCGTACGATCTCCAACGAGCTTAACGCC
>JBGTUD010000217.1:0-5401 GCA_041939405.1 Sphingopyxis sp. | reverse complement strand
GAGCTTTTCGAGCAACTTCCGTGCGTCGATCTTATCTTTACGGACGGCCGGATTATCGACGCACGCCGACAAGGACGATGCGATGGCCGAAACGCTGCGCGCGCTCGAAATGTACCGCGCCTTTGCCGAAGAGGTGCTCGCGATGCCCGTGATCGCGGGCGAGAAGCCCGAACATGAACGGTTTCCCGGCGCGGTCGCAACCTATTCGATCGAAGCGATGATGCAGGACGGCAAGGCCTTGCAGGCGGGGACGTCGCACTATTTGGGCACCGGCTTCGCCGAGGCGGCGAATATCCGGTATCAGGACAAGGATGGCGGCCACAGCCTGTGCCACACGACGAGTTGGGGCACGTCGACGCGGATGATCGGCGGCGTCATCATGACGCACGGCGACGATGACGGCCTCCGCTGTCCGCCGCGCATCGCGCCGCACCAGATCGTCATTATTCCGATGTTACGCGACAATGAGGAGGATACCGCGATCCTCGATTACTGCCGCGACCTGGAAACGGGCCTCAAGGCGCTCGATGCCTTCCGGGAACCCGTCCGCGTGCTGCTCGACACCGGTGCGAACAAGGCGCAGACGAAGCGCTGGGGCTGGGTCAAGAAGGGCGCGCCGATCATCGTCGAGGTCGGCCCGCGTGATGTCGCGGGCAGCAATGTCGCCGCGATCCGCCGCGACCGGCTGTACAAGGATGACGGCAAGCTCAACACCGCCTTTCTGGGCAAGGCCGATTTCGTCGCGGGCGCGGTTGCAATGCTGGAGGAGATTCAGCGCAACCTCCATTCCGAAGCGCAGGCGCGGCTGCACGCCAGCATCCGGCGTGACGTCACCGATCTGGCGGCTCATTTTTCGGGCGACGATAAATTCGTCGGCTGGGTGGAAGTGCAATGGTCGCGCCCAACCGGTGCAGCGCTCGACGGGATCGTTCAGCAATTGAAAGCGTTGAAGCTGACGATGCGCAACACCCCCCTCGACGCAGCACCTGCCGATGGCACTTGCTTCTTCACCGGCGAGCCGGCGGTTGAACGGGTGCTCATCGGGCGGACATATTAATTGGCGAAAGCACCCAAACGGTCCCGATCGGCAGGTCTTCCCTCACGCGAAGAAATTCTGCGCTTTATCGAGGAGAGTAGCGGCGCGGTCGGCAAGCGTGAGATCGCCAAGCATTTCGGCCTGCACGGCGCGGACAAGGTCGCGCTCAAGGCGC
Organism: Sphingopyxis sp.; assembly: GCA_041939405.1. GTDB lineage: Bacteria > Pseudomonadota > Alphaproteobacteria > Sphingomonadales > Sphingomonadaceae > Sphingopyxis. Next base: position 4,190 of record JBGTUD010000217.1, on the reverse strand, counting down.
TGCTGAAAGACATGACCGACGAGGGGCTGGTCGACATGGCGCCGGGGCGCGCCTTTCATAAGCATGGCGGCCTGCCGCGCGTCACCGTATTGCGCGTCGCGGCGGTCGAGGGCGATGCCGTGTGGGCGGTGCCCGACCGCTGGGAAGGCAGCGGACCGCCGCCGCGGCTGCGCGTGATGGAAAAGGGACGCCGCAGCGCGCTTGGCATCGGCGACCGTATCTTGGCGCGCACCGAGGAACGCGGCAGCGGCCATGTCGCGCACCCGATGAAGAAATTGCAGGCGGGCGGCGAAAGCATCATCGGTGTGCTCGTTTCCGATACGGGTCCGGGCGGCAAGCCGATGACCTGGCTGCGCCCCGCCGACAAGCGCGCGCGGTTCGACTTCGCGGTCGCGGACATGGGCGATGCCGCGATCGGCGACCTGGTGCGCGCCGAATTGTCGGGGCGCGGCCCGGCGACCAAGGCACGCGTGATCGACCGCATCGGCGATCCCTTTGCGCCGCGCTCGCTCAGCATGATCGCAATTGCCAAGCACGAGATACCGCATGTCTTCGGCGACGAGGTGATCGCCGAAGCCGAGCGCGCCGCCAAACTGCCGCTCACCATCGATGGACGCGAGGATCTGCGCGATCTGCCCATCCTTGCCATCGATCCCGCCGACGCACGCGACCACGACGACGCCGTCTGGGCGATCCCCGACGCGGATGAAAAGAACAAGGGTGGTTATCGCGCCATCGTCGCGATCGCCGACGTCAGCTATTATGTTCGCCCCGAAGGCGCGCTCGACCGCGAGGCGCGGCGGCGCGGCAACAGCGTATATTTCCCGGACCAAGTCGTGCCGATGCTTCCCGAAACGCTGTCGGCGGGCGTCTGCTCGCTCAAAGCCGGCGAGGATCGCGCCGCAATGGCGTGCCATCTGACGGTCGACAGCCATGGCCAGGTGACGTCGTGGCGCTTCGCGCGCGCGCTGGTCCGGCTCCGCGCGAACATCGCCTATGAGCGTGCGCAGGCGGCCTATGACCGTTCGTCGTCGCCCCAGCGAAAGCTTGGGCCGCAAGAGGGTGGTGAGGACGGCAGCGATCCCAGCCTTCGCTGGGATGACGACATTATTCCCGCGCTCCAGAATCTCTGGGGCTGCTGGGCACTGCTCGCCAAGGCACGCGCCGCGCGCGCGCCGCTCGACCTCGACCTCCCCGAACGGCAGGTGATGCTCGACGAGGCGGGCAATATCGCCGAAATCCGCGTGCGCGAACGGCTCGATGCGCACCGGTTGATCGAGGATTATATGATCGCGGCGAACGTCGCGGCAGCGAAAGCACTCGAAGCGAAGAAATCGCCGGTCATGTACCGCATCCACGAACCGCCGAGCCGCGAGAAGCTCGTCAGCCTGAAAGATTATCTGGAGACGTTCGAGCAGAGCTTTGCCCTGGGGCAGGTCATCACCCCTGCGGTGTTCAACCGACTGATCGATGGTTTTTCGGGCGACGACCGCCTGCCCGAAATCATGGAGGCGATCCTGCGCAGCCAGACGCAGGCCTATTACGGCCCCGCCAATTCGGGGCATTTCGGACTCGCGCTCGGCTCCTATGCACATTTCACCTCGCCGATCCGCCGCTACGCCGATTTGATCGTCCACCGCGCGCTCGTCGACAGCTACCGCCTCGAAGTGCCGGGCAAGCCCAAGGGACTGCCCGCGAAGACAGGGCTGGGCGAGGCCGATGCCAAGGGACTGTCGCGCATCGGTGAGGCAATCAGCGCACTCGAACGCCGCGCGATGGAAGCCGAACGCGAAACGGTTGACCGCTATGTCGCCGCTTATCTGGCGGGCAAGGTCGGCGAAATCGTCGCCGCGCGCATCACCGGGGTCCAACCGTTCGGCTTTTTCGCGACGGTGGACGGGCTGGGCGGCGACGGGCTGGTGCCGGTATCGACGCTGGGCAGCGAACGCTTTTTCTATGACGAGGCGGCGCGAACGCTCGACAGCGAACATGGCCGCGTCAGCTACACCGTCGGGCAGCGGTTGGAGTTGAGGTTGATGGAAGCGAATCCGGTGAGCGGCGCGCTGCGTTTCGAGCTGCCCGATGCGCCGGAGGGTGGTTTCCGGAACCGCCCGCCGCGGCGCGACGGGGTGAAAAAGGCGGGCAAGCATATGGTCGGCAAGCGGGGGCGTCCGGGCAATATCCGCCATCAGGGACGCAAGCGTTAGGTTCTACTGGCGCGCGGCCAATTGCTGCAACAGCGCCGCGCTCTCCGCATCGGCGGGGAAAAAGGCCTCGATCGCCAGTTCGGACAGGGTGATGTCGACCGGCGTACCAAAGACCGTCACCGTTGAGACAAAGCGAATCTGGCCCATGGGCGTGTTCAGGATCAGCGGCACCGCAATGCTGTTCGTCGCATTGCCGTCGTGCGCGGAAATATGGCCGCCATAATCCGCCAGTTCGCTGCGCAGCGCGATCAGCCCGCTATCGGCGCTGGCGTCGATCTGATGGTCTAGCCGTTCGAGCAGGTGCGCGCGCCATTCGTCGAGGTTCACGATATGCCGCGCCAGCCCGCCGGGATGCAGCGCGACGCGGAGCACATTGACCGGCGGCGCCAGCAGCTCGGGCGCCGCCAGCTGGGTGAGAAGCCCCACGGCTGCGTTCGCTGCGATCATGTTCCAGTGGCGGTCCACCGCCAGCGCGGGATAAGGCTCGTGCCCCTTCAGCACATGTTCGACGATCGCTTTCATGCCTGCCATTTCGGGGCTGTCGAGATCGCGTTCCTGGTAATCGGGGGCATATCCCGCCGCCAGGAGCAGCGCGTTGCGCGCGCGGTTCGGCACCTCAAGGCAATCGGCGATGCGTTGCAGCATCAGCGCGCTCGGCCGCGACCGGCCCGTTTCGATAAAGCTCAAGTGCCGCGTCGAAATCTCGCTGTCGAGCGCGAGGTCCATCTGGCTCATCCGCCGCCGCGCGCGCCATTCGCGAAGCTGCTCGCCTACGGGTGCGAGGGTCATAGATCGTCTCCTTCGTAACGGCAGCTATACGTCGCGCTTCGGCTTTTCCATTACCTGGGGCGTAATCGACGCCATGCGCTTTCGGGTTCAATTGAGGCGGGTCGAAAGGAGAATCACCATGTCGATCCGCAATCTCAAGCCCATTCTCATCGCCGATGCCGTCACCTGCGCCGGTGTCTTCGCCGTGGGCCTGCTCGCCGCCGAACCCGTCGGCGCGCTGCTCGGTCTGCCCGCACAGGTCGTCGCGATCGGTGGCTGGATATGCCTCGCCGCCGCGCTGTCGATGATCGTCGCGGCGCGGCAGGCGGTGCCCAATCCCGCGCTCGTCAAGCTGATCGCGATCGGCAATCTCGGCTGGGTTGCAGCCAGCTTTGCCGTTATCGCGGCCTTAGCCGCACAGATGACCGGCCTAGGGATCGCCGTGGTGATCGCGCAGGCACTGGGCGTACTCGGCTTTGCGCTGCTCGAATGGAAGGGCGCCGTGGCGCCGCGCGCCGCCGTTACCGTCTGACCGGTGGTCAGCTCAACGCATCGAGCCGGGCGAGGTCGATCCCGCCCGGCACCAGCATCACCGGGCAGGGGAGGGTTCCCGCATCCTGTCCGGTGAAATGCGATACCAACGGCCCCGGCGCGCCCGACGCCGCGGTCGCGAGCACCAGCGCCGCAATTTCGTCGCTCGCGCCGATCACCTCGCGCACTACCTCGACGGGCTTGCCCGCCTTGACCATGATCTGCGGCGTCACCCCCGCTTCCTGGACGACCGCGTCGGCGGCGGCGGCAACCAGTTCCTCGGCATGTTCGCGCGCTTCGGCCTCGATCGTCGCCTGTACGCCCCCGAATGCGACGAAGTCCTGCGGCGCGACGATCGCGAGCACCATCACGCCGCCGCCCGTCCGGGCCGCGCGCCGCGCCGCAAAGCGCAGCGCCAGCGACGCCTCCGGGCTGTCGTCGATCACCACCAGATATGTCCGCATTACCCCCGACCCCCGCTATGCTTTTTGTGCGTGGAGAGTGCGTCACATTCGTATGAAACGCAAGTTGCCGCGCTGGACCTTGACCGGACCAGTGCTTATGGCGAGGAAGAATCCGTAGCGGCAGGCGCGGCCTGCAAGACTGACAGGGACAAGGACAAAGATGCCGATCGAACTCAAGATGCCCGCGCTTTCGCCGACGATGGAGGAAGGGACGCTCGCC
>JBGTUD010000216.1:0-5422 GCA_041939405.1 Sphingopyxis sp. | reverse complement strand
TCGATCGTGTTGATTTGCACCTGCTGGTTGGTGATGTCGGGAACCGCGTCGATCGGCAGCTTGGTGAGCTGCCAGACGCCGAGGCCCGCGATCACGAGGAAGAGGAAGAGCACCGCCCAGCGCGCGCGGACGGATAGCGCTATCAGTTTCGCGATCACGGTTTATTCCTCCTCGCCCGCGCCCTTGCCGAGTTCGGCCTTGAGCAGGAAAGCGTTCTTGGTCGCGACGATCTGGCCCGGCTTCAGCCCGGAGAGGATTTCGACACGGCCCGCGCTGCGCTGGCCGACGGTGACCTGCTGCGCCCGGAAGCCGTCCTTCGTGCGGACGAACACCACGTCGCGGCCTTCGAGCGTCTGGAGGGCTTCGTCGGCGATCACGATCCGGGCCGGCCCACCGGTTTCGGCGCCGCGGCTCGGGAGCAACCGCACCCGGACCGCAAGGCCCGGCTGGAGCGCCCCGGGTACGTCGAGCACGGCGGTTGCCGAGCGCGTATCGCCGGACAGGCCGGGGGTCACAGCCCGCACGCGGGCATCGATCGTGCGTCCGTCGGGAAGTTCGATGATCGCACGGTCTCCGGGCGAGAGCCGCTGTGCATCGGCCGGGCCGACGGCCGCCTCGATCTGCACCTTGCTGGGATCGGCAACGCGGAACAATTCGGTTTCGGGCTGAACGAAGGCGCCAAGGCTGGCGTTCTCGGCCGTGATCCGTCCCGAGATCGGGCTTGCCACGATGACGCTGCTGCCATCGCGCGTGACCTGCGCGGCGCTCGCTGCGGCACGCGCGCGCTGCGCTTCGGCCGCGGCGGCCGCGGCTTCGGCTTGCGCCTGCTCATAGTCGACGCGCGCCGACACCTTCTGGTCGAACAGGGTCTTCTCGCGGTGGAGATTTTTCTGCGCGAGCGTCGAGCGCGCATCGGCGGCAATCCGTTCGGCCGCAATCTGGGCGGCGTCGCGGCTTTGCACGATCGCGATCGTCTCACCGGCGCTGACCGGATCGCCGAGCCGCTTGAAGAGACGGGTGACCGCGCCGCCCGCGCGGGCGGTGACGATCGCCTCGCCGCTCGGCGCGGCGGTAACGGTCGCTTGCGAGATGATTTCCGAACCGAGTCCGCCGGCGCCGATCGTCTCGACGCCGATCTCGGCGGCCTTGATCGCTTCGGGCGTGATGGCGAGGCTGCTCGGAAGAGCTTCGCTCGCCGCTTCCTTTTCGCCGTCGGCAGCCGGTGCGGCGGCCGGGTCGGCGGTGCAGCGGGCAACGCCGAAGCCCGTGACGGCGGCGAGTATCATGGCGCCCGCGACAGTGCCGAGGAGACGCTTGTCCTTGGTGATCATATTCTATCTCCGCTGTTGATGCGGTTCGCGCGCCGACCGGCGGCGCACCCCTGTTGACTTGGAAGGACGATGGCGAAGGCGCCTCCGTCCACTGGAAGGCTCGGCGCGCTCATGGCTGATGATCCGCATCGCCGTCGGCGGCTGCCTGGCGCGAGAGGATGGCGCGGGCTTCGGCCCGGGCCTGGCGCGCCGCGATCAGCTCGGCCTGCGTTGCCGCATAGGCTTGCTGCGCGTCGATATATTCGACGAGCGAGGACTTGCCGGCGCGGTAGCTGAGTTCGGCGAGCCGGACGCCCTCGCGCGCCTGCTCGATGCCGCTGCCCTCAAGCGCCGCGAGGCGGGCCTCTGCGGCTTCGAGTTCGGCCTGCGCATTGGCGATCTCCGCCTGAGCGTTGACCACCGCATTCTCGCGCCGCGCAATGGCGGCGGCGACATCGGACTTGGCTGCCGAGATGTTGCCGCGGTTGCGATCGAAGACGGGGAGCGGCACGGAGACGTTGGCGATCAATGCGCGATCGCCGGTGTCGCGAAGCTGACGCACCCCGAAGCCGACCGACGGATCGAGCCGGCCATCGGCGCGCTGCCCCTGGAGCCGCGCTTCGGCAATCAGCTTCTCGGTTTCTGCCAAGCGAACGTCGAGCGTCGCAAGCGAGTCCACCGTCTCCGGTGCCACCCACATATCGCCTTCCATCAACTCGGCAGGCGGGACCGAGCTTCCGAGGAGCGCCGCGAGCGAACGCCGGGCGGTTCTTTCTTCGGCCTCGGCCGTGCGCAGCTCGGCGGTGGCCTGAACGAGAGCCGCGTTGGCGCGGAACGCGCGGAGCGGCGGCTCGTTGCCGGTATCGACCATGGCCTGTGCCACGCGAACGAGTTCACGGGCACGCGCTTCATTTTCGCGTGCGAGCGCGAGGCTATCGCGCGCCGCAAGAGCGGTCGCGAACTGGTTGCGGACATCGAGCGCAAGATCTGCGCGTGCAATCTCCAACCTGTACTTCGCTGCCAGAAACTCGGCGTCGGCGAGCGTCATGCGCGCCCGGCGCCGGCCCCCGATATCGAGGCGCTGGTTTACCGAAACGGTCGTCTCGAGACCGTTCAGGCCCGAATAGGGGCCGGTGCCTGCGAAATTCTCGACATCGACATTGAGCGTCGGATTGTAGCGATAGCCCGCCTGACGCTGGCGACCGCGCGCGGCCTCCACTTCGGCTTCGGCGGCAACCACGCGCGGCGATCGGGCGTCGGCTTCCTCCATCGCCTGTGCGAGGGACAATCGAGCGGGAAGCGGGCCGGTACGCACGGCCTCGCCTGCGGAAGAAGGCGGTCCCACCAGCTCCGTCGCTGCCGACTGGGCAGCGGCGGGCGCGGAATTTGCGCCTGCAACGAGCGCCACGAGACTCGCGGCGACAACTATGGATTTCATGAAAAAGAGACTCCTGACGTTTCCAGGGAGAAGCGCACGCGAAGGGCGCGCGCAGACCTAAAGCGTCAGGCGATTGGAGGGCGGAACGTCCCGATATAGGCGACGGGCGGCAAGGCGGCCGTCAGGATGCGCGTGTGCGCTTCAGGAGCAGGGGTTTCGGTCGCTGCCGACAGCGTTTCCGCCGGGACGCCCGAATGGTGACCATGGCAACCATGAGCGGCGGCTGGCACCTGCTGTTTTTCGCCGGGAGAGGATTTTTTCTTGTCGACTTCGGCGCTTTCGATCGCCGGTGCGGAAACGCAGCCGGCCTCGATCGCCGCGACAAAAAGGCTCGCTTCGGCCCGATCCTCGGTCGCATGTGCGAGCGACCCCGCAACCGTTCCGGATGCAAGGAGAAGGGTCAGGAGGAAGAGGATCACCCGTCGCATTGAAACCGGCCCCTAGCATCGAAACGGCGCGGTGAAAAGTAGAAGATTTTCAATCAACTTCGGCGGCACTCTTCGAACCCCCGAACCGGCTCCGTAATATTATCTCATGGAGGTAAGGGAGCAGTGCATCTTGCCCCTCTATAGTTGCAGAAGCGTCTAAAGAAACAGGATATCCGCCGAACAATCGCGCGTTAAGCACAATAATTCTACGATTGTCTTTTGCTGTTATTTCTATCGTTTCGCTATTGGCTGCCGCCTCCTTTGTTCGGGACGACATTCGAGCGATATGCTTCCCGTGAGACGAGGGCGTAAATCGGAAGCCGAGCGGCACAGCGTCCCGCCGGAACATCAGGGCTTGACCCTGTATCTACTACAGGGTGCAAAAGCCTGCCCTGCACAAAAAGGGGGAATGGACATGGTGCCGCCGACAGTAAATCCCGTGAGCATGGCCGTCATCGAGCCGCTGCTGCGCGATCAATATCGCCTGTTTTGCGAATCACGCCGAATCGGAGATGAAGCCGCTGCGTGGCAGGCGCTGGAATGGGAACATATATTGAGCCAGCCCTATATGGGCGCGCATCTCGCCTCCCACTGGCACATGCTTCGCTATGCGATCGAGCTCGGCGATGCCCGTGAAGCTGCCGGTCAGGCGATGCGGTTCCTGCTCGTCCCGCTCGGTTCGCTGACCGGTCGCCTCCCCGCGGGCAACAATGGCCGCGCGCGGGTGAGCGCCTTCGAGCCGATGCCAATGCCGAACGCCCTGGAAGCGCTGATCGAAGCGGCCCGATCGAGGGAGAGCGGCGCTGCGCGAACCGATTGATCCGGTTTTGGACTTCCGGAACAGGGCATTCGCTGTTAGGGGCGCGACCATGTCCGGCGCTCCCCTTCGCCTGTTGCTTGTGTTCATCCTGCTGCTCAGCGGGCTCCACAATGCTGCGCCGGCGATGGCGGGCATGACGCACCATGCGACGGATTCGCATCTTTCGCACCATGTCGAGCCGGGCCATGCGTCGGACAAGGACACGCAAAAAGGTCAGCAGGACGCCGACCTCCACGGCAGTCACCATAATTGCCCGGTCGCATCCGATCAGGCCCTTTCGGGTCATGACGATCTGTCCTGTTTTTCCGGCGGCCTGCACTTTGCGCTGCCCGCGACGCGCCTCGCTTCGCGCGCGCTCGCACCTCCCCTGAACCCTCCCCTCGCCTGAACGACGCCTGCCGCGCGGCTCCTTTTCGGCCTGCGCTCAGTCGAACCGTTCAGGAGTGATCATTCATGCATATCCATATGCGCGCCGCCCTGTTGGCCGGGGCTGCGCTGCTGGCGGGGTCCGTTTGGGCCCAGCCGCTAACGCTCAACCAGGCGGTCGAGCGGGCCATCGCTGCATCGCCCGAGCTTAGAGCCGGCGAAGCGGGGGTCGACGCCGCGCGCGCCGACCAGCTGCAAGCCCGCGTCCGTCCCAATCCGACCGTGTCGGTCGACATGGAAAATGGCGTCGGAACGGGCGGCTATGGCCTGTTCCGGCAATCGGAACTCACCGTCACCTATTCGCAGCCGCTCGAACGCGGGGGCAAGCGCGAGGCACGGATGGCGCTTGCCGAGCGCGGTGTCGTACTCGCCGAGGCGCAGTGGCGGCTCGTCCGGCTCGACATCGCCCAGGAAGTGCAGCGCGCCTATATCGACGTCCAGATCGCCGAGCAGATGGTCTGGATCGCAGAGGATCGCGTCAAACTCGAAAAGGAGATGCGGACCGAAGCGATCCGGCGCGTGCGCGGCTACAAGGATCCGCTCTTCGTCGAGACGCGCGCCGATGCCCGCATTCTCGAAGCCGAGCTGGCCCTGAAGGAAGCCCAGGCGAAGCGGCAATCCGCACGCGCGTTGCTCACCTCCTTCTGGGGCGGCACGCCTGACAGCCTCGTTATCGCCGAGGGGATCGAGAAACCCGATCCGCGCGATCCGCCGCTTGCCGAAGCCGACGCGGCGGTCTTCGACGCCGCCGTCGACCGGGCCCGCGCGCAGGTCGTCGTCGAGCAAAGCCGCGCGCACCAGGACTATACGGTCTCGGGCGGCACCCGCTTCCTTCGCGAGACCAACGATGTCGCCGTTCTCGGCGGCATCTCCATCCCGCTCGGACGGTTCGACCGCAACCAGGGCAATATCGCCCGGGCGCAGGCCGAACGGCGGCAGCTCGAGTTCCAATCCGAAGCGAGCCGGCTCGAGCGGCTGCGGCGCCTCGCGTCGCTGCGCG
>JBGTUD010000215.1:0-5433 GCA_041939405.1 Sphingopyxis sp. | reverse complement strand
CCCGACACGATGAAGGCGCGGGGGATGACGCGCGAACAGGTGATCAACGATGTGCTGCTCGCCGGACAGCCGACCAAACAGTTCGTCACCGTCGAGCAGGTTGCGGCGCTCGCGGCCTTTCTGACGCGCGACGAAGCCGCGAATATCACCGGCGCCAATCTGAGCGTCGACGGGGGGTGGACCGCCGCCTGACCGGCTCCGCCCTTGAGCAATCCCCTTTCGCCTCCTAAGGTTAACCATAGAGGGACAGGGGAGAAACAGAGAATCATGGGTCGCACCTTATGGGTTTTGGCGGTGGCGCTGGGCGTCACGCTTGGCGCGTGTCGGACGGTTCCAGCGGTGCCGCCGTCCGCAGCCGATGTGGCGGAGGCGAGCGGGACGTGGCGCGCGACCGCGACCGACGCCGACAAACAGCGGATACGCGGTTGGTATACGAGCTGGCAGGCGGCGCTTGCCGACGCGCGCGCCAAGGGCCATGGCGCCGACATCGAACGCGAGGGCGTGCTGCTTCACCCGACGGCCGCGCTCCCCAATGCGCATCTGCCCGCGGGCGATTATCGGTGCCGGACGATCAAGATCGGCGCGAAAGGTCGCGGCGGACTGGGCTATATCGCCTATAGCTGGTTCCGGTGCCGCGTTGCGGTCGAGCAGGGCCTGTCGAGCCTGACCAAGCTCACCGGGTCGCAGCGGCCCGTCGGACTGATCTTTCCCGACAATCTGGAGCGCCAGATTTTCTTGGGCACGCTCGAACTCGGCGACGAAAAAATGGCGGTCAATTACGGCAGCGACCGGATGCGCGACATGGCCGGGCTGATCGAACGGATCAGCGACAATCGCTGGCGGCTCGTGCTGCCCGCGCCGGCCTATGAATCGCTGCTCGACGTGATCGAGCTGGTTCCGGCAGATTGATGATGGGAAGGAAGGTTATGCGGGGATTTTGGGTAAGCGTGGCGGCGTTGGCCCTGTCGGCGCCTGCGTCGGCACAGACGCTGCGCGGCGAGGTGCAGGAACAGATGCCGTCGCTGATGGCGATTTATCAGGATCTGCACGCCAATCCCGAACTCAGTTTCATGGAAGTGCGCTCGGCGGGCATCCTTGCCGCGGAAGCGCGCAAGCTGGGTTTCAGCGTGACCGAAAAGGTCGGTGGTACGGGCGTCGTCGCGGTGATGAAAAATGGCGACGGCCCGGTCGTGATGGTTCGCGCCGACATGGACGGGTTGCCCGTGACCGAGCAAACGGGGCTTCCCGGCGCGTCCAAGGTCCGCGTGACGACCGCCGAGGGTGTCGAGACCGGCGTGATGCACGCCTGCGGCCACGATACGCACATGACCGCATGGGTCGGTGTCGCGCGGCTGATGGCCGCCAACAAGGATAAATGGGCGGGCACGCTGGTGATGATCGGTCAGCCGGCCGAGGAACGCGGCGCCGGCGCGCGGATGATGCTTGAGGACGGGCTTTACACGCGTTTCCCCAAGCCCGAATATGTACTCGCCTTCCACGACGCGGCGCAGTTTCTGGCGGGCAAGATCGGCTATACGCCGGGTTATGCGCTCGCCAATGTCGACAGCGTCGACATATTGGTAAAGGGCGTCGGCGGGCATGGTGCCTATCCGCAGGCGACGAAAGACCCGATCGTCCTCGCGAGCCGTATCGTCGGGGCGCTGCAAACGCTCGTATCGCGCGAGATCAGCCCGATCGACAGCGCGGTCGTAACGGTCGGCAGCTTTCATGCCGGAGCCAAGCACAACATCATTTCGGACGAGGCACGGCTGCAATTGACGGTTCGCAGCTATACCGACACGGTGCGCGACCATCTGCTCGACGGCATTGAGCGGATTGCGAAGGGCGAAGCGATTGCCGCGGGCATACCCGACGACCGGATGCCGGTGGTGACGGTCCAGAGGGACGAATATACCCCTGCGACCTATAATACGCCCGCCTTCACCGAGGAAATGGCGGCCTTTCTGAAAACGAGCTTCGGCGAAGAGCGCGTCGTGCAGATGCCGCCGGTGATGGGCGGCGAAGACTTTGGCCGTTTCGGACGCGAGGACAAGAGCATCAAGAGCCTGATCGTCTGGGTCGGCGGCGTGCCGCAGGCTGAATATGATGCGGCGAAGAAGGAAGGGCGCACGCTGCCGAGCCTGCACTCGCCCTTCTGGGCGCCCGACGCTCCCGCGGTGATCTCGACCGCGACAGAGGCGCTGACGGCGATGACGATGAAGCTGATGGGGAAGGGGGCGTCATAGCGCGGCACCCCTCTCTTCCCTCTCCCAAATAAATTGGGATGGACCGGTTCGCGGCGCTGTGGTGAGCAGACGTCATGCCTGCCAATGAACCTGCTTCGGGCCTCTCCGCGTGCCTTTCTGAGCGCGAGTTGGAAGTTTTGCGCCTGTTGGTCGTCGGCCACACCGTAAAGACGATTGCCGCGCGGCTGGGGCGTTCGGAAACGTCGATCAACGAACGTTTGCGAAGCGCGCGCCGGAAAACAGGGGTCGGCAGCAGCCGTGAATTGGCGCGGCTGCTGAACCTCCAGGAAACTTGTGACAAAAATATCGATCTTTCGAGCGGACGCCGGACGGTGACAGGTTCGACACGCCCCGCAACCGCTGGGGTTCGTGGTTCGAAAGGAATGATCGTCATGTTTATCGCAATCCCTCTCGCCGCGGCCGGGCTAATGGTCGCAGTCGCCCCGTCCGCCGATCGGACCGAAACGGCCAACGCCGCCTATGGCGCGGCATCCATGCCGCTGCCGCTGGTCGGAAGCTGGTCGCTCGACGCATCGCCCATGCCCGCGGAGGAGCGGCCGCAAAGGGTGACGATGACCTTTCGGGCATCGCCGGACGGCAAGTGGACAACGCGCGTCGAAATCGTCGCCCGCGACGGCTCCCTCCGATATTCGGAATCGACCGCCGCGCTCGATGGTGTTGCCGTGCCGGTCACGGGCAATATGGATTTCATCGACAGTGTCGCTCTGCGTCAGCCGGCGCCCGATACGCTGGTGATGACGCTGGGCAAGGCGGGCGCGCGGGTGTCGACGCGCATTTATACCGTGGCCAAGGATATGAAATCCATGACCGAAACGATTGTCTGGTCGAGCGACAAGCGACAACGACTGGAAACGACCCATTTCGATCGCGTTTCCTGACCGCGCCTTTGCCTTCATTCCGGCATCGCCTGGGGCTGGAAAGAAATGCCGGAGTTCACGCATCCAATGTTGGTCAAGCCGCCGACGCTGGACGCATATAAAGCCTCCCTCCCAACACTCGGCACTCCGGGCTTGCCCCCGGGCGCCGGTTTTTTGCCATACAGCGCGAGACGGGAGGCCTTGCAAGCGCCGGAGGGACTTCCTACATGCGATTTATGCGGGCCGGGCCCCTCTGGCGTCGGCGGGACATGTCCCGCCACGTGATGTCGGACCGCATCGGGTGACACCGATGCTTGCGGCCCATTCTCCCCCCTGTTCTGAGGGTTTCGGCGTCGGCGTCACCTGCTTGATTTTTCAATCAGGAGGCCCTTTTCGATGACTTTTTCTCCCAATTTCTATCGTCTGACCGTGCTTCACCGCCAGCTCGACGAGGCCGAGCGGTACGAGGTGCGCCGGCAGGGCGCCGATCCGTTCCGCCTGTTGCGGCTGAAGACGCTCAAACTCGCGGTCAAGCGACGGCTCGCGGCGATAACGCTGCGTTTGCTCCGACAGCCGGTGCCCCGGCTCGCGCTCGCCCGCTGATCATGGAAAATTGAGGACCGGGGCGCCGCCGAAAGGCGGCGCGTTCGGCGTATCCAGGGATGTTTATCATGGAATTGCTGTTGGCTGACTGGCTGGGCACTCCGGCCTGGTTCTGGCTTGCCTTCATCGCGATCGTCATCGCGCTCACCGCCTTTGACCTTGGCATTCTGAACAAGGAAAACAAGGAGATGGGGATCGGCGAGAGCCTGAAGCTCTCGGGGCTCTATATCGGTATTGCGCTGGCGTTCGGGGCGTGGGTCTGGGCCGCGAAGGGCGGCGAGGCGGGCCTTCAATATTATACCGGCTTTTTCATCGAGAAGGCGCTGTCGATCGACAATATTTTTGTCATCTCGCTGATCTTCACGACCTTCGCGATCCCGCCGCGCTTTCAGTATCGGGCTTTGCTCTGGGGTATCGTCGCGGTGATCGTGCTGCGCGGCATCATGATTGCGGGCGGCGCGGCGCTGGTCACCGAATATGGCTGGGTGCTCTATATTTTCGCGGCGTTCCTCGTCTTCACCGGGGTGAAGATGCTGTTCGCGAGCGATACGCCGATGGATGTGAAGGGCAATCCGGTCGTCCAATGGCTGTCGCGCCACATACCGTTGACGCACGAGCTGCACGGCGAGAAATTCTTCGTGCGCGTGGCCGACAGCAAGACGGGCAGGCTGGTGCTCACCGCGACGCCGCTGTTCCTCGCGTTGGTCGTCATCAACCTGGCCGATCTGGTGTTCGCGGTCGACAGCGTGCCGGCGATCTTCGCGATCACGACCGACACTTTCATCGTCTATACGTCGAATATCATGGCGATCCTTGGCCTGCGCGCGCTCTATTTTGCGCTGTCGGCGATGGTGCACCGTTTCCATTACCTTAAATATGCGCTCGCGCTGGTGCTGGTGTTCATCGGGTCGAAGATTTTCGTCGCCGACTTCATCCTCGGCGGCGACAAATTTCCGCCGCTGATCAGCCTGGGCGTGACGGTTGCGCTGATCGCGGGCGGCATTGTCTGGTCGCTCGTCAAGACGCGTGAAGAAGAAGCCGCGATGCCGCGATAAAAATGTCCGCCGGAAGCCCGTATAAGCTTCCGGCGGACAGGCTTTCCTCCCCAGGAAAGCTCGGTGGGCGCGGGACGTGTGTGCAAGGCGTCCCGCGCCGAGAGGGTTGGCGCGAGGGGTGCAACGGGTCCCTCGCGCCGAGCTTGTGTCAGGCGGCGAACTGGTTCATCGTGTTATCCTTGCCTGCGGCTTTCAGCGCCGCATCGCCGGCGAAATATTCCTTGTGATCGTCGCCGATGTCGCTGCCGCTCATATTCTGGTGCTTGACGCAGGCGATACCCTCGCGGATTTCCTTGCGCTGGACGCCCTTCACATAGCCGAGCATCGCTTCTTCGCCGAAATATTCCTTGGCGAGATTATCGGTGCTGAGCGCCGCAGTGTGATAGGTCGGCAGCGTGATCAGGTGGTGGAAAATGCCCGCCCGCTTCGCCGCGTCGCGCTGGAAGGTGCGAATGCGGTTGTCGGCCTCCTGTGACAATTCGCTCTCGTCATAATCGGCGCTCATCAGCTTCGTGCGGTCGTAGGCAGAAAGGTCGCGGCCTTCCTCCGCCCAGCTGTCATAAACCTGCTGGCGGAAGTTGAGCGTCCATTCAGCCCGATGGCAGGCGCCATCGGAATGTATATTTCCAGCGCCCTGCTTCATTTTCTGAT
>JBGTUD010000214.1:0-5437 GCA_041939405.1 Sphingopyxis sp. | reverse complement strand
TCCGGTAGCGGTCTTCCATCTGCTCGACCGCCCATTTCAATGCGCGGATCGCTTTCTTGGGTTCGGTGACGACGGGGGCGAGCAGGTGCGGAATGTCGTCATAGACGCTGAGTTCCAGCATCTTGGGGTCGATCATGATCATCTTCACCTGATCGGGACCGAGGCGATAGAGAAGCGACAGGATCATCGCGTTCAGACCGACCGACTTGCCCGATCCGGTCGTACCCGCGATCAAGAGGTGCGGCATCGGGGCGAGGTCGGCGATCATCGCATCGCCGCTGATATTCTTGCCGAGGATGATCGGCAGCGATCCCGTATGATCCTGGAACAGCGCGCTGCCGATGATTTCGTGCAGCACCACCGATTCGCGATGCGCGTTGGGCAGTTCGATGCCGATGACGGTGCGGCCGGGGATCGGCGCGATGCGCGCCGACAGCGCCGACATGTTGCGCGCAATGTCGTCGGCGAGGTTCGACACGCGGCTGGCCTTTGTCCCCGGCGCGGGTTCCAGTTCGTACATGGTGACGACGGGGCCGGGGCGCACCGCGGTGACGACGCCCTTGACCTGAAAATCCTCGAGCACCGATTCGAGCAGCCGCGCATTGCGTTCGAGCGCCGCCTTGTCGATCTGGCCCGCCGGACGTTCGGGCGCGGGCGAAAGCAGGTCGATCGACGGCAGCTGATAATGGGTGAACAGCTCGGTCTGCGGCTTGGGCTTGGGTTTCGACACGGCGGTGCGCTGCACCGGCTCGGCGATTTCGGGCGGGGCGCGATCGACCGGCTCGGCAACCGCGCGCGGCCGTACGGTCCGTTCGCCGATCTCCGTCGTCTTTTCCGTAGCGGGCGGCGCGCCGCGTACCGGTTCGGCCACGCGGCTTGTCTCCCTGGCGGGAAGCCGGAGCCGCGACGCCCAGCCCTTTTCGAGCCGTAGCGCGCGCCAGGCCAGGAACAGTCCGATGCCGACCAGCAGCAAGATCGTGGCAAAGCGGATCAACGCCGCGGCGGGTTCGCCCGCGCTGGCGAACAGCGGCGTGATCGCGCCGCCGACGAGCAGCGCAATGATCCCGCCCCAGCCCGCGGGCATCGGCGCGTTCGTCGCCGGCGCCCAGAGTTCGGCGCCGAGCCCGACGAGCAGGATGCCGATAAAGCTGTACGACAGTTGGCGCGGCCAGTACGGCTGCGGCTCGCCCTTCCACATCCGCCATGCGATGATCGCGAGCAGCGGCAGCAGCAGGACGACGCCGACGCCGCCGATCGACAGGCCGATGTCGGCGAACCAGGCACCCGCATTGCCCATCCAGTTCGCGGCGGTGCCCGCGGCGGCGGTGTTAAGCGCGGCGTCGGTGCTGTCGTAAGTTGCGAACGCCAGCGTCAGGAACAGCGTGAAGAGCCCGAGCGCCACCGCCGCAGCGATCACCAGCGATCGCGCGATGCTCTGGCGGAAAACGGTGCGCCAATCGGCCTTTGCGGGTGCGGCCTTGCGGCTAGCCATGCTCTCTTCCGGTCCCTGTCAGTTAACACCGGCGATATGCGCATGGGGTGGACTCGCCGTCAAGCGCGCGGCCGGGCCGCCCGCGCCCTTTCCAACCGCTTCGCCGCGCGCTAGGGCGGCGACATGAGCGACACTTTGCGCAGCGATGTCCTGATTTCGGGTGGCGGCCTGGTCGGGCAGGCGCTCGCGCTCGCGCTCGCACATCACGGGCTTTCGGTGCAGGTGGTCGACCCCGCCGATCCGCGCGCCACCATCGCGCCCGGCTTCGACGGCCGCGCCTCGGCAATCGCGAGCGCGACGTGGCAGATGTTCAAGGTGCTGGGCCTTGCGGACCGCCTTGCGGGGCACGGCTGCCCGATCCGCGCGATCAAGGTGGGCGACGGCGCCCCCGACAGCGGGCGCGGCGGCGAACTCGACTTCGTCACCGCGGATGGCGACCCGCCGCTCGGCACGATGGTCGAAAATCGCCAGCTTCGGCTTGCGCTCGCCGCTGCGCTCGCCGACGCGTCGCTCGTCCGTCTGGCCATGCCGGCGACGGTGACCTCGCGCACGATCGACGAGCATGGCGTCACGTTGACGCTCGCCGACGGAATGCGGCTCGCCGCGCCGCTCCTTATCGTCGCCGAGGGGCGCCGCTCGCCGACGCGCGAAGCGGCGGGTTTTCATATCGCCAGCTGGTCCTATCACCACCATGCGATGATCGGCGCCGTCGCGCATTCGCGCCCGCACGATCATGTCGCTTATGAAATCTTCTATCCTTCGGGTCCGTTCGCGCTGTTGCCGCTCGTCGACGATGCCGAGGGGCGGCATCGCTCGGCCTTTGTCTGGACCGTCTCCGAAAAGGACGGCCCCGGCTTTGCCAAGCTCGGCGAGCGCGGTTTCACCGCCGAACTCGAAAAGCGCGCCGGCGGCGTGCTCGGCGCGATGCAGCTCGTCGCGCCGCGCATGACCTATCCGCTCGGCTTTCATCACAGCGCGTCGATCGTTGCGAGCCGCATCGCGCTCGTCGGCGACGCCGCGCACGGCATCCATCCGATTGCGGGGCAGGGGCTGAACCTGGGCCTGCGCGACGTCGCGGCGCTCACCGAAGTGCTCGTCGAGGGGGCGCGGCTCGGCCTCGACCTTGGCGATGCGGCGCTCCTTGCGCGCTATCAGCGCTGGCGCGGGCTCGACAATCTGATGGTCAGCCTCGCCACCGACGGGCTCACGCGCCTGTTCGGTATCCCCGGCCGCGCGGCCGCCGCGGTGCGGCGTTCCGGCCTCGGCGCGGTTCAGCATATGCCGATGCTCAAACGCTTTTTCATGGATGAAGCGCGCGGCGAAGCGGGCGACCTGCCGCGCCTGCTGGCCGGCGAGGAAGTCTAGGTATTTCTACGGAGCGAGCCAGCAACCGGGCGCAAAGCATGATGTCCTATCCCCGCCCAGCGGCCCTGCGGCCGGACGCGGATGGGGACAGATCATGGCGACGAAAAGCGACGCGCTCGAAACAGCCGTCATCGACTATATCGAGGCGCGAACCGCGCTCGACGCGGCGCCGGGACCGCGCCATCGCGCGCTTGCCGACCGTGCCTTCGTGCGCCTCGCCGCGCTCTTGGCTCCCCGCATCCGCTATTTCACGCATATCTATGGCCTTACCGACGTCGCCGAGGACGCGGCACAGGTTTGCGCGATCGCGCTGCATCGCGCCGCCGAACGCTATGATCCCGCCCGCGCCCGCTTCACCACCTATGTGAACTGGCAGTTCCGCGCCGAATTGCAGGCGCTCCGCCACCGCCTCCACGGCGACCAGCGGCGTGCAAGGCCGCGGCGGGCGGCGGCGACACTGTCGCTCGACGCCCTGCCGGTGGAGGATGCCGACGAATGGCTGATCGACCCGGCGGCCGAACCCGGGGTCGAGCGCGCCGCCGCCGACCATCTCGCCGGCCGCGCCGCCGAACGGCTGATCGGCGAGTGGGCGGATCGCCGCGCGTCCGCGCTCTGCGGCGGCGACCGGCGGGTCGCGGCGCGGATCGCCGCCGAAAGCGCGCTCGTCCGGCGCCATCTGACCTTCATCGAATCGGCGGACCGGCTGCGCGAGAGCGAGCGGCACATCGTCCGCCGCGCGCTCGCGGACATCGTCCGCCACGCCGCCACGCCCGAGGCGCATTGACCGCGATTATTGCAGCGTCGCGCGCCCGTCGTCGCTGTCGAAGCGGCCAAAAAACTGCATCAGCTGGATCACCAGTTCGGCGCGCGCGTCGATCGGGGTCGCTTCGAGCAGCGCCTGCTTTGCGGCGGCATCGAAGGGGGCGACCTGTGCAATGCCGTTGACCAGCGTTTCATCGTCGAGCTGACCCACCGAATCCCAATCGACGACATAGCCCTGCCGCGCGGCGAAGCGTTTGGCCTCGCGCTCGAGGCTGGCGCGCTCGATGCTCGCCAGCACGGCGTCATCCTCCGTCTCCAGTTCGATTTCGGCCTCGACCTGCCGGAACGGCGTCGTGACGTCGAGTTCGCGGCGAACGCGAAAACGCGCAATGCCCTCCAGAACCAGGTTGAACCGGCCTTCGTCGAGCGCCTCGACATCGACAATGCGCCCGACGCATCCGACGTCGTACAGCGCCGGGGGCTCGCGATCTTCTTCGCCGGGAATCTGGCGCGGCTGGATCATGCCGATCTGCCGGTCGCGGGCCAGCACCTCCTGCACCATCGCCGAATAGCGCGGTTCAAAGATATGGAGCGGCAGGTGCAGCCCCGGAAACAGCACTGCGCCGGTGAGCGGAAAAATCGCGATCCGCTGGATGGTCAAGGGCGCGGTTGCGCCCATCAGCCGAACAGGATCAGCGACAGGCGGCGGCGCTGCGCCGCGACCCACGCGTCTTCCAGTCCCACCGCTTCGAACAGCGCCAGCAATTTGGCGCGCGCCGCGCCCTCCTGCCAGTCGCGGTCGGCGGCGATGATGTGGAGCAGATTGTCGGCCGCGGCATCGCGCTGCCCCGCGCCGATCTGCGCGGCGGCGAGGTCGAAGCGCGCCTGATGATCGTCCGGATTCGCCGCGATCGCCGCCTCGAACGCGGCGAGTTCGCCCGAATCGGGCGCGTCGGCGGCCAGCGCCAGCGCGCTTTTCGCCTGCGCGATCGCGGGGTCGGCGGCGATTTCGTCGGGAAGCGCATCGAGCGCCGCCTGCGCGCCCGCGACGTCGCCCGCGAGCAGCATGGCGCGAATGAGGCCGCCGTGCGCGGCGGCGTTGTCGGGCGCCATCTCGACGATCTGGCCAAAGATTCCCGCCGCGCGGGCGCCGTCACCCTCTGCGAGCACACCTTCGCCCATTTCGATCAGCGGCGCGATCTCGACTGCGCGCTCCTTAGCGGCGCTTTCGATCGGCAGCTGCGCGAGCAGCTGGTCGAGCATCGACTTCAGCTGGCTTTCGCTGCGCGCGCCGGTCAGATTGGCGACGGGCTGGCCCTGAAAGATGGCATAGACGGTCGGGATCGACTGGACCTGAAACTGGCTGGCGATAAAGCGATTCGCGTCGACATCGATCTTGGCGAGCAGGACGCCCTTGTCGGCATAGTCGGCGGCGACCTTTTCGAGCACGGGGGCGAGCTGTTTGCACGGCCCGCACCATTCGGCCCAGAAATCGAGAATGACGAGGCTCGTCATCGACGGTTCGACGACATCGCGGCGAAAGGCTTCGACGGCTTCCTTGTCCTGGGGATTCAGACCGAGAGTGGCCACAAAGGGGTGCTCCTGTTTCGATGGGCGCCATTTCCGCACTGGCGGGAAAGACTCATGTGCCGCTTATGTGGGATTTGCGGACGATATGCCAACCCTTCGGAGAAAATGCGCAATCAGGGCTTGCCGAGTCAAAAGGCCGGTGCTAATCGCGCGCCTCACCCGCTGGCCCCTCAGGGACGCCAGCCGCCAGAGCGGGCGTAGCTCAGGGGTAGTGCCGATATACAGTGC
>JBGTUD010000213.1:0-5468 GCA_041939405.1 Sphingopyxis sp. | reverse complement strand
GCCCTGTTGCAGCACCTCGTCCGCCATGGTGAAGGCTTCTTTGAAGGTGGTGTTGGGGTTGGCGACCAGAAAGAGATTCTGGTTCGGAATGACGATCAGCGTGTCGACATGATCCTGCAGCTCGGCGATCCCCGCGTCGGCCGAGCGCATCCGCCGCGCGCCTTCGAACATGAAGGGTTTGGTTACGACGCCGACGGTCAGGATGCCGCGGTCGCGCGCGGCCTTGGCGATCACCGGCGCGGCGCCGGTCCCCGTGCCGCCGCCCATGCCCGCCGCGACGAAGCACATATGCGCGCCGTTCAGCGCTTCCTCGACCTGGCTGATGCTTTCCTCGGCCGCTGCGCGCCCGACCTCGGGCCGCGAGCCCGCACCCAGTCCCTGGGTGATCTGCGTCCCCAGCTGGATGCGCCGTTCCGCCGGCGAAGCGTTGAGCGCCTGCGCGTCGGTGTTGGCGACGATAAAATCGACGCCCTCGACGCGTGCCGCGATCATATTTGCGATGGCATTGCCGCCCGCACCGCCGACACCGATCACCGCGATCCGCGGTTTCAGTTCATCGACCTGCGGGGGGCCAATGTTGATGCTCATCAATCAATCTCCCTGCAGCGGCGGACAGCTGCCGCTTCCCCAACCTTGCGACCCGGCCGGGCGACAGTCCAACCGCCCGGCATTCTGGTACCGCATTGCACTATTGTGACGCCGGAATCACCCAAAAAATTAACCTTTTTTCGCGTTTCACCGCTAAAAACTGCTTTTCAAAGCCGCCATCAACCGATGGAAGATCGACGTCCCTGCCGGCTTATACACATCCTGCGCCATCATCGGCAGGTCGCGAAGGTCGACGGGATCCGACGCCGCATAAAGAACCAGACCCGCCAGCGTCGCGAAAGCGGGGCCGCCGTGCGCATCGGGCAGTCCGTGCAAGCCGCGCGGCCGCCCGACGCGTGCCGCGCGGCCCAGCGCGCTTTGCGTATAGTCGGCGATGCCTTTAAGGTCGGCGCCGCCACCGACGAGCACGACCTGGCGCCCGATCGGACCCACGAAATGCAGGTCTTTCAGCGTCCGGCCGATCTCTCCCATCATCGTGTCGAGCCGCTGGCGGATCACCGACACCAACTGCGCGCGCGTGATGCGCGGGGAATCGCTGCCCGCCGGCGCGCCGGGTTCGAGTTCGATCACATCATTATTGTCGCGCGGGCTTGCCGAGGCCGAGCCATAGAAGCTTTGCAGGCGCTGCGCCTGGCTGCGCCGGATACCGAAAGCGGAGGCGATGTCGTCGGTGATGTCGCTCGCCCCAAAGGGCAGCGACGCCATTTCGACCAGCATTCCGCCGGCATAGAGCGATACGGTAGTGACCGCCGCCCCCAATTCGACAAGCGCAACGCCAAGGTCGCGTTCCTCGTCGGACAGACAGGCGAGCCCCGCCGCGATCGGGGAGGCCACGACCGCGTTCACGTCCAGATGCGCCTGCCGCACCGCCGCCTCAAGGTTCCGCACCGGCGCGCCGTCGGCCATGATAATGTGAATATCGACGCCGAGCCGGTCGGCGTGCAGGCCGATCGGGTTCTTCACCCCGGTCAGTCCGTCAAGCGTATACAGCGCCGGCTGCGCGTGCAGGATCATCCGGCCTTCGGGATCGATCCCTGCCCGTCCCGCCGCAAGCAGATCGTCGATATCCGCCTGTTCGATACGGTGTCCGCCGAGTTCGCTTTCGATCGGCGCGACGTCGCTCAAAAGACTCCCCGCCGAAAAGCTGACCCACACATCGTCGATGTTGAGCCCGGCGATACGTTCGGCCTGCTCGATCGCCTCGCGCACGACATGCTCGGTCTGTTCCATGTCGGCAACATAGCCGCGCTGGACGCCGCGGCTCTCGCACTGGCCGGTGCCGAGCACATGCAGCTTGCCGTCGGCGGTTTGTCCGGCGATCAGCGCGCACACCTTCCACGACCCGACATCGAGCGCGGTGATGATCTTTTCGATCCGCGGCGGCGCCATCCCCTACCCCTCGTTCATCCGGCTGGCGGCGACCGCATCGACCGCTGCGCGCGCCTCGTCGAGCTTCGCTGGCGCGACCTGTCCCTCGTGCGGCAGGCGGAGCACGAAACGCGCGGGGTCGCGCATATCGAAACGCAATATGCCGCGTCCGAGCAGCCGGTTGGCGCCGTCCATATGCGCGAATTTGGCGAGCGCAGCCTTCGCCGCTTCCTCGCCTTCGGGCAGCGAGAGCGTCTCGCCGCTGCGAAAGCGCAGATCCCAGCGGCGATTGCCGACCCAGGTTGCGCCCGCGAGCAATTCCTTGAGGCTGCTCGCTTCGGCGAGCAAACGCGCAAGGTCCTGCGAACGCTGGTTCGCCTTCGGCCCGATGACCAGCGGCAGGTCGGGCATGGTCGCGACGGTCACGGGTTCGAGCACGACGCCCTTTTCGTCGATCAATGACAGCTTGCCCGAATGCTGCCAGATCGCAGCCGGAGTGCGCTCGACAATGTCGACAACCAGCGTGTCGGGCAGGCGACGCGATACGCGCGCATCCTTGATCCAGCCATAGCGCATCAGGTCGCCGCGCACATCCTCCAGGTCGACGGCGGCCATCGACCGGTCCTTCTGTGCGAGCGCGATGTCATAGACTTTCAGCCGGTCGATACGGTCGGCGCCGACGACTTCGACCTTCTTTACCTGAAAGCCGGCACGGCCGACCGCCTGGGCCCATTCCTCGTGCACCTTGGCGGTCACGCCCGTCGCGTGTGCGGCGAGACCGGCGATGGCGAACAGACCAAGGCCGACCGTCCAGTTGGCGACCTTCTGAAGCCGCTGCGGGCTGATCGGCAGCGCGTTGATGATCGCGTTGAGCCGCGATTGCTGAACCTTGCGCCGTTTCTTCGGCGCGCGTGCGGGCCGCCGCGGCGGCGCCTTCGCGCGCTTGATCCTGGTACTGCTCATGCCAGCGCTTCCCCCACGATGCGTTCGACAAGCTCGGCATAGTCCATGCCGACGGCGCGCCCCTGTTCGGGCACAAGGCTGAGCGGCGTCATGCCCGGCTGGGTATTGACCTCAAGCAGGAAAATGCCCGCAAGGCCATGTTCGTCGTCCCAGCGAAAATCGGAGCGCGACGCGCCCTTGCAGCCGAGCAGGCGATGCGCCTTCAGCGCCAGTTCCTTCATCCGTTCGGCGATTTCATCGGGCACGTCGGCGGGACAGACATGCTCGGTCAGTCCATCGGTATATTTCGCGTCATAGTCGTAAAAACCCGATTTGACGCGCAGTTCGGTGACGGCGAGCGGCCGGTCGCCCAGCACCGCTACGGTCAGCTCGCGCCCCTTTATGAACGGTTCGGCGAGCAGGCGGTCGAACTCCTGCCACGGCCCCACGGCATCGCGCGCGATCGGGTTGCCGTAATTGCTGTCGTCCTTGACGATCGCGACGCCGACCGACGATCCTTCGTTGACGGGTTTGAGGACATAGGGACGCGGCAGCGGGTCTTTTGAAAACAGGCTTTCGCTGTCGACCATCAACCCCGTCGGCATGGGCACACCATGCGGCACCAGCGCCTGCTTCGTCAATTCCTTGTCGATCGCGATCACCGACGTGACGAGGCCGCTGTGGGTGTATTTGAGGCCCATCAGGTCGAGCATCCCCTGCACCGTCCCGTCCTCCCCTGGAACGCCGTGGAGCGCGTTGAACACGACATCGGGCTTCGCCTCGGCAAGCCGCAGTGCAACATCGCGGTCCATGTCGATCCGCGTGACCTTGTGGCCGCGCGATTCGAGTGCGTCGGCGACGCCATTGCCGCTCATCAGCGACACCTCGCGTTCGGCGGACCAGCCGCCCATCTGGACGGCGACGTGCCACGGGCCCCGAGCGCTCATAAGCCCCTCCCCTTCAGGGGAGGGGTTGGGGTGGGGGCCAGAGAGGTTGCGCGAGGCCGCTGGCCCCCACCCGCTGCGACTAGGCAGCAAGCTGTCAAGTCTCGCTGCCCTCCCCAGAAGGGGAGGGAGAAATTAGGGCCGCTCACTTCGTCACTCCCACGCGCTGTATTTCCCATTGCAGTTCAATGCCGCTCTTGTCCTTCACCCGGCGGCGGACTTCTTCGCCCAGCGCCTCGATGTCCGCGCTGGTGGCGGTGCCGGTGTTGATCAGGAAATTGGTGTGCTTCTCGCTGACCTGCGCGCCACCGACGGCCAATCCACGGCAACCTGCTTCATCGACGAGTTGCCACGCCTTGTGCCCCTCGGGGTTCTTGAAGGTCGAACCCCCGGTTTTCGATCGCAGCGGCTGCGAGGCTTCGCGGCTTGCCGAGATGCGGTCCATTTCGGCCTGGATGGCGGCCGCGTCGCCGGGGCGGCCGCGGAAGGTCGCGCCGATCACGACCGCGCCTTCGGGCAGTTCGCTGTGGCGATAGGTGTAGCCGAGATCAGCAAGCGGCAGCGCCTTGCGCTCGCCCGATCGCAATATGATGTCGGCTTCGACCAATATGTCCTTGACCTCGCTGCCATAAGCGCCGCCGTTCATGCGCACGAAGCCGCCGACGGTGCCGGGGATCGAGCGGAGAAACTCCATTCCCGCAATGCCCGCGTCGCGCGCGGTCGACGAAACGAGAATGCCCGACGCCCCGCCGCCGCAGCGCAGCGTCGTCGCATCGATCGCGTCGACCTTCGCGAATGCCTTGCCGAGCCGGACGACGACGCCCGGAAAGCCGCCGTCGCGCACGATGAGGTTCGAGCCGAGGCCAAGCGCCATGACGGGCACCCAATCAGGAAGGCTGCGCAAAAACAAAGCCAGAGCGTCCGCCGATGCCGGTTCGAAAAGCAGATCAGCAGCACCACCTGACTTGAACCAAACCAGCGGGGCCAAGGGAGCATTTGCCGTCAGCTTTCCGTCGGGTTCAGGAATCGTGAAACTCCCCGCTTGCAACTTCACCTCGAAGGCGCCGGGGCTTACTTCGGAAAGGGCGCTCATATTGCGCGACCTTCCATTCTCTCGTCACCCTGAACTTGTTTCAGGGTCCATGGACGGACGTTGAAACTCGCGCCGTGCCAATCGAGAGGGCAGCCCATGGATGCTGAAACAAGTTCAGCATGACGAGTTTGGAAACGGCTCACTTCGCCTCCTCCACCGCCGCCGCCAACCCAGCCGCCATCCTGGTGATGTCGCCCGCGCCGAGGCAGATGATCATGTCGCCCGCGCGGATTTCGCCCGCCTTGATGCTCGCGGCGATGCTCGCGCCGAGCGCGTCCGCGTCGGCGACGATCTGCGCATGACGATGGCCGCGATCGCGAAGCCCCTGGGTCAGCGCGTCGGACGATACGCCGTCGATCGGCGTTTCACCCGCAGCATAGACGGGCAGCGCAAGCACCATGTCGGCGTCGTTAAACGCCTGCTGGAAATCGTCCATATGATCGCGCAGGCGTGTGAAACGGTGCGGCTGGACGACGCCAACGACACGCCCCGCTCCCGCACCCTCGCGCGCG
>JBGTUD010000212.1:0-5485 GCA_041939405.1 Sphingopyxis sp. | reverse complement strand
CAGCGGCGGCGGGATGGGCCGCCGGTGTCGGTCCCCGTCGCCGCGGGGCAGAGGCGCGCCGCGATCGCCGCCGACGAACCGCCCGACGACCCCCCCGGTGCGAGCGCCGCGTTGCCGCCGTCCTTGCGCTTCCAGGGGCTGATGACATTGCCGAAATAGCTCGTTTCGTTGGACGATCCCATCGCGAATTGGTCAAGGTTCAGCTTGCCAAGCATCCCCGCGCCCGCGTCCCACAATTTCTGCGAAACGGTCGATTCATAGCGCGGCACAAAGCCTTCGAGCATATGGCTCGCGGCGGTCGTCTGCACGCCGTTCGTGCAGAACAGGTCCTTCATCCCGATCGGGACACCCGACAGCGGCTTCAGCGTTCCCGCGGCGCGGTCGGCATCGGCCACCTTTGCGGCCTCGATCGCATGTTCGGGCGTCTCGACGATAAAGGCGTTGAGCGCCTTCGCCGCCGCGACATTCGCGTTGAACGCCTCGGCAACCTCGACAGCGCTGAAATCGCCCGCGCAGTGGCCGTCACGGATCTGCGCTACGGTTAGATTGGTTAGGTCAGTCATTATTCGATCACCTTGGGCACACCGAAGAAGCCATGCTGCGGCTCCGGCGCATTGGCGAGCACATCGTCGCGGCGCCCCCCGCCGGTCAGCGGATCGGCGTCGACGACATCGTCGCGCAGCCGCAGCCTATTCGGGATCACCGCCGTCATCGGTTCAACCCCGGTCACATCGACCTCGCCGAGTTGCTCGACCCAACCCAAAATGCCGTTGAGTTCGCCTTCCATCGCGGCGACCTCCGCGTCGCTGATCGCGATGCGCGCCAGCGACGCGATTTTCTTCACCGTTGCCTGATCGATTGCCATTGAGTCCTGCCTTTGCGGGAGAAGAGGCGCCGCTAGCACCGTCGTCTGATTGCTTCAACCATGCTGATCCCGCCCGCGGCAAAGCCGTGGGGAGGGAAGGTCAGAACCCTTCGGTCTCCGCCACCCCGTCGACGATCACGCGCCGCTCTTCGACCGTTTCGATGGCAATCGTGGCAGTCGACAGGTCGACATCCTTGCGTTCCGCGTCGCGCGCCCGATCGGCCTCGCCGACGACCCACCGGCCGTTCGCGTTGCGCGTCACGAAATCGGACTGGATCGGCCCGCCCGGCTCGCTTTGTCCGAGCACCGCGATACGCTCCTCGTCGATCACCACCGCGACGCATTGCGCCGAGCGGCTGCACATATAGCTGTCGGCGATCCGCTCACGCGCGCCGTCGGGCAGCGCGTGACCTTCGGGCAGGATACGCAGCCGCTCCTCGATCGGCGCGACCGGCACCAGTCCGCGCGGCCCGGAAAGGTCATAGCGATTCGTCGCGCCGAGCGCCGCCTTCGCCGCATCTGCGCGTGCCTTGTCGGGCGACTTGGCGAGGGTAGCCAGCGCCGCGCGCCCTTCGGGACCGAAATCGAACGCCATCGCCGCCCAGTCGAACTCTTCGGCCTTCACTGCCCCCGATTCGAGCCGTGCGAGCTGGTCGCGCGTCGACATCGCGCCGAAATCGACAAGCGGCAGCGCAAGGAACAGCGTGAGCAGCATCAGCGCGATCGCCAGCCGCTGCTGCAACGGGCGCAGCAACTCGTCAAAGCGCCAGCGCCCCATCGCCACCGCCCACAGTCCCGCAACCCCATAGGCAATTGCGATGCCCACCGCGATCGCGCCCCAGATGCGCCCGGGCGTCCAGCCATATTGGCCGATCCGCATCTGCATCGAGGTCGCCGCAATCGCCGCAAGCGGCAGCACCGCCAGCGCAAGCGCCGCCGCCGCGCCGCGCATGATCCGGTTCGCCGACCCTTCGTCGCCGCCATTGCCGATCACCGCATTGGCGAGCAGCACCGCAAAGGCCGCCGCCGCGAGCATCAGCACCGCCGTCGAAAAGCCCGAACTCCACAGCCCGCCCAGTCCCGTTCCGATCAGCGACAGCAGGAACAGGAGCAGCGCCGCCGCGAGCACCGGCGCCAGCACCGCGAGCACGATCATCACCAGCCGCTGCAAGGTCGCGACCAGCCGGTCGCGCTCCCGCAGCACGCCCACCGCGCCGCCGAACGCCGCGCCCGCGAGCATCCAGCCGAACCATTCGTCGCCCAGCAGGTCAAAGATCAGGTTGATCCCGATCAGCTTGAACATCTGCCCGATCAGCACGGTGAGCAGGAAGGTCACGCCGACAAAGGCAAGGCTCGCCGCGCCGAGCACCGCGTCGGCCCACGCATGGCTGTGCAGCCGCGCGTAAGGCATCTGCCACAGCTTCCAGAAGCGCCAGTCGGGCGCGACGTCGCGCCGCGTCTGGAACAGCGGGGTCGCGACGAGCACCGCGAGCATCCCCGACCAGAAGGGCCATTCGACCGGTGTGCCCTGCAGGTTATAGCCCGCCGTCTGCCACGCGATCAGCCCCATGATGACGCCCCACAGCGCCGCAAAACCCAATGCCCAGTGCCAGCGCCGCTGCTCGACGCCGAGCACGAACACGATTGTCGCCACGGCCACTGCGGTCGCGAGCGCGCTGCGCCAATCGACGAGCCGCTCGGGATATTGGTGATCGATCAACAGGTGGAAGACCAGCCCGGCGGTCGCACAGATCGCCGCCATGATCCACGGCCGCATCGGCCAGGGCGCGTCGCTGTCGTCGAGGCGCGCCGAGGCGGCGCGGGGCGAATCGGCGAAGGAGGATATGGCGGCTTCGGTCATGCGCGATATCTGGGCTTGTTTCGCCGCACGCGGCAAGCCAAATGCACATTGCCTGCGGGAACCAACGCCCGTTGCCGTTCGTGTCGAGCGAAGTCGAGATGCCCCTCACTGCCGCGCGCGACCGGAGGGCATCTCGACTTCGTTCGATGCGAACGGATAAACAAGAAGCCGCAATCACGTCGGTCCTCCTGATGGAGCTCTTATTTGGCCCGCAAATTCCTTTATTTCATCGCCGCGATCATCCTCCTCATCCTCGCAGCCGGAATCGTCTACCAGCTTTTCCCCGGCTGGCTCGCGCGTACCGCCTTTGTCCCCAGCGCCGAGTTCGAACAGCAAGCGGCAGTCGCACCCAACGCCTATGACGATCCCGGAATGTGGTTCGCGCGGCCGGGCATGGAAAACGACCCGTCGGCCTGGCGCCCCGCCGCCGACGGCAGCGAGACGCCGGGCGACGCGTCGAACGACAAGGCGGGCGAATCGCTGACCGCGACCGCGCAGGCTGCGGAGACGCCGGCTGAAGCGCCCTTTCCCAAAGGCAACGCCGCGATCTTTTTTGTCCACCCGACCAGCTATTACAGCCGATCGAGCTGGAACGCCCCGCTCAGCGACCGCGATTCGGATCATCGCGCCAATCTGTTCGTTCAGGGCATGGCGAGCGCCTTTGCCGACGCCGGCGACCTCTGGGCGCCGCGATACCGCCAGGCGACGCTCGGCGCTTTCCTCGCCACCGACCGCGTCACCGCGGGCAAGGCCATCGATTCGGCCTATCGCGACGTCGAAGAGGCGTTCGACGCCTTCCTCGCCGCACAGCCGAAGGACAAGCCCATCATCCTCGCGGGTCACAGCCAGGGCGCGCTCCACCTGACCACGCTGCTGCGCACGAAGATCGCGGGGACGCCGCTCGCCAAGCGGGTCGTCGCGGCCTATATCATCGGCTGGCCGGTCAGCCTCGACACCGACATCGCGGCGCTCGGCCTTCCCGCTTGTCAGGCCCCCGACCAGAAATCGTGCATCATCAGCTGGGCGAGCTTCGCCGATCCGGCCGACCCCGCGATGGTCACCGACGCCTATGACGGAACGATCGGCTTCGACGGCCGCCCGCGCGCCGACACGCGAATGCTCTGCACCAACCCAATCACCGGCATTCCCGATACTGCAGCGGCGGCAGAGGCGAATATCGGCACGCTGAAGCCCACCGAGGGTTTCAAGTCGGGATCGCTGGTGGCAGGCAAAATCGGCGCAACTTGCGACGACACACGCGGTTTCCTGATGATCGGCGATGCTGACGTGGCGAAAAATTATGTCGTCGCGGGCTATGTGCTGCCCGGCAACAATTATCATGTCTATGACATCACATTGTTCTGGGCGAACGTCCGCGCCGACGCGCTCCGCCGCCTCGCCGCTTATGAGGGCAAGCCGTCGCCGGTGCCGCCAGCCGCCGCGCCGCTGCCTCCCCCGCACAGTCCTGCGAACTCGGCCACCTGACCCCGCCTCATATCCAAAGCTGGCGTTCACACCGCAAAATTTTCTATCCCTTCCCCCCTCCCCGCAAACGCGTTAGGGCGCGCGCATGATCCTGGTCGTCGACAATTATGACAGCTTCACCTTCAACCTCGTTCATTATCTGATCGAGCTGGGGGCGGAGGTCAGCGTCGTGCGCAACGACGCGCTTACCGCGGCCGATGCGATGGCGAGCAACGCCGCGG
Organism: Sphingopyxis sp.; assembly: GCA_041939405.1. GTDB lineage: Bacteria > Pseudomonadota > Alphaproteobacteria > Sphingomonadales > Sphingomonadaceae > Sphingopyxis. Next base: position 1,053 of record JBGTUD010000212.1, on the reverse strand, counting down.
GCTTTCTGATTTCGCCCGGCCCCTGCACCCCCAATGAAGCGGGGATCAGCCTCGACCTTGTCGCTGCCTGCGCCGAAACCGCGCGGCCGCTGCTCGGCGTGTGCCTTGGCCATCAGGCGATCGGCCAGCATTTCGGCGGCACGGTGCAGCGCGGCCATTTGATGCACGGCAAGACCTCGCCCGTGTGCCACGACGCGACCGGGCTCTACGCCGGCCTGCCCTCGCCGTTTCAAGCGACGCGCTATCACAGCCTGGAGGTCGTCGACATTCCCCAGGATCTGGTCGTCAACGCAACGAGCGACGATGGCGCCGTGATGGGTTTTCGCCATGTCGAGCTGCCCATCCACGGCGTTCAGTTCCATCCCGAAAGCATCGCCACCGAACATGGCCATGCGATGCTGGCGAACTTCCTGACGCTGGCGGGCCTGCCGGTGCGCACGCGCGAAGCCGCCTGAAGGGGCTCCGCGTCCCGAAAAGCAGGCCTTCGCGCCCTTCCCTCTCGACTCGTCGTGCTCAGGCCGATTAAGGCGAGGCACGATGACCCGCCTGCCCGATCCGTCCGCCCCGCTGTCCAGCGATGCCGCAGCCACCGCGTTCGACCTGCTGTTCGATGCGGACCTTGGCGATGAGGACATCGCCACCTTCCTCGTCACCATGGCCAGGCGCGGCGAAACCGCGACGGAAATCGCCGCCGCCGCCCGCGCCATGCGCGCGCGCCCTCCTCCCGACTCAGCCAGCTGGCACCAGGGAGCACCTCGCCGAACAGTGCCTCGGCGGCTTTCGGTCCGACGACGGTCAGCCGCTCCGCCGAATCGGTGAAGATCCTCAGGAGAGGTTCGCACTGGACGAGATCACCCAACCAGTTCGGCAGCCTCACGAGAACGCGCCCATCGGGGGCCTGGGAAGCAAGCTCAGCGGACGCCTTGTCGGGAAGCGCGCCGCAGAGTCCCACGACGTCGAGGTAGGTGCGCGCGAGGTCGGGGCGGAACACGCCCCCGTCGAACCGGGCCGGTTGGACCGCGTGCGTCAAGGCGCCCAACCTCGAACAGATCA
>JBGTUD010000211.1:0-5521 GCA_041939405.1 Sphingopyxis sp. | reverse complement strand
AATAGCGCTGGTGAAAGATCGCGACGCGGCTTTCAAAGAGCTTGTTCGCAAGGTCGGGATAGAAGTCCGCAAGGCTTTCGGCGAGGAACAGCCCCTTGTAGATGATCGACCGCGCCGAGAGGCTGCAGATATAGAAATCGGCCACCTGCGCCGCGATCACCTTTTTCTCGATGCGGCGGCGGACGAGGTAGAGTTGCTTTTCAAATTCGTCGATCGACTGCTCTTCGGGCAGCGGCCCGGCGATCATGATCTGTTCGATTTCGGGGCGCGTGCGCTGCGCCTTGTCGCCGATCACCGACACGTCGACGGGAACCTGCCGCCAGCCATAGATGGTGAAACCCGCGTCGATGATCTCGGCCTCGACGATCGTGCGGCATTCCTCCTGCGCATTGAGGTCGGTGCGCGGCAGGAAGATCATGCCGACGGCAAGGCGATTGGGCAGCACCTTGTGCCCCGACGCCGCAATGGCATCGTCGAAAAAGCGTTCGGGCAGGTCGACGTGGATACCCGCCCCATCCCCCGTCATGCCGTCGGCATCGACCGCGCCGCGGTGCCACACGGCACGCAAGGCTTCGATCGCCGCCTCGACGACGCGGCGCGACGGCTTGCCGTCGGTCGCCGCAACCATGCCGACGCCGCAGGCATCGGATTCCATGTCGGGGCGATACATGCCCTGTTCGGCGAGCCGCGCATGATCGGGGGTGGGGTAGTGGGTCATCATCTTTGTCCTGATGTTCTACAACTCGTCATCCCGGCGAAGGCCGGGATCTCATCGGTGCATTTCCATTTGACCGCCGAGATCCTGGCCTTCGCCGGGATGACGGAGGTTTGTTAATCCGGTAGCCGTGCACGGGCGTTCGCGACCGCCGCGGCTTCGGCTTCGAGATAGGCAGCCTCGAGTTCCTCGACGCGCTGGCGATCGGTATCGGACCAATTGCTGCGGTCATATTCGCTATCTTCAACGGCCATCGCAGCAGCGTCGGCCGCTGCGTCGGTGGCGGCATCGACCGCATAATCGTCGGCGGCCGCGGCCTCGGTCGCTTCCATGCTGTCGGAGTTCCACATGTCGCGCTGTTCCTTCAGCGTCTTGACGTCGACCTTCATCAGCTTGGCGAGCTGCCCAAGTTCCTTGTCGCTAAAGTCCGAAAGCTGCTTTTCCTTCGGCAGTTCCTTGAAATCCTTTTCGATTTCGGGCGCGCGGTCGATGAATTTGGTGATCAGCGGCGGGACGGCCTTGACCATCGCGACCATGACCTCAGGATCGGCCTGCAGCGCCATCCACTCGCTCGCATAGAGACCGCCGGTCGGCGTCGCGAGAAAGGCGTTGAGGTCGGCCAGCTGCGCCCCGGTGAACTTGCGGGCATAGGCTTTGGCGAGGCCGGTGCGCATCGGAGGTTCCATATCGGCGAGCGCCTCGCTGATCAGCGGCTTTATCACGCGCGTGATCTGGTCTTCGCGTTCCTTGCGATGGGGATCGAACAGGTCGGCGATCTGCGCCTTCGTGCCTTCATCGAGCGCCGCGATCTTTTCGCTTTCGACGCCGGTTTTGATCGACAGCATCAGGTCCGACTGGCCGCCGAATTCGCCCATTATCGTCTTGAACATCTTGCCGTAAAGATTGTCGACCATCTTCTCGATGCTGCCGCTGGGGATCAGCGCAGCGCTCGTGTGCTCGGCAAGTGTGAGCCGCGCCGGGTCGATCGGCGGCAGGCTTTCAATATCGAACATCTTTTCGACGAGGGCGATTACCTCGTCCATTTCCTTTTGCATCTTGGCCTTGGCCCTGGCGGCGTCAGCCTCGCTGTCGAAGGGCGTATCGCTGTCTTCGTCGACCGCGATCACTTCGGCTTCGGGGGCTTCCCGCTGCGCAGCGTGCGCAAAAGCGCCCAGCGGCAACATGGCGGCGGCGCCGGCAAGCAGGATAGTTTTGAAACGCGGCATCATGCAATTCCCTCGTCGTTGGTCATGCTGCCTTCTTTTCGCTTTTGGCCTTCGCCTTCAACCACTTTGCCATCTGGTCGCTGACATCGCGGCCGTCGCGGATGCCCCACACGACCAGGCTGGCGCCGCGCACGATGTCGCCCGCGGCGAACACGCCGGGCAGGCTGGTCATCATCGTCTGATGATCGACGCGCAGCGTGCCCCAGCGCGTGACGCTGAGGTCGGGCGCGCCGAACAGGTTGGGCAGCTCTTCCGGGTCGAAGCCCAGTGCCTTGATGACCATGTCGGCGGGCACGTCGAACTTGCGGCCGGGGTCGACCTCGGGGCTGCGGCGGCCGCTCGCGTCGGGTGCACCAAGGCGCATTCCCGCGACCGCGACCTCTTTCACATGCTTGTCGGCGGTGAAGCTTTCGGGGGCGGAAAGCCACACGAATTCGACGCCCTCCTCTTCGGCATTGGCGACCTCGCGCTGCGACCCCGGCATATTTTCGCGGTCGCGGCGATAGAGGCACTTCACCGATTTCGCGCCTTGGCGGATTGCAGTGCGAACGCAGTCCATCGCGGTGTCGCCGCCGCCGATGACGATGACATGCTTGCCCGCGGCATTCAGGCGGCCGTCGTCGAACGCCGGAACCGTGTCGCCAAAGCTCTTGCGGTTCGACGCGATCAGATAGTCGAGCGCGGCGATCACGCCTTCGGCGGCATTGCCGGGCACGTTGATCTCGCGCGCCTTGTACACGCCCGTCGCGATCAGGATCGCGTCATGCTTCGCGCGGAGGTCGTCCAGCGTCGCATCGTCCCCGACCGAAAAGCCGAGATGGAAATAAATACCGCCTTGCTCGAGCCGCTCGATGCGGCGCATCACGACATCCTTCTCCAGCTTGAAGCCGGGGATGCCATAGGTGAGCAGCCCGCCCGCACGGTCGTGGCGGTCATAGACATGAACCTCATGCCCCGCGGCGCGCAGATATTCGGCCGCCGTCAGCCCGGCGGGGCCCGCACCGATGACGCCGACCGACTGACCCGTCGCGGGGCCGGCATGCAGCGGCTCGACCCAGCCTTCGGCCCAGGCGGTATCGGTGATATATTTTTCGACGCTGCCGATCGTCACCGCGCCATGGCCCGAAAATTCGATCACGCAATTGCCTTCGCAGAGGCGGTCCTGCGGACAAATGCGACCGCAGATCTCCGGCATCGTCGAGGTCGCGTTGCTCAGTTCATAAGCTTCGCGCAGCCGCCCCTCGGCGGTCAGGCGCAGCCAGTCGGGAATGTGATTGTGCAGCGGACAGTGCACCGAACAATAGGGCACGCCGCATTGCGAACAGCGCGACGCCTGCGCGTCGGCCTCAGGCGCGGCGTAGCGCTCGGCGATCTCGCGGAAATCGCGCGCGCGCTCCTCGGCTGAGCGCTTGTCCGGGTAGGATTGTTCACGCCCCACAAATTGGAGCATGCGTTCGGAAGCCATGCAATATCCCCTTCGTTGGAAGGCGAAATGCACAGGCTCGGGCCCTGTGTCACGGACGAATTGCCAATTAGGACAATATTGCTAACCTAAAATAGCGGCCAATTTTTCAAAAATTGCCTTTGCGCAATAATCTTTCGTCAATTAGTACAGTTTCGGACCTATCTCAATCCCAGCCAGATCAGCGCCGCAGCGCCCACAATGATTCGATACCAGGCAAAAGGCGTGAAGCCATAGCGTGTGACGACGGCGAGGAAGGCCTTGACCACGACCCAGGCGACGACGAACGAAACAAGCGATCCGATCGCGATCAGGCCAAGGTCGTTCGTCGTGATCGCGTCGCGATGTTTGAACAGTTGAAGCACCGTCGCGCCGGTCAGCGTCGGGAGCGCGAGGAAGAAGCTGAACTCCGCCGCCGTCTTGCGATCGACCCCGAACGACATCGCGCCCAGGATCGTTGCGCCCGAGCGGCTGACACCCGGAATCATCGCAATACACTGTACCAATCCGACGAGGATCGACTGCCGCGCGGTGACATTGGCGACGCCGCCGACGTCGCGCGTCTTCGCAAAGCGCTCGACGAGCAGGATCGCAAAACCGCCGATGACGAGCGCCCAAGCAACGACCACCGCATTCTCCAGCAGTAGTTCGATATAATCGCCGAACGCGAGGCCGAGGACGACGGCCGGAAAAAAAGCAAGCAGAAGGTTGCGGACAAAGGCCATGGCAACCGGATCGCGCCGGAAAAAGCCGGTGAACATCTCCCAGAACAGTTTGCGATACAGGACGACGATCGCAAGGATCGCTCCGGGCTGGATCGCGATGTTGAAGATCGCCCAGCGCGACGCGTCATAGCCGAGCAGTTCGGTCGCCAATATCAGGTGCCCGGTCGACGAGACGGGAAGAAATTCGGTCAGCCCCTCGACGATGCCGAGGATGATCGCGGTCAGCCAGATGTTCATCGATGTCAGGCCGTTTGGGCGAAGCGGCCGTGACGGCGATATTGCACCAGCCAGCCGTCGGCGACCGATGCCAGCGAAGTCGGCGTGATGCCAAGGCCCGCCAGCCCCGGGACGCCCTCGGCTACGACATTGTCGCGCTGGAGCATCAGCCATTGATCCTTGGTGATCGGCGCGCCCGGCGCCCAGCCGAATCCTGTGGCAAGCGCCGAGGCGATCGCGCCCGGAATATCGACGAACAGCGGCGATCGTCCGGTCGCATCGGCGATCCAGCGGAGCAGTTCGCCCATCGACAATATCTGCGGCCCGCCAAGCTCGTAAATTTTGCCTGTGGCGTCGCTGTCGAGCGCCGCGACCACCGCGTCGGCGACATCGCCGACATAGACGGGCTGGAATTTCGCATTGGGCGCGATCACCGGCACCACCGGCGACAGGCGCATCATCGCGGCGAAACGATTGATAAACTGGTCTTCGCGGCCGAACAGGATCGAAGGGCGCAGGATGGTGGCATCGGCGAAGGCCGCGCGCACCGCGGCTTCGCCGTCGCCCTTGCTGCGGCCATAGGCCGAGGCGCTTTCGCTATCGGCGCCGATCGCCGAAACATGAACGAGCGCGCCTGCGCCCGCCGCCTTTGCCGCCGCCGCGACATGGCCTGCGCCATCCGCCTGCACCGCCTGCATGTCGTCGAACGCGCCGACGAGGTTGACGACCGCGTCGCTGCCGTGGATGGCGCGCGCCACGCTCACGGCATCGCGGACGTCGCACGCGACGAACTGCGTTTGGCCGAGCCCGCCGAGGGGTTTGAGGAAGGTCGCCGCGCGGGGCTCGCGCTGCGCGATACGGACGCGCGCGCTGCGGGCGAGCAGCCGCTGCACGACATAGCGGCCAAGGAAGCCGCCGCCTCCCATCACCGTGATCAATTGCCCGTCGATTTTCTGCATTGCGTCCGCCTGTATCGATTCTCTGGATGGCGCGGGGCGCGCCGATGGCCTTCCCCATGCCGCGAAGCGCGCGGGGGAGCAAGGGGCGAGGGCGGCAGCGCGACGCGAAACTCCGCGCTTTACGATAAAATGCATCCCGGTGGGCGCGATGCGGTTGACAAGCCGATGGCCGCCCCGCTAAGCGCCCGCTCCTACCCCGTGCCCAGATGGCGGAATTG
>JBGTUD010000210.1:0-5525 GCA_041939405.1 Sphingopyxis sp. | reverse complement strand
CATCCAGAACAAGATCCATCCGGGCGACGCGATGGACAAGAATCTTTATGATCTGCCGCCCGAAGAGCTGAGCGAAGTGCCGACCGTTTGCGGCAGCTTGCGCGAAGCGCTGGACGCGCTGATGGCCGACCACGACTTCCTGCTGAAGGGCGATGTGTTCACCAAGGACCAGATCGAAGCTTATGTCGAATTGAAGTGGGACGAAGTCTATCGCGTCGAACAGACGCCGAGCCCGGTCGAGTTCGACATGTATTACAGCGCCTGATCCACGCGGATCAGCGACGCCAAGGAAGGGCGTCCGGTTCGGGGGAACCGGGCGCCCTTTTCCATGCGCCGCGAACATTGACGTGCGAGGTAGTTGCGCGGGACCGGCCGTTTGCGTCATGCCGCGCCGGTCGAGGCGATGGGGGAAGGAACCGGCATGATGCGAGGATGGGCGGCTTCGGCGCTGTTGTGTCTGGTTTCGGCGTGCGGCGCTCCCGTCGATGGTGTTCCGGCCGCCGCGACCCCCGAAGGCTATCGCGAGGCAGCGGCGGCGTTCGACGCGGCGATCGCGGCAAAGGACAAACCGGCGCTGCAGCGCCTGATCGCCGACGATTTCCTGTGGGTGCGCGGCAGCGGGATGGCGGGCGACAAGGCGGCGTTCATTGCCGCGCTGGCCGCGCCGTCGATCCGGATCGAACCCTTTCAGCCTGCCGCGCCGCGCTGGATCACCAGCGGCGACAGCGCGCTGCTCGCCGCGACGAACACGCTGCGCGGCCACGCCGACGGCGCGCCCTTCGTCGACCGCCACCGTTTCGCCGACCATTGGCTGTGGCGCGGCGGCAGGTGGCAGCTCGTCTATGCCCAGGTGACGCCGGTGCCGGGGCCGAGCGACGACGCGGCCGATTAGCCGAACCGTCAGGCGCGGCTGAACGATGGCGACCGCGCCGACCGCCTGTTGGCGGGTGTCGTCGGCAAGCGCCTCACCTATGAAACGACTGGTCGAGGGGGCCTAAGCGCCATGCCAAAGAAGAAAAATCAGGATACGCAAGCCGAGAAAAGGGAACGGTTCGGAAAGAGCGTGCGCAATCTCGCGGAAGCTGGCGGACTACACCCGACCGAGGCCGACGAGGCCATGGATAAGATCGTCACTAGCCGGGGATTTCACCGTCGCTCTTAGGTGCCCATTTCCCGAAGCAGCACCGTAAAAATTCTTCGCATAAAGCTTCCCAACCTACTGATCCGGTTTCACGTCTTTTTAATGCGAAGGCACAATAGTCCGCTAGTTGGAGAATGCTGGAATCGGTCTTTTCCTGAAAATTCGGGTTGTCGATTATCCGAGTTAGAGGGAGAAATTGCATCACGTCATTATCAAATTCCCCTGGCTTCGGGAACCGCATAGAGTTAGCGATCTCCTTGACGAGCCTGCTACCTTTGGGGCCAGCTTCAAAGGTTATTGATGCAATTTCACCTTCGTTTGCACGCTCTCTCATGAATCGTTCGATCTGAAAAATGCAGAGCGTGGCGGCTTTGGCATAGGCGATTTCATCCTGTCGCCTTTGAGTTAGGCCCGGATTTTGCTGTCGAAGCTTGGCGCGATCGACGGCACCATAAACAACAGTAGCCATGTGGGCGACGGGGCAGAGAGATAATGCCTTCAATATCTGCATTCGGCGGTCGTGCGGCCATCTCATCTTGTCGTATTCTTTGGTGCCGTGCCAAATGTCCTTCGCGTGGAGATAGCGCGGCACCCTTATGCCGGGAGGCGTGGCCATGTGTAATATCTCATGCAGACTCTTTGTTAACTTCGCAGCAAACCCATCAGCGTCCACGATGACGCCGGCAACGACCAAAAAGGGGTCGGACTCAATGCTCCCCGTTCCGCTCTCGTCGAGATAGGCGATGCGCACCCAATTGTCCCCCGCAAGGGGGCCTCCCCCAAAAGCACGGGCCCCCGATTCAACGGTGCTCACTTACCACCTCCAATCGCGCTTGGTATGCCAAATACAATAACGCCGATATTCTTTACAGCGTAGCACGGGCGCCCCGACGCTTACGCCTTTGTTAAACAGTGCGGCTTATCCTCTTGGGGTTTTTAAGGGGGCCGGGCCATGATTTATCGTCTGATATTGATCGCAGCGATGCTGCTTACCGCCGGCTGCGGCAAGATTGCCGAACTCACCAACCAGACCAAAATCGTGGCGGCGCCGCGCGAGGAGGTTTTCGCCAAGATGTTCGGCGACGGCAGCATGTTCACCGGCCTGCCGCTCGTGACCAACGGCGGATCGACGCGCCTGTACGAACTCGTCGCGCACAAGGGCGAGCCGGGTTTCGAGAAACTGGTGCCGAAGCAGCGACCCGATGCCTATAAGATCAAATTCGCCGTCGCCATGGAAATCCCCCGCGAGGCGCACCTGATTTACAGCGTCGACGACGGCGCGCTTCTCACGGGGCTTAAATTCACCTTTGACGAACTGGCGCCCGACCGGACGCGCGTGACTTTTGCGGTCGACGACCTCACGGGCGACGGATCGGACGGGCTTGCCGTCAACCGCTCGGCGCTGCACCGCGTCGCGCGCCAGGCGCTGCGCCGGCTCGACGCGTTCGACGAGGCGAAGGAGCCGGCCTGACGCGCTTCGGCGCCGTCATCGCAGATCGGGGGGCGCGGCAGGCGCATCGGCGGGGCCACACATCCTTTCTGGCGGGGAGGCGCCTTGTCCCCGGCCTTGCCCTTGCTCCCCGCTTTGCCCCCCCGGCCTTGCCCTCGCGCCGCGGGCGAGGCACAGCGGTCGGCGATGATCTATGATCGGAGAATCGCCATGAAATCGCTGTCCTTTGCCGTTGCCTTCGCGCTCCAGTTCGCTTTCGTGCCCGTCGCCGCGGCAAAGCTCAGCCAAGCCGAAAGCACGATGGCGAAGACGGTGGCCGCCGAGCAGGAGCGGCATGTCGCGCTGCTCGAAAAGCTGGTGAACCAGAACAGCGGTTCGCTCAATCTCGACGGGGTGGAAAAGGTCGGGGCGATCATGCGCGCCGAGCTTGAACCGCTGGGGTTCAAGGTGACATGGAAACCGATGCGCGACACCGGCCGCGCGGGGCATCTGATCGCGACGCACGAAGGGCGGAGGGATGGCAAGCGGCTGTTGCTGATCGGCCATCTCGACACGGTGTTCGAACCCGATTCGCCCTTTCAGACCTTCACCCGGATGGGCGACAAGGCCAAGGGGCCGGGGGTCGGCGACAATAAGGGCGGGATGGTCGTCGTCGTTGCGGCGCTGCGCGCGATGCACCGGGCGGGAACGCTGCAGGGCGCGAATATCGAATTTCACATGACGGGTGACGAGGAAGATACCGGCGATCCGATCGAGAAGGCGCGCGCCGACCTGATCGCGGCGGGCAAGCGCAGCGACGTCGCGCTGGAGTTCGAGGGGCTGATCCGCGACGGCGGCGCCGACATGAGCTCGATCGCGCGGCGCAGTTCGGAAAGCTGGCAGGTCACGGCGACCGGCAGGACGGGGCACAGTTCGGGCATTTTCAGCGCCCATGCCGGCGACGGCGCGATTTACGAGCTGGCGCGGATCGTCCACCGGTTCCGCACCGAATTGCCCGAACCCCATTTGACCTTCAATGTCGGGCTGATCGCGGGCGGCGAGCAGGTCGCGCTCGACGAAGGCAAGATCCGCGCGAGCGCCAACGGCAAGACCAATATCATCGCGGCCACCGCCATCGCGCGCGGCGACCTGCGCACGCTGTCGGCCGAGCAGGCAGCGCGCGTGAAGGCCAAAATGGCGGCGATCGTCGCCGATCATGCGCCGGGAACCGCAGCGACGCTGGCCTTCGACGCCGGCGGTTATCCCGCGATGGCGCCGACCGAGGGCAATCGCGCGCTGCTGGCGCGGCTCAACGCCGTCAACCGCGACCTTGGCCTTGCCGAAATGGCGGCGCTCGATCCCTTGAAGCGCGGCGCCGCCGACGTCAGTTTTGTCGCGCCCCATGTCGACAGCCTGGCGGGACTCGGCGCCCATTCGACGGGCGATCACGGCCCCGACGAAACGGTCGACCTGCCCAGCATCACGCGGCAGGCGACGCGCGCCGCGATCCTGATGTCGCGCCTTGCGGCCGAAAAGCGCTGACCCGCCAGTTTTCGCAGTTGGCCGCGCTTGATTCATGCGCCACAGTGATTAGGTAGCAATCCAAGACGGAATCCACCGCCGATGGGAGAAAGATGATGAGCACCGAAACGCACCTGAAGCAACATTATATCGGCGGTCAGTGGGTCGACAGCCAGGGCGGCAAGCTGCACGAGGTCATCAACCCCGCGACCGAAGAGACCGCGTCGACCGTCGTTCTCGGCACCGCAGCCGACGTCGATGCGGCCGTTGCCGCCGCGAAAGAAGCGTTCAAGAGCTTTTCGCAGACGACGCGCGAAGAGCGGCTGGAGCTTTTGAACCGTATCGTCGAGGAATATAAGAAGCGCGCGGGCGACCTTGCCAAATCGATGGCGGCCGAAATGGGTGCGCCGGTGAGCTTTGCCGGCACGGCGCAGGTCGGCGCGGGCATCGGCGGCTTTCTGGGCACGATCGCCGCGCTCAAGGATTTCAGCTTCAGCGAACAGCATGGCGCGAACAAGGTCGTGTACGAACCGATCGGCGTCGTCGGGATGATCACGCCGTGGAACTGGCCGCTTAACCAGATCGCGCTGAAGGTCGCCCCGGCGCTGGCCGCGGGGAATACGATGGTGCTCAAGCCGTCGGAAGAGTGCCCCGGAAATGCGGTGATCTTTGCCGAGATCCTCGACGCCGCGGGCGTCCCGCCGGGCGTGTTCAACCTGGTGCAGGGCGATGGCCCGACCGTGGGCAATGCGATCAGCGCGCATCCGGGGATCGAGATGGTGAGCTTTACCGGATCGACCCGTGCGGGCATCCTTGTCGCCAAGGCCGCCGCCGATACGGTGAAGCGCGTGCATCAGGAACTCGGCGGCAAGTCGCCGAACATCGAGCTTCCCGACGCCGACCTGGAAACCGTGCTGCCCCCGACGGTGCAGGGCGTGCTCGTCAACACGGGGCAAAGCTGTATCGCGCCGACGCGCATCCTCGTCCAGAAAGAGCGCGAAGCCGAGGCCGTCGGCGTCATCAAGGCGATGTTCGACGGGACTGAGGTGGGCGATCCGATGAGCGAAGGCGGCCATATCGGCCCCGTCGTCAACGCCATCGCTGTCATCGTCGACCTCGTCGCCGCCGAGGTTGCCGTCGCAGTCGTTGTCGATGCCGTCGCAAAGCTCCGTGGCCGAGGGATAGACCGACGCGTTGGTGTCGTCGCAGTCCGTGCTGTCCGGCGCGTAGCCGGGAGGCATGTCGCAGGCCTCCTGGGTCAGCCAGAAGCCGCCGACGCCGTCGCCGTCGTTGTCCAGATACCAGGTCTGCGCTGCGGGGGCGTTGTCGTCGATGTTCCCGTCGCAGTCATCGTCGATGGCGTTGCACTGCTCGGTAGCACCAGGATAGATGGTGGCGATCAGGTCATCGCAGTCATCGGAGTTGTTCACGTAG
>JBGTUD010000209.1:0-5531 GCA_041939405.1 Sphingopyxis sp. | reverse complement strand
CGCGCCGAGGGCAAGAAGGTGCTGCTGCTGATCGACAGCCTGACCCGCGTGGCCCATGCGCAGCGCGAGATCGGCCTGACCCTCGGCGAACCGCCGACGATGAAGGGGTATCCGCCCTCGGTCTTTGCGCTCATCCCCTCGCTCTGCGAACGCGCGGGCATCGACCGCGAAACCGGCGGGTCGGTGACGGCGCTCTATACCGTGCTCGCCGACGGCGGCGACATCGACGATCCGGTCGTCGATTCGGCCCGCGCGATCGTCGACGGCCATATCATCCTGTCGCGCCAGCTTGCCGAACAGGGGGTTTATCCGGCGATCGACGTCGCGCGATCGCTGTCGCGCACCATGGCCGATTCGGTCGACCCCGATCACGCCGCCGCCGCCGCGCGCTTCCGCCAGCTCTGGTCGCTCTATGAAGAGAATCGCGATCTCATGCTGATGGGCGCCTATGTCGCGGGCGCCGACCCGATGCTCGACGAAGCGATCGCGCGCCGCGCCGACCAGCTCGCCTTTGTTTCGCAGCCTGCCAAGGCGCAGGTCGATTTCGACACCTCCCGCCAAACCCTGATCGAAGGATATTCTGCATGACCGCCCGCACCGCACGCCGCAAACGCATCATTCGCGTGCGCTCCGTCGAACACCAGCTCGCCGAAGCCAATCTGGCGCGCGCCAATGGCGAGCTTGCGAACCTGGTCGAACTGGCAAAGCGCCTCGAGACGCTGCGCAGCGACCTTGCGATGGCGAAGGGCGCGGTCGCGGGCCGCGCGCTCAACACCGTCGGCGAGCTCGCGATGCGGCTCGATATCGCGCAGGAAAATCTGACCGCGCCGCTATGCAATGCGAGCGCGCGTCGCGACCAGATGGGCACGCTTGCGCAGCGCGCGATGGCCAAGGAGGAATCGGCGGTGCGCCTCTATGAAAAGGACCGCCGCTCGGCCGAAGCCGAACAGGCGCGCCGCAACGACGCCAATCGCCCGCACCGTCCGCGCGTCGGGATGCGGCTGCGCCTGATCGAAGGCGGCGCGTCATGATGGCCCGCCCCGCGCTTACCGCCGCACAAGGCGCGATGCCCGCGGGCTTCGCCGCCTTTGTCGCGGGCATCGGACAGGTTTCGCCGGAGGGCGATGCCGCCGGGTTCGACCGGCTGCTCGCCGCCGCGCCCACGACGCGCGCTCCGGCCGCAGCGACGACCGACGCCATGCCGGTGCCGGTCGCGGGGGCGGTTGCTGCAGTTGTGGCGACCGAAATCGGCGCGGCGCTGGCCGCCGAAAGCCAGGGCGCAGCGAAGGCCGAAGTCAAGGCCGAGGGCCAGGGCGAAGCCCACGGCGACGCAGGCGAGCCGCCGGTCGTCCCGGCACCCGCCAAGGTCGCGGTGCCTGCGAAGGCATCGCCCGCCCGGCCCGAAACCGGCGCGGGCGAGGCTGCGGTTCTTGCAGCGAACCTGCTGGTGGCGCTGAGCGGTGCGGTTCCGGGGCCGCCCGCCAAGACCGCCAAGCCGGTGGACACCGACGCCGCGGCGCAGCCCGACGCGGAGCCTTCCGACACCGCGCCCGCCGCCCCTCCCCCCTCCGTGCCTGCCCTCTCCGTGCCTGCCACCCCCGGCACCGCCGCGCTGGTCGTCACCGCGGCGCTTCCTGAAACCCGGCCCCTCGATCCCGCGCCCGCCAAGCCCGCCAAGCCCGCCGCGATAGAGGCTCAGCCGGCCGCGCGCGCGCTGGTTCAGCCCAAAGCCGCCGTGACGACTCCCGAAACGCCGCCCGAAGCCCTACCCGCCGCATCACCGGCGCCGCGTGCGCGCGTTGCCGCGCTGCCACCCCTCGCGCCGCTCCCCGAAGCACCGGTCGCCAAGACCGGTGACGCGGGCGCCGCGCCCGCCATGACCATTTGGTTCACCCAAAGCGCGGCACTGGCCATCGCCGCACCGGTCGCTGCGGGTGCGCCCGCCGCAATCGCCGAGCGCGTGCTCGACATGGACAGCGACGGGGCATGGATCGACCAGCTGGCACGCGACATTGCCGCGACCAAATCGGACAGCGGCGACATCAGTTTCCGTTTGATGCCGCGGCACCTCGGCCGGCTCGACGTCGCGATGCGGCAGGGCGACGAGGGCGTGACACTGAAGATGGAGACGCAGCATGAAGCGACGGCGACGATCGTTACCGCCGCGCAGGGCCGCCTTGTCGACGAACTGCGCCACCAGGGCGTGCGCGTCGCGGGCGCCGAAGTGACGCATACGCCCGGCGACACCGGGCGTCAGTCGACGGGTCAGGGCCAGGGTCGCGCCGCGCCGCCCGATCCCGCCCACCTGATCGAAACCGCCACCGAACGCGGCGAAGACCGCCCAAAAACCGATAGCGAAGACCGCGCCGCGAACCGCCGCGGCCGCTTCGCCTGACCAGAAAGGGGTCCGCGATGACCAAGGACAAGACCGAAACCGAACCCAAGAAGAAGGGCAAGTTCAAGAAGCTGCTGTTCGTCGGCGTCGCTGCCGTCGCGCTGATCGGCGCGGGCGCCGGCGCCGGCGTCTATTTCGGCGCGCTGTCGGCCGAAGCGGCGAAGCCCGAGGATCATTATCCGAAGCTGGTTCTGCGCAGCCAGGGCGAGGCCGAACCCGCGGCCGAGGAGGGCGACAAGGAAGCGCCGCTGAAGGTCGGCACCGTGTCGGTTCCGAACGACCGGTTCAAGGTCGATCCGCGCAAATATGAAATCACCTATTACCCGATCGCCGACAGCTTCACGACGAACCTTGCCGACGGGTCGGGCTTCCTTCAGATCGGTATCAGTCTTTCGACCTTCTACGACGGCAAGGTTATCAATAATATCAAACGGCAGGCGGTGCCGATCCGCTCGGTCGTGCTTATGGTGCTCGCCGAACAGGATCCGGCTTTGCTCTCCACATCGCAGGGGAAACAGCGGCTTCAGCGTCAGTTGACGGCCGCGATCAACGATGTGCTGCGCGAAAAGGAAGGATTTGGGGGCATCGACAATGTTTATTTCACGAGCCTGGTGATTCAGTGACCGCCAGCGCCAAAAACATAAAGGCCGTGAAGGCCCCGGCCGCGCGCGCGGCCGAACCCGCCGACAGCAAGAAATCGCTCCTGCTGCGCCGCGCGGCCGCGAGTTATGCCTTTCCGGCGCTCGAAGGCGTCGCGAACCAGTTTGCGCGCAGCCTGCGCGACCTCATTCGCGCGCTTGGCGCGCCGGCGATCCAGGTCGAACGCGCGGGCGCCGAACAGCTGAGCTTCGCCGAATGGAGCGCCGCCGCGGCGCCGGCCATCTTCTGGCGCTATCACGCCCCGCCGCTCAAGGGGCCGCTGCTCATCGCCGGCTCGCGCCCGCTCATCCTCCAGCTCGTCGACATTTTTTACGGCGGCCGCGGCCAGCTCGCCGCCGAGCGCGAGGAGCTGACCGACGCCGAGGAGCGTTTCGCCGCCCGCCTTGGCCGCGACATCGGGATGCAGATTGCCGCCGCGTGGCGCGACAAGCTGCGACTGGAACCCGAACTCGACTGCGTGACCGGCGATCCGGCCAAGCTCGCCGCGGTGCGCGCCGACGACGAATTGTTCGTTCAGCGTTTCACGCTGCGCGGTGCGCCGCTCGACGGACGCACGATCGTCTGCGCCTATCCCGTCGCGGCCTTGCGCAGCATCGCGAGCGATGAACTGCTGCCCGACATGCAGCCCGCCAGCGGCGCCGACCCGGCATGGACAGGCGCGCTCGACAAGGCGCTGCGCAGCGTGCGCCTGCCCGTCCGCTCGGTGCTCGCGCGGCCGGAAATCAGCCTCGTCAAGCTGCTCGCGCTCGAGGTGGGCGACGTCATCCCCCTGTCGATGCCGCGCCATGTGCCCGTGACCGTCGCCGGGCGCCGCTTCGCCTTGGGCAGTATCGGCGAAGCCAATGGCAATGCCGCCATCCTGATTGACCATATCGAAAAAGGACCCGACCATGACTGACATTGCCGACGCGCCCCAGGCGGCGCGCGCCGACCGGCGCGACAAAAGCATCGCCGCCGCGCCCAATTTCGACCTGCTCGCGGGCGTTTCGCTGCGCGTCTCGGTCGAGGTCGGTGCGACGTCGATGACGCTGTCCGAATTGCTCGCGCTCGGCGAAGGCAGCGTGATCGAACTCGACCGCGCCGCGACCGACCTGCTCGACATTTATGCCAATGGCACGCTGATCGCGAAGGGCGAGATCGTCAGCGTCGACGGCCGCTATGGCATCCAGGTCGCCGAGGTTGTCGCGCCCGCGCGCGGCCTCGAAGGCCTCGACCGGAGGGCCTGATGCTCGAATATATCCTCCGCCTCCTCATCCTGCTGCCGATCGTCGGCGCGATGGCGTGGGGCAGCCTGTGGCTGTGGAAGCGGGTGCAGACGGGCATCCCGCTCGTCGGCGGCGGCGCTGCGCGGCCGCGTGCGGTCGAAATGGTCGACGTGCTGCCGCTCGGCCCCGGATCGAAGCTCGCGGTCGTCGAGTTCGCCGGCCAGCGCATCCTCGTCGCTGTCTCGCGCAATGGCATCACGCGGATCGCCGACGACGCGCAGGGGGATTTCCATGTCGACTAAGGCGCTACGCATTGAATCAGCGCGCTCTTCCAAACCCGTTTGTGCTGAGCTTGTCGAAGCGCCGTTCTTTCTTTCGACGTCGAAGCGAAGAACGGCCCTTCGACAAGCTCAGGGCGAACGGAGTGTTTTGGACGCACGCTGGTTGCGCCGCGCTGCGGCCTTAAGCGCCCTGGGGCTGCTTTGCGCCGCGACTCCGGCGTTCGCGCAGGCGGCCGACGGCCTCAGCCGCGCGGTGAACGAAATCGGCGGCGACGGCCGGCCCCTCAGCCTGTCGCTCCAGATCCTCGTTTTGATGAGCCTGCTCACGGTGCTGCCGTCGCTGCTCCTGATGATGACCAGCTTCACGCGCATCATCATCGTGCTGTCGATCCTGCGCCACGCGCTCGGGCTGCAACAAACGCCGCCCAACCAGGTGCTGGTGGGCCTCAGCCTCTTTCTCTCGCTGTTCGTGATGCAGCCGGTGATCAGCGAGGTGAACCGCGTCGCGGTCGAACCCTATGGCCAGGAACAGATCGACATCGGCGAAGCGGTGACGCGCTCGGGCGATGCGCTCCACGGTTTCATGATGAAGCAGACCCGCAAGACCGACCTCATGATGTTCGCCAAGATCGCCAAGGCGCCGAGCTATGCGAGCCCGAAGGACGTGCCCTTCTCGATCCTGCTTCCCGCCTTTGTCACCAGCGAGCTCAAGACGGCCTTTCAAATTGGCTTTACCATCTTTATCCCTTTTTTGATCATTGACCTTGTAGTGGCCAGTACGCTAATGGCGTTGGGGATGATGATGGTTCCACCGATCACTATTTCGCTGCAATTTAGGCTCATGCTTTTTGTATTGGTTGACGGCTGGCAGCTCATTATTGGTTCGTTGGCAGAGAGCTTTTATATGATTTAACGTCGCGGGGCGACGAGGAGCGTAATCATGACACCCGAGATGGTGATGAGCGTCGCTTATCAGGTTATGCGCGAGAC
>JBGTUD010000208.1:0-5532 GCA_041939405.1 Sphingopyxis sp. | reverse complement strand
ACCGCAAGGTCATGGCCGACCTCGCGATGAACGAAGGCGGCGTGTTCACCGCGATCATCGCGCAGGCGAAGGCGGCGCTGCCCAAGGCAGCCTGACGCCTTTACGCCAAGGCGAACGAAACAAGGGCGGTCCCTGGCGGGGCCGCCCTTTTTCATGGTCTACGCCTGGAAGATATTGGCGTATCGGGCGGGCCATGCCGCCATCAAGGTAGAGGCGAAAGACCCGGACGCCGCGACGGCGCTGCGCGGTCGACACAAAAGAAGATGCCCCGGCTGTGGGGGCCGGGGCATCCGATCAGGCTATTTAAGGGACCAACCAAATATAGCCTGAATTTTGTTCGTCCGCCTTAGCGGAGCAGGTTCATCACGCCCTGCGAGCTCTGGTTCGCCTGCGCGAGCATCGCGGTCGATGCCTGCGCCAGGATGCCGGCGGCGGCGAGGTTCGTCGATTCGACCGAGAAATCGGCGTCTTCGATGCGCGACTTCGATTCCGCCAGATTCGTGACGGTCGATGTCAAATTATCGACGGCCGATGTGAGACGGTTCTGCTGGGCACCCAGGTTGGCGCGCTGCGTCGCGACCGTCTGGATCGCCGTGTCGAGCGTTGCCAGCGCACCCGAAGCACCCGCCGCGGTCGAAATATCGAGCGTGCCGACGCCCAGCGCTGCGGCCTGCATATCGGCAATCGTGATGTTCACAACGTCGCCCGAAGCGGTGCCGGTCTGGATATCGAAGCCGGTCGCGACGCTGCCGTTGAGCAGCTTGTTGCCGTTAAATTCGGTGCGCGTGGCAACGTCGCCGATCTGCGAGATCAGCGCGGCAACTTCGGTCTGGAGCGCAGCGCGGTCGGTGGTGCCGTTGGTGCCGTTGGCCGACTGAACGGCCAGTTCGCGCATACGGACGAGGATGTCCGAAATGCTGCCGGCCGCGCTATCGGCGGTCTGGGCGAGCGAAATGCCATCGTTGGCGTTGCGGATCGCCTGGGTCAGGCCGCGGGCGGTGGCATCCATGCGGGTCGCAATGGCGAGGCCGGCGGCGTCGTCCTTCGCGGCGTTGATCCGCTTGCCGCTCGACAGGCGTTCCATCGCCTGCGACTGCATTTGGCCTGCGACACGCGAGTTATTCTGGGCGCGAAGCGCGCTCACATTGGTGTTGATGACGGTCATCTTAGTTCCTTTCCGGCCTCGACGGCCATTCCCGTGATGTGAGGGCTCGAGGAGCGGTCACGGAAAACTGTAACGGCAGGCGAAAAGGCGGCTTAAGCCCGCCCCGTCAAAAAAATGCCGGAAGCGGCCTGGAGCGGCTCCAGGATCATAATAAATCACTGAAATATAGTTATTATCTTTTCTGGCACGGGCTTTGCATCCTTCTTTGTGCGTGCGGCGCATCGCCGCGCATCAGGACGGATGAAGAAGCAATGAGCACGATTGACCCGAGCCGGCTGCTGCAGATGCGCAGTTCGATCCTCAATCAGAATCAGGCACTGCAACGCGCCGCCGGGCGCGGCGGGGTGGGCACCGGCGAGGCCGGAGTCGAAGGCGCCGGGGGCACTCCCGATTTCGGCGCCGCGATCAACAGCGCGCTGCAGCAGGTCAACGCCCAGCAAGCGAAGGCGAGCGAGCTCAGCGAAGCTTATGAACGCGGTGACACGCACGACATCGTCAGCGTGATGATCGAGCGGCAAAAGGCCTCGCTCGGCTTCGAGACCACCTTGCAGGTCCGCAACAAGCTGCTCTCCGCCTATCGCGACATCATGAACATGCCGGTGTAACCCATGGCCGACGCACAGACCCTGACCCCCATCGATTCCAGCGGCGCGAACCGCCTGCCCGCCCCCGTCCTCGGCGGCCGCCTTGCCCCGCTTTCGCAATTCGTCCGCCAGCCCGCCGTCCAGCGCGCGCTGCCCGCGATCGCCATGACCTCGGCGATCGGCATCGCCGCGCTCGCCTATTTCACCATGCAGGCTGCCCCGCAGGCGCAGCTTTTCGCGGGACTCGACGATGCCGACAAGGCCGCGGTGGCCGAGGCGCTCCAGGCGCAGGGCATCGGCCACAGCATCGACACCTCAACCGGTGCGCTCACCGTCGACGCCGACAAGTTGCACCAGGCGCGCATCGCGCTCGCCGGACAGGGCCTGCCCAAGGCGGCGCCGAGCGGCGACAGCCTGATCGCATCGCTGCCCATGGGGTCGAGCCGCGCGATCGAGGGCGAGGCTTTGCGTTCGGCGCGCGAAGCCGATCTGTCGCGCACCATTGAAACGATCGACGCCGTCAAAAGCGCGCGCGTCCACGTCGCCGCCGCCGAACCCAGCCTGTTCGTCCGCGACGACAAGCCCGCCACGGCATCGGTGATGCTGACGCTGCAAAACGGCCGCTCGCTTTCGGACGGCCAGGTACAGGCGATCCGTTTCCTCGTCGCCTCGTCGGTGCCCGGCATGAACGCCGAACAGGTGTCGGTGATCGACCAGCGCGGTGCGCTCTTGTCCGACACCGCGACCGGCAGCGACATGAAGGCGTTTCAGCTGCAATTGCAGGTCGAGGACCGTTTCCGCCGCGCGCTCGACACTTTGCTCGGCCCGATGTTCGGCGCGGGCAATTATACGGTCGAGGTCCATGCCGACGTCGACATGTCCGAAAGCCAGGCGACGCGCGAAAGCTTCCCCGAGAACGACCGTGCACTGACCAGCGAGCGGATCACCCGGTCGGTCAGCGGCACCACCGCCAATGCCCCCGCGGTCGGCATCCCCGGCGCGCTCGCAAACCAGCCGCCGCAGGCGACGACGATCACCGCGAACGGCCCGCAGCCCGCCCCCGCCGAGGCACCGGTACCCGGCACCGAAAGCAATGAAAATGCCGCGCGCGCCTATGAAGTCGGGCGCGAGATTTCGGTGACGCACCAGCCGCAGGGCAAGCTGCGCCGCGTGTCGGTCGCCGTCGCGCTCAATCAGGGCAAAAAGGCGCTGACGCAGGCCGATCTCACCAAGATCGACGCGCTGGTCAAAGGCGCGATCGGCTTCGACGCGGCGCGCGGCGATCTTGTCGCGATCAACCAGCGTCCCTTTGTCGCAGTCGAGGAAACGGCGCCCGCCTTTTACGATCAGGGATGGTTCCTGCCGCTCGTCAAGCAGGTCGGGGCGATCCTCGCCGCGCTGCTCGCCTTTCTCTTCATCGGACGCCCGATGATCCGCGCCGCCAAGGACCGCGCCGCGCGCCGCGCCGAACAGACTCAGGCGCTCGAAGACAGTCTGCTTGCCGCGACCGAGCGCCCGGCGCTCGCCAGCGGCGCGAACAGCCGTGAAATCACGCTCGAGATGATCGAGGCGGCGCCGAGCTATGAAGCGCGCGCCAACCTCGTCCGCGCCTTTGTCCGCCAGGATTCGGCGCGCGCCGCGCTCGTCGTGCGCCACCTGATGCAGGAGGGCGCCCGTGCCTGACGCCGCCGAACTCGACAGCGCCCCCGCCAAGTCGGCAATCGACGGATCGGCGGCCGCCGCCATCCTTTTGATGCTGCTCGACGAAAGCGAAGCGGCGACGATCCTGAAGCACCTCGGTCCCGAGGAAGTGCGCCAACTCGCGAAAGCGATGTTCGACACCGCGAACGCCAGCGAGCAGGAAATCGGACAGGCGCTCGACCAGTTCGTGACGCGCAGCCGCGACGTCAGCGCGCTCGCGATCGGCGCCGACACGCGCATCCGCACGGTCGTGACGCAAGCGGTCGGCAATGTCCGCGCCGACAATATCCTCGCCGCCGTCGCGCCGCAGCGCAGCGCCGCGTCGCTCGAAATGCTGCGTTGGATGGACGTCGACGCGATCAGCGCGCTGCTCGCCAGCGAGCATCCGCAGGTCGGCGCGCTGATCCTCTCGGTGCTCGTCCCCGATGTCGCCGCGCGCGCGATCGAAACGCTCGACGAAGTGTTGCAGGCCGATCTGGTGCTGCGTGCCGCGATGCTGACCGCCGTTCCCGCCGCGGCGATCGAGGATCTGGAAGCGGTGCTCGCGAGCGCCAATGTCGATGGCCAACGTGTCGCCAAGCAGGCGATCGGCGGGCCGAGCGACGTCGCCAAGATCATGAAAAAGATGCCGAAGCAGCTCAGCGAGCGCACGATCCGCGCGCTCAAGAAGCACGACCGCATTCTCGCGCAGACGATCGAGGAAGAGATGTTCATCTTCGAAAATCTGCGCGATCTCGACAAAAAGAGCCTCAGCAGCGTCCTGCGTTCGGTCGACGCCGCGCAGCTCGCGATCGCGCTCAAGGGCGCCGAGGACGACATGGTCGACATGTGCCTTGCCACCATGTCGCAGCGCGCCGCCGAAACGATCCGCGACGAAATGGCGGAAATGACGATGGTGAAGCGCGCCGACGTCGACGATGCGCAGAAGAGCGTGATGCAGATCGTGCGCCAGATGGCCGCGAACGGCGAGATCATGATCGCGGGCGGGGGCGACGATTATGTCTGACCTGGCCCCGGCAGGTTTCGCGCCCGTCAATCTGGCAGAGGCGATGGCGCAGCGCAGCGGCTTTCGTCCGCTGTCGCTCGTCCCCGCGGGCGAGGCACCGCCGCCGGTGCAGGAACCGCTCACCGAGGTGAGCGAGGACGATCCCTTTGCCCGCGGCCTCGCCGAAGGCCAGCGCCTCGCCGAAGCCGCCTTCACCGCCGAGCGGCACCAGCTGCTCGCGCTGCTCGCCGGCGCCGAGGCGTTGCAGGACGAACCGAGCGAAGAGCTGGCGCAATTGATCGCCACCACCGTCGAACGCCTCGTCCGCCAGATCGTCGAGGCCGCGCCGATCGACGCCGACTGGCTGCGGGCGCAGGCCGAAACCGCCGCCGCGATGGTCGCCGACGCCGACAAGGCGCGCACCCTGTGGGTCCACCCCGACGATGCCGTGCTGCTCGCCAACTGTCCGCTGGCGCTGGCGATCGAAAGCGATCCCGCGATGGCGCGCGGCACCGTCCGCCTCGAAACCTCGACCGGCTGGATCGAACATGGCCGCGCCGTCTATCTCGACGAACTGCGTGCCGCGCTGGGCGAAGGAGCGCCTGCATGACCCGCCGCCTCGCCCTTTCGGCGCAGCAGCTGCTCGGCGGCATCGACCTGGCCGATGCCAGCCCGCGGCGTATCGGAACGCTCGTCGCGCACGAAGGCATCATGCTCGAAGTGTCGGGCTTTCCCCAGCCGCTCGGCAGCAATGTCCGCATTCGCTCGGCCGACAATGATTATGTCTATGGCGAAGTCGTCGGCTTTCGCGGTCACCGCAGCCTGGTCCTCCCCTTCGACACGAACAAGCCGCTCGTCACCGGCGCGCCCGTCGAACCGCATGGCGCCTCGTCGATGGTGCCCGTCGGCAAAACGCTGCTCGGCCGCATCATGGACGCACAGGGCAATCCGCTCGACGGGCGCCCGCCGGTCAAGTCGCAGTTCCAGTGGCCGCTCGCCGGGCGCAAGGTCAACCCGCTCCGCCGCGGCCGCGTCACCCGTGCGCTCAACATGGGCGTGCGCGCGATCAACGGCCTGCTCACCGTCGGCGAGGGCCA
>JBGTUD010000207.1:0-5535 GCA_041939405.1 Sphingopyxis sp. | reverse complement strand
CGGGCTGAGCTTGTCGAAGCCCCGTCCTTCTCTTGCCGCCTTTGAAGGAAGAACGGCCCTTCGACAAGCTCAGGGCGAAGGGATGTGGGATTCGAGCATTAGCGCAGCCGTCGCCTTGGCGCTGCCGACCACGCCCGGAATCCCGGCGCCCGGATGCGTCCCCGCTCCGACGAAGTAAAGGTTGGAAATCACGTCATCGCGATTGTGCGCGCGAAACCAGGCCGACTGCCACAGCAGGGGTTCGAGGCTGAACGCGCTGCCAAGATGCGCCGACAGGTCGCGGCCGAAATCGGCCGGGGTATAGTGAAAGCGCGTGACGATATTGGCGCTGAGATCGGGGGCGACGCGCCGCTCGACCTCTTCGACGATCGCATCGGCAAAGCGCGCGCCGAAATCGCCGTCCCAGTCGGCCGCTGCCTTGCCGAGATGCGCGACGGGGGCGAGCGCGTAGAAGGTCGAATGGCCGGGCGGCGCCATGCCGGGATCGGTGATGCTCGGATGGTGGAGATAGAGCGAGAAATCGTCCGGCACGACGCCATTCTTATAGATGTCGTCGAGCAACCCCTTGTAGCGCGGGCCGAACAAGATGCTGTGATGCGCGACATCGGGATAGTCGCCCTTCGCACCGAAATGGACGACGAACAGCGACGGCGACCAGCGCTTGCGCGTGAGGCGGCGCGCGACTTTCGGCCCGCGCCGATGCCCGGCGAGCAAATCCTTGTAGCTGTGCATCAGGTCGCCGTTGCACGCGACCATGTCGGCCTCGCCCTGCCAGCCGCTCGCGGTGGTGACGCCGGTGGCGCGGTCGCCCGCCGTATGAATCTCCGTCACCGCATCGCCGAGCCGCAGCGTGCCGCCCAGCCGCTCGAACAATCGCACCAGTGCCGCGACCAGCCGGTTGGTGCCGCCGCGCGCGAACCACACGCCGCCATCCTTCTCGATCGTGTGAATGAGTGCATAGATGGCGCTCGTCGTCATCGGATTGCCGCCGACGAGCAAAGTGTGGAACGACAGCGCCTGCCGCAGCCTTTCGTCCTCGACATAGGAGGAGACGACTCCGTAGACGCTGCGCCACGCCTGATATTTCATCAGCGCGGGCGCGGCCTTGATCATGGTGGAGAAATCGAGGAAGGCCGTCGCGCCGAGCTTGACATAGCCCTGTTCGTAAACGCCCTTCGAATAATCGAGGAAACGCTCATATCCCGCGACATCGGCAGGGTTCAGCCGCGCGATTTCGGCGTGAAGCGCCGCCTCGTCGTTCGAATAGTCGAAGGTCGACCCGTCCGGCCAGTCGAGCCGGTAAAAGGGGCTGACGGGCATCAGTTCGACATCCGCCGACATATCCTGCCCGCTCAGCGCCCACAGTTCGGCAAGGCACGGCGGGTCGGTGATGACGGTCGGCCCGGCGTCGAAAGTGAAACCGTCCCTCTGCCAGTGATAGGCGCGCCCGCCGGGCTGGTCGCGCGCCTCGACGATTGTTGTCGCGATCCCCGCCGATTGCAGCCGGATCGCGAGCGCCAGGCCCCCGAACCCCGCGCCGATGACGATCGCGCGGCGGCTCACCGCCAATCGAGCCTGGCGAGCGCGGCGAGCGCGCGGCCGACGGGCACCGGCGGCTTGCCCGCGAGCAGGCGCAGCCGGTCGGCCGCGGAGGAGCGCCCGGCGTAGAAGCGCGCGATGAGCCGCGGCGAGAGGCGGTAGAAACGCTCGAAGATGCGATAGCGCGCGTCGGGATCGGCGGCGCGGAACAGCATCGCGCCGAGCATCCGGTAAAAGCGCTGGCGGCGCCACGACGCCGCGGCGCGCGCGCGCAGCTGTTCGGGCAGGTCGGCGCGCCCCGCCAGCGCAGGCAATGCCGCGGCGGTGCGCACCGCATGCGGCAGCGAATAGCCCGTCGTCGCGTGAAACATCCCCGCGCGCGTGCCGATGCGCGCGGTGCGATCGGACGCCGGCCACAGCCGGTCGAATTCGCCGGCGATCACCACCGGCAGCACGCCGCTTTCCTCGCGGCTCGTCGCCGTCACCGTCCACCCCTTGGCCGCGGCATAGGCGGCGATCCTCTCGCGCACCAACGCCTCGTCGAGGTCGGCGTCATTGCTGTAATAGGTGTCCTCAACGAACAGCGTCTCGGCGTCGAAAGGGAGGAGGTAGACAAAGCGATAACCGTCCAGCTGCTCGACGCGCGCGTCCATCACCACCGGATGTTCGACCCCGTGCCCGCCCGCGATCGTCAGCGCCTGCCCGGCGAATTTCTGCCAGCCGCAGTCCAGTGTCGGAAACTTCCCCGCACCGCGCGCATCGATGACATGCCTGGCGGAAAGGCGCCCGCCGCGCGCGAACAGCAGATGATCGGGCGCCACATGCTTCGCGCGATCGGCGACGATGCGGCCGTCGGGCAGCGCCGCCGCGACCGCTTCGGCCAGCGCCTCGCCGGGGATGCTTTTATATCCCATGCGCAGCGTGCGCTCGTGCGTGGGAAAGCGCACATCGTAACGCGGCCAGTGATGGCGCACGAGCGGCGCGACGAGCCAGCGATCCGCCTTCGCAATGTCGCTGTCGAAAAAGGACCAGATATGATTGCCGCCGACCGGACCCGGTTCGATCAGCCGGACGTCGAGATCGGGGCGCCTGGCTGAAAGGGAAAGCGCCGCAAGCCCGCCGGCGAGCCCGCCGCCGACGATCGCGATGTCGCATCGATCATCATTCTGCCCCACCATGGCTCAGCCCTAGCCGGGCATCGCGCCCCTTGCAAAGCCATTGCAACGCGCCGCCGAACGGCTAGCCTTTGCCCATGACCGGCTGGGCGATCCTTTTGTCCGCGCTTGCGATGACCGCGATCGTCGCCGTGCGCTATCTGATCGCCAGCGGCGTTTTCGCCTTTGCCACGCGAATCAGGCACCCCGGCCTCTATCGCGGTCTCGAACCGCAGATGCGCCGCGAGATCGGCTGGAGCCTCGCAAGCGCCGGCATTTACGGCATTCCCGCAGGGGTGGTCGCCTGGGGGTGGCAGACGCATGGATGGACGCGCATCTATACCGATGTTGACGCCTTTCCGCTCTGGTATCTGCCCGTCAGCCTGCTCCTCTACCTGCTGCTTCACGACACATGGTTTTACTGGACGCACCGCTGGATGCACCGCCCGCGGCTCTTTCGCCTCGCGCACGCGGTCCATCATGCGAGCCGCCCGCCGACCGCATGGGCGGCGATGAGTTTCCACCCGGTCGAGGCGGTCACGGGCGCGGTCGTCATTCCGGCGCTCGTCTTTCTCATCCCCGTCCATATCGCGGTGCTGGGACTTGTTCTGGCGATCATGACGATCATGGGGGTCGGCAATCATATGGGGTGGGAGATGTTCCCGCGCGCGCTTGTTCATGGACCGGCCGGACGCTGGCTGATAACCGCGACGCACCATCAGGCGCATCACGCCGCCTACCGGGGGAATTATGGACTTTATTTCCGTTTCTGGGATCGCGCGTGCGGCACGGACATCGGGCTTGGCCGCTTTGATGCTGAGCATCCTTTCGGCGAACGCCCCGCCGCCGCCGACGGTTGAGGTCAGCGTTACCGGGCTGCGCAGCGCCAAGGGCCAGTTGCTCGTCTGCCTGACGACCAGGGCCAGCGCCTTTCCCGATTGCAGCAAGGA
The DNA here is from genome assembly GCA_041939405.1 of Sphingopyxis sp. Lineage (GTDB taxonomy): Bacteria > Pseudomonadota > Alphaproteobacteria > Sphingomonadales > Sphingomonadaceae > Sphingopyxis. The sequence goes on along the minus strand of JBGTUD010000207.1, from coordinate 1,892 downwards.
CAAGGCGTCGGTGCGCATGGCGGTCAAGGCCGCCGACGCAGTCGATTTCGCGATCCACGCGCCCGCGGCGGGCACCTATGCCATCGCGGTCGTCCATGACGAGAATGGCAACAACAAGATGGACAAGGCCATCTTCCTGCCAAAAGAAGGCTTCGGCTTTTCGCGCAACCCCGCGATCACCGTCGGCCCGCCGAGCTTCAAAGCGGCGAGTTTCGTGGTCGCGGGCGACGTGCGCCAGTCGATCCGTATGAAATATATGCTCTAAGAAGCGGGTCGCCGGCCGAAAACATCCGGTCAGAATTGCCGGATCACATTCAGAAAGGCGTCGCCCCACGCTTCCAGCTTTTTCGCCCCGACCCCCGGAATCGCAGCGAGGTCGCTGCGCGTCGCGGGGCGCTCGCTCGCCATCGCGCGCAGCACGGCGTCGTGGAAAACGACATAGGGCGGAACCCCCGCTTCGGCGGCGAGGTCGCGCCGGACGCCGCGCAGCGCATCGAACAACGGGTCGCCCACCGGATTCGCCGCCGCGCGATCCCCCCGCGAGGCCCGCTGCGTTCGCTTCGTCGGCGGCTCCGCGATCAGCACCGGCGCCTCGCCCTTCATCACCGCGCGGCCCGCGGGACCGAACATCAGCCCCCCATGCTCGGTCGCCTGCAAGGCTTCGCGCGCGACGAGCGTGCGCACCAGCGGTTTGATGAGCCGCGCCTCCTCGCCCGCGACAATCCCGAATACCGACAGCTTGTCGTGCCCCCGGCTGGCGATCCGCGCGTCGGTCCGGCCCGTCAGCACCGCTTCGACATGCCCCGCGCCGAAACTCTGCCCGGTGCGATAGACCGCGCTCATCAGCTTCTGCGCGAGCACGGTTGCATCGACCTGTTTCGGCGGATCGAGGCAGGTGTCGCAATTGCCGCAGCGTTCGGGCGGATCTTCGCCGAAATGGCGGAGCAGCAGCGCGCGGCGGCACTCCACCGTCTCGACCAGCGCGGCGAGCGCGTTCAATCGCGCCCGTTCGCCCGCCACGCGCGCCGCGGGCAGTTCGGACAGGCGGACGCGCGCGCGCGCGAAATCGTCGGCGCCCCACAGCATCAACGCCTCGGCCGGGTCGCCGTCGCGCCCCGCGCGGCCGGTTTCCTGATAATAGCTTTCGATCGACTTCGGCAGCCCGGCATGTGCGACAAAGCGCACGTCGGGCTTGTCGATTCCCATGCCGAAGGCGACGGTGGCGGTGACGATCCCGTCCTCCGACGCCACAAAATCATGCTGCACCGCCGCGCGCCGTTCGGGGTCGAGCCCGGCGTGATAGGCGGCGACGCTGCGCCCCGTCGCCGCGGCAAGCCGGTCCGCCATCCGCTCGGTCCCGTCGCGCGTCGGGCAATAGACGATCCCCGGCCCCGGATTGGCGGCGATGAAATCGGCGAGTTGCTTCGCCGGGCTCACCCGCGGCGTCACCCGGTAACGGATGTTCGGCCGGTCGAAGCCCGCGAGCACCAGCCCCTCGGCCGGAATGCCGAGCTGGAGAAGAATATCCTCGCGCGTGTGCTTGTCGGCGGTCGCGGTCAGTGCCAGCCGCGGCACGTCCGGAAAGGCGTCGAGCAGCGGGCGGAGCAGGCGATAGTCGGGGCGGAAATCATGCCCCCATTCGGAAACGCAATGCGCTTCGTCGATCGCGAACAGCGCAGGCGCGCGCGCTTCCATCAGCGAGCGAAACCCCTCCCCCGTCGCGCGCTCGGGCGCGATGTAGAGGAGGTCGAGCTGCCCGTCGCGATACGCCTGGCGCGTATCGGCAAAATCGGCGTCGACGCTGGTGAGCGACGCGGCCCTTATCCCGGCCGTCTTCGATGGAGTATCCGAGAGAGTGCGCAACAGGGGCGACGAATTTCATTGCATCGCCT
>JBGTUD010000206.1:0-5566 GCA_041939405.1 Sphingopyxis sp. | reverse complement strand
GGTGGAACATCGTCGTCACGCTGAACTATCTGCCCGCCGCGACCGAAAGCGCGATCATCCTGGCCAAGGTGCCGGGCACCGACGACACGACGGTCGCCAATATGGTCAAGGTCGCCGACCTGACCCGCCAGGGCTTTATCAACGGCGACATTTCGACCGTGATGAGCCCGCGCACGGTGATCAGCTGGGCGCAGAATGCCGCGATTTTCAACAGCCTGGGCTTTGCCTTTCGCCTGTCGTTCCTGAACAAGTGCGACGAGGCCGAACGCATGATCGTCGCCGAATATTATCAGCGCGTGTTCGGTGAAGATTTGCCCGAAGGCGTCGTCAGCAAATAAGCGGCGGCGGCGCCCCTTATTTCAGTACCGGCTGCGCATCGACCGGCCGGATGTCGTGCATCATGTGCAGATAAGCTTCGTAATAGCCCTTGTGCGAGGCGCCGACGATGGCGAGCATGCGGGTGCCGGGCTGACGCGCCATTGCGCGGCGGATGTTGGCGACCATCCGCAAATTGCGCGTTTCCCACCAGCCCGAATAGCGCCGCGCATAATATTTGGGTGAAACGTCCGCGACCGCCGCGCCGAAATCGCTTTCGAAGGTGAGCCGCATCGATTCCGCGCCATTATATGCGCGGTAGATGGCGAGCACGCCTTCGCCATCGAGCCGCTTCATCAGTTCATCGTCGATCGCCTTGCGCTTTTGGGTCGCGGGATTATCCCATGCGCGCTGCACCGCCGCGCCGTATGCGGCCTGATCCTCTGGCGATTCGGACGAAAAGTCGGCGCTGTGATCGTCGACCGCATGGACGCGCTGGAGCCCCAGGCGCGCGGCGAGCGCGGCGGCGATCAGATAATTTTCGTTCCGCCAGCCCGCGAGCCTGTTCAACCGTTCGACCAGCGGGTCGCTGAGCCCCTCGCCTGCACGGCGTTCGGCCACCGGCAGTTGCAGCCATTGGACGAGCGCCGATGCCTGTTCGCCCCCCGCCAGAAATACTGCGGCAAGGCGGCGGCGGTCAGCGGCAGCAGGAATTTCCGGCCAGCTGGCGAGCAGCTTTTCCGCCTCTGCCGTCGCGGCGGGCACGTCGAGCCCGGTCGCCGCGCGCGCGGGTTCCGGGTTCCAGCAATAGCTTTTGTGAACGTCGGGATAGACCGCCGCATAGCGCAGCAGCATTTCGCATTGCGGCCCCGACACAGCCTCTATCGCGATCATCTGCGGCCGCCATGCCGCGAGGCGATCGAGCAGCGGATCGAGGCTCTTCGCTTGAAAATCCTTGGGGAAGCTCGACAGATGCGGGGTGCCGAGCACCAGCACCTCGCCCGGCGGGCCGCCGACATTGTCCTTGAGCGCGCTGGGGTCGAAGCTGGGCACATAGGGGGGCGCGGCCGCCGGGGTGGATGCAGGAAGGGTCGAAGCCGCCGCAAGGGCGAGCGCAAGCGCGGAAGACAAGGTCATCGGCAAATTCCCCTCAGCGGCGCCAAGCGCCAGAAATCAGCCGACTATATCAATGTGTATTATGTAATCAATACACTATGGCCTCGATGCTGTTTTACCTTTCCTTGCCCCCGAACGTCTGCCAGCATCGCGCCATGTCGCTCTTCCGATCGCGCGCTTTTCCTCTTTTGCTGCCTCGCACCTTGTCAGCGCTGGGCGCCGCCCTTTTTCTGTCGGGCTGCATCACGCCGGTCAAATATGGCGAGGTACGCCACGCCGATTATGTCGCCGATCCGCGCTGCGCGCCGCCGCCGGGCACGCCGGTCGATGGCGAGGCGCTGCCGCTGTTTTTCGTGACCAGCCGCCTGCCCGATTGCCGCAGCGCCGACGTCCGCCTGCTCGTCCATCGCGGCGATCGGGTACGCCATGGCCGCTTTGCAGCCCCGCGCGATATGGAGGTGGGCGGCAAGACGAAGTTCCGCACGCCGTTGGCGCTGCAGAATGAAGCCGACTGGTGGCAGGCGTTGCAGGCCGAGACCGACCGGCGGCAGGGGCGCGTGCTGCTGTACGTCCACGGCTATCGCGAAACCTTTGAAACGACGTCGAAGGATGCCGCGCAAATGGCGCGGATGACGGGCTTTGACGGCCCGGTGATCGAATATAGCTGGCCCTCGCAGGGCGAGGTGCTGAAATATGCCGTCGACGAAACCAACATGTATCACGACGTGCGCAATTTTCGCGATTTCCTGCGCGACCTCAGCGACAAGCCCTGGGTGAAGGAAATCGTCGTCGTCGCGCATTCGCTTGGCGCGCGGCTGGCGCTTCCCGCCATTGCGGCAACCGATCGCCTGTCGCGCCGCGCCGACCGCACGGGCAATATTTCGAACATCATCCTCGCCTCGCCCGACATCGACCGCGAGACGTTCGAGCGCGATATTGCGGGCGATGTGCTGGCGCCCGAGCGGATTGCGCTGGGCCGCCGCATCACCGTCTATGCCTCGCTAAACGACCGGGCGCTGGCGGTATCGCGTGCGGTGCACGGCTATCCGCGATTGGGCTCCCCCTATTGCTTCAACCCGTTCGAGGCGGCGCAGCTGAAGGAAAAGGGGCTGCCCGAGCGCTGTTACCCCATCGCCATTCCGGGGCTGACGGTGATCGACACGACCGACGTTTCGCGCGGATCAACGGGCCACAGCAATTTCCTGCGCAGCGCGCCCGCGTGCCGCGACTTCATCGACGTCATCGCGAACCGGCATCAGCGGCCCGAGCGGGTGGCGACCCACCTCTCGCACGTCTTTCGTCTGGTCGCCGACCCCGCCGATCCCAAACCCGACGACGACCGGGTTTGCGGCCGGACGCCCGGTGGCGTCGATCCGGAAGCCTGATCCGCGGCGTCAGATAAAGCCGCACATGATGGCGAAATCGGTGAGCCAGACCACCGGTCCCTCGCCCCGCCAGAGCCACAGCCCGCCGACGGCGACGGCCAGGAAAAGCGCGAGCGCGGCCCAGTCGGTGCGCCGAAGCTTCATGCCGTCTGCAACCGCCGGACCGGCGCGTCGGTAATCGGCAGGTGGACGAGTCCCGCGAACAGCCCGAGCGCGATCGCAAAACCCCAAGCGATATTATAGCTGCCGGTCGCGTCGAAGATCAGCCCCGCCATCCACGCGCCGAAAAAGCTGCCGACCTGGTGGCTGAGGAAGACGATGCCATAGAGCATCGAAAGATAGCGCACGCCGAAGATGCGCCCGACGATCCCGCTGGTGAGCGGCACGGTGCCGAGCCAGAGAAAGCCCATCGCCCCGGCAAAGACGAGCGCGCTTGCGTGGGTGAGCGGCAGGAAGAGGAAGAGCGCGATGACCGCCGAGCGTGCAGTATAGAGCGCCGACAGCACATATTTCTGGCGCATGACATCGCCCGCGCGGCCGAACACATAGGAACCGAGGATATTGAACAGCCCGACGAGCGCCAGCACCTGTGCCCCGATTTCGATCCCCAGCCCCTTGTCATCGAGATAGGCGGGCAAATGCGTCGCGATGAAGGCGATGTGGAAGCCGCAGACGAAGAAGCCGGCGTTGAGCAGCCAGTAACCGCGATGCACCGCGGCTTCGCGGAGCGCCTCGCGCGCGCTCTGTTCCTCGACCGCCAGCGCCGCGCCGCCATCGGGCCGTCCCGCGACGCCGATCGCGAGCAGACCGCACAGGGCCACAAGGCCCGCCATGATCCACAATGTCTGATGATAACCGACATCGCCGAGCAGCATCGATGCGAAGGGCACGACCAGGAACTGTCCCAACGACCCCCCGGCGGTCACGATGCCGAAGGCGCCGCTGCGCTTTTCCGGACTGACGACACGCCCGACGGCGCCGAGCACGACCACAAAGGTCGTCGCCGATTGCGCCATGCCGATAAAAATGCCGAAGCTGATGTGCAGCCCGATCGCATCGGTCGCAAAGGCCGCGCCGATGAGGCCAAGCGCATAGAGGAGCGCGCCGAACAGGACGACGCGCCCGGCGCCATATTTGTCGGCGAGCGCGCCGACGAAGGGCTGGGCCAGCCCGAACAAGAGATTCTGGAGCGCCATGGCGAGGCCGAAATCGGAACGGCTGATCCCGATATCGACGCTCATCTGCGGGAGGAACAGGCCGAACGACTGGCGTACGCCCATCGCCAGCGTGACGATGAACGCGGCGCAGGCGATGACGATCCACGGCCGCTTCATGGGGGAGAGTGCGGGGGAGGACATATGCGGCGGATGCGCCCGCGATGGCGCGGGGTCAAGCGAACTTAGCTATCACCCCATTCACTCCCCCTTTCGTCACCCGGATCAAGTCCGGAGTGACGATTGGAGTAGCCCTTTCTTCATTTCGAAAAGCTGGTTAGAGCCGAATCGCAATGTCCGCCCAATCCCCCCTCGACGATTTCAAGGCCGCGCTGTCGAGCGTTGCGCGGGCCGTGACGCGCGATGCCGAGGTCGAGGTCGGCTTCACCGCCGACGCGCCGGCGCAGGTCGGCAAGGCGATCAAGGTTCCGACGCCGTCGCGCACCCTGCCCGCCGATCAGGTCGCCGAAGCGCGCGGCTTTGCCGATTCCTATGCGCTGCGCATGAAGCATCACAGCGAGAAATTGCACGCCGCGGCGCGCCCGACCGAACCGGTTGCCGCCGCCGCGTTCGACGCTATGGAACGCGCGAGGGTCGAAGCGCTGGGCGCGCGGCATATGCGCGGAATGCGCAGTAACCTTGCTGCCAGCCTTGCGATGCGAATGCGGTCGGACCCGATCAGCCGCGCGCAGGGCCGCGACGATGTGCCGATGTCGAGCGCGCTCGAACTGATGCTGCGCGAAGCGCTGACCGGCGAACGGGCACCGCAGGGGACCGAAACCGGGCTATCCTTGGTGCGCGAGTGGATCACCAAGGAAGCGGGCGGCGACCTCACCGCGCTGTCGCTGCTGCTCGACGATCAGGCCGCCTTTGCTGAGACCGCGAAGCTCGCGCTCCGCCACCTCGACCTCATCCAGAGCGACGAGCCGCTGGAGGAAGGCAGCGAGGACGGCGGCGAGCAGGACGAGACCGAAGCCGAAGAGAGCCAGGAAGAGCAGGAAAGCGAAGACGGCGGCGCGGGCGAAAGCCAGGTCGACGCCCGCGCCGAAATGGCGGGCGATCAGGCCGACGATGGCGACAGCGACCCCGACGCACAGGAAATGGAGGCCGACGGCGAGCCCGAAATGGGCGGCGAAGGCGATGAGGGCATGCTCCCCGTCCGCCCCAACCGCCTGCCGAGCGACATTCCCGATTTCAACTATCTGCGCTTCACTGAAAAGCATGACGAGATTATCGCCGCGATCGAGCTCTGCGATGCCGACGAGCTCACGCGCCTGCGCGCCTATCTCGACCAGCAGATGACGCATCTTCAGGGCGCTGTAACCAAGCTCGCGAACCGCCTCCAGCGGCGCTTGATGGCGCAGCAGAACCGCGCGTGGGATTTCGACCAGGAGGAAGGGCAGCTCGATGCCGCGCGGCTCGCGCGCGTCATCGTTTCGCCCGGTCAGTCGCTGTCGTACAAGGTCGAACGCGACACCGATTTTCGCGACACGGTCGTCTCGCTGCTCATCGACAATTCGGGGTCGATGCGCGGCC
>JBGTUD010000205.1:0-5577 GCA_041939405.1 Sphingopyxis sp. | reverse complement strand
CCTTCATCAGTCCCAGTGCGTCGTTGTCGTCCTTGTCCCATTCGATGAAGGTCCGATCCTCCATCGCGGCGTTGTGAATCGGGACGAGTTCGTCGAGCCGTCCGTCGGTCAATACGAAACCCCCGACATGCTGTGACAGATGGCGCGGCGCTTTGATCAATTCGCCGACGAAACGGTGCAGCCGTTCGATCTCGCCATTATGCGGATTGAGCCCAGCTTCGATGAGCCGCTCGACCGGAACTTCATCGCCCCAGCTACCCCAACTCGTATCGGCGAGCCGGGCAGTTACATCCTCGCTGAGACCGAGTGCCTTGCCGACTTCGCGAATCGTGCTGCGCGGGCGGTAATGGATGACGGTCGCGGCGATTGCTGCGCGATCGCGCGTGTAACGGTCGTAGATATATTGGATGACCTCTTCGCGCCGTTCATGTTCGAAGTCGACGTCGATGTCGGGGGGCTCGTCGCGCTCGGCCGACACGAAGCGTGAGAAGAGCAGATCATGCTTCATCGGATCGACCGACGTCACGCCAAGCAGAAAGCAGACGATCGAATTGGCGGCCGATCCGCGGCCTTGACACAGGATCGGCGGCTGTCGTGACCGGGCATAGCGGACGAGATCGTAGACGGTCAGGAAATAATAGACGTAGCGCCGCTTTTTGATCAGCCGGAGCTCGTCGGCGAGCAGCTTGCGGACTTTCGGTGGGAGCGGCGTTTTGTAACGCTCTTCGGCTGCGGTTTTAACCAAGTGGTGCAGATAGGGAAAGGGCTTCCATCCCGGCGGGACCGGCTCGTGCGGATATTCATATTGCAAGTCTTCGAGGCGAAAGCCGATGCGTCCGAGCAGCCTTGTGCTTGCTTCGATTGCCTTCGGATAACCCTCGAACAGGCGTTTCATCTCGGCGGGCGCTTTCAGATAACGCTCGCCATTGGCGCGAAGCAGCTTGCCGGCTTTCGAGATCGTCGTGCCTTCGCGGATGCAGGTGATGATATCGTGAAGCGGGCGCTGCTTCTTGGTTGCATAAAGTGCGTCGTTGGTCGCGAGCAGGGGAACGCCGGTCGCCGCCGACACGCATTGGAGTTCGGCCAGCCGGCGCGCGTCGGCGCCCGATTGCGGCATCGTGGCCGCCAGCCAGACCGACTTCGATCGCTTGCTTTTGAGGGTGCGGAGTAACTCCTCGTTGCCTTCCATCGCGACGAGGAGGAGATCGTCGCAATGATCGAGCAGGTCTTCGAGATGGAGAATGCAGTCGCCCTTTTGCGCGCGCAGGTTTCCGGTCGACAGAAGGCGCGTCAGGCGTCCCCAGCCTTGGCGATTGACGGGATAGGCGACGATGTCGGGCGTGCCGTCGGCGAAGACCAGTCTTGCCCCGACCACGAGCCGGAAGTTCTTCACCATCTCGGGCTGTTTGACCTGCTGTTCCTTCAAAAAAGCCCACGCCCGCACCACCCCCGCCACGCTGTTCCGGTCTGCGATGCCGATGCCTTTCATGCCGAGCGCCAGCGCTTCCGCAACCATGTCGGCGGGGTGCGAGGCGCCGCGCAGAAAGCTGTAATTGGTCGCAGCGACCAGTTCGGCGAAGCCGGTTTCGGGGCCGGGATCGGGCGTATCGGTCATGCAAAGACCCCGTGGATATACCAGCGCGGGTCGGGTTTTTCGTCATACAGGCCGTGGCGAAAGAGCCAGAAGCGGCGGCCCTGCGCATCCTCGACGCGGTAATAATCGCGCGTCAGCCCGCCATTGTCGCGGCGGCGCCACCATTCGGCGGCGATGCGTTCGGGGCCTTCGTAGCGGCGCACGGCGTGGAAGGCGCGGCGCCAGCGGAAACGCTGTGGCGGGCCGTCGGGGACTTCGGCAATCACTTCGATCGGCTGCGGCGGGTCGAAAAGGTGGAAGGGGCGCGTCGGCGGTTCGCCCGGATCGGCCGCCTGCCACGGCAGCGGTGCGGGCGCGTCGATCGCGGGGAGTTCGAGCTGCGCCTGTTCGGGGATATGCGTGTCGGCGGGGCGAAGGCGCCGTACCCGCCCGCGCCCGAGCCGCGTCGCGAGCCGGTCGGCGAGTTCGTCGATCGCGGCGTCCCTGACCGCGCCGCCTTCGAGCCCCAGCTGGCTCGCGCCGAGCGTTTCGAGGCGCGGCACCGCGAGGCGGATCATGTCGAAGCCGAAGCCGGGGTCGAGCGGATCGGCGAGGCCGTCCAGGCGTTCGGCGAAGAGGCGCATGACGAGCCCCGCGTCGCGCGTCGGGTGGCCGGTCTCGATCGCGATGCCGCGGGCAAGACCGTCGCTGCGAAAAAAGGTCGCGCGGAAATGGCGCCCGCCCTGGCCGCGCTCGGCAAGCTCCGCGATCGCTTCCTCGACGAGTTCGGCCAGGATTCGGGCGGCGTGCGCCGTGCTGCCCAAAGGTTCGGCGAAGCGGCGTTCGGCGGCGACCGGGGGCGGCGCTGTACGCGGGTCGAGCGGGCTCGGCGCGTCGCCCAATATGCGGCGCAGCGCCATCGCGGCGTCGGCGCCGAAGCGCGCGGCGAGATTTGCCATCGGCCGACTCGCGAGGTCGCTGATCGTCTTCAATCCCGCACGCACGAGCGCGGTCGTCGCCTCGGCATCGAGTTCGAGCGCGGCGACGGGCAGGCGGCGGATCGCGCTGGCTTCGTCGGGAGCGGGACGCGCCTGATAGCGCGCGAGCGCGCGCGCGGCGTCGGCGGTGGGGCCGAACGCATGGCGGAGCGTCATGCCGAGGCGTGCGAAGCGGCGTTCGGCGTCGGCGACCACCCCCGCCTCGCCGCCCAGAAGATGGTCGGCGCCGGTGATGTCGAGAATCAACCCGTCGGGCGCGTCGAGCGCGACGAGCGGGGTGTAGCGCGCGCAGCCCTCTGCGAGCCGGTCGAGCCAGCCATGGTCGAGCACGGGATCGTGCGCGACGACCACCAGGTCGCCGACCTGTGCGCGGGCATCGGCGAGCGGCATACCGGGGCGCAGCCCGACGGCCAGCGCTGCCGCATCGACGCTGGCAAGCCGCATCGCGCCGCGCTGCTTTTCGGCAAAGACGAGCGGTGCATCAGGCGGCCGCGGCGCCGTGCGCAGCCATCGTTCGGCGGGCAGGAAGGGGAAGAAGAGCGCCAGATAGCGCCGCATCGCCGGCCGGTGGTCCAAAGGCTTGTTCGTCATGGTTCCAGTCCAGTCGCCAGCGCGCCCCCGCAGGGCCGCCGCGCCAGCGCAGCAGTTCAAGGTCGAAGGCGGGGGCGCCTGGCGCATGGGCGTCGAGCGCGTGCGACGCGGCGGCGGCGACGTTCCAGCGCGTTTCGGCGACGCTCGGCGCCGGCGCGGCGTTCAGGCGCAGCATCAGCAGCGTCGTTCCCGCGTCGCGCGCGCCGAGCGCGAGGCGGCGGCCTGCGGTGAGGTCGAGCAGCGGAAATCGCCCCCAGCTTTCGACGATCACCGCCGCCGATCCCGCGCAGCGAATCGCATCGTTCGCACAGGCGAGCAGCATCCTGGGGTCGGGGGTTTCGACGAGGAGCAGGCGGTCGGGATCGCCGCCGAGCTCGGCGATGCCGGGGGCATAGATATGTCCCGCTCGCCGGCCCGCCTCGGCGGTGCGCAGCCAGATTATCGGCGCCTGACCCGCGACGCGCAGCGCGACGAGCGCGGCGAAGGCGGCGGCGCTGGTCGCATCGAGCGCATCGGCGGCAAAAAATTCATGGGTGCGCCCGGTCATCAGCCCGCCGCCGAGCGCGGCATCGAACGGCGCATGACCGCTTGTCAGCCAGCCCGCCGCCGGGCGGCTGGTAAGGCCGCCATCGGCGGCGATCCGGGCGATGCGTTGGCGCAGCCCGGCGAGAGGATGGGACGACTCGCGCATCATTTGTTCCTGATATGTTCTATTAGCGCGCGCGAGGGGGCGCTTGTCAAGGTGAGTCCGTATCGTCCCCGATCGTCATGCCGGACCCTTCGACAAGCTCAGGACAGGCTCGATCGGGCCTCCATCCGGGGGTCGCGGCAGTGGACCCCGGCTTTCGCCGGGGAACAGCTATGTGTTCGAACGGCATAAACGCCGATCAACTCCGGGGTGACGAAGAGGATGGTGCGGGTGCAGCGGGTCCTGCGCTGCTGTCGCCGCCGAGCGCGCGGAACAGCGCGATCCGGGTCTGCACGAGCAGCAGCTGCGTCGCAATCTCGCTCCGCCGTGCGGCATAGAGGCTGCGCTGGGCGTCGAGGCTGGCGAGGAAGCTGTCGATGCCGCCCCGATAGCGCGCGTCGGTGAGCGTCGCGGTGTCGGCGGCTGCGTCGCTGTTTGCTGTCGCGGCGCGCACCCTTTCGGCGATCGTGCCCTGAACCGCGAGCGCGTCGGCGACCTCGCGGAACGCAGTCTGGATCGCGCCTTCATAGCGCGCGAGCGCGGCGTCGCGCTGCGCCTCGCTGACCGCGACCCCCGCGCGGCGCCCGCCCGCGTCGAAGATCGTCGCGGCGGCATTGCCCCCCGCCGACCAGCCGAACGACCCGCTGTCGAACAGGCCGGACAGCGCATCGCTCGCCAAACCGAGCAGCCCGGTGAGCGAGATCGACGGGAAAAGCCGCGCGCGCGCCACGCCGATGTCGGCATTGGCGGCGCGCAGATCATATTCGGCCTCGATCACATCGGGACGGCGCAGCAGGATGTTCGAGCTGACGCCCGCGGGGAGCGTCCCGATCGACGGCGTAACGTCGGACAGGCTCGCGGGCAGCAGCGCGGCGTCGAAATCGCCGCCGACGAGCAGGCGGATGCGGTTTTTATCCTGCGCGAGCGCGGTCTTTTGCTGCGCGATCGCATCCTCGGCGGCCGCGAGTATCTGTTCGGCCTGGCGCACGTCGGTGCGCGGCGCGACGCCGCCGGCGAGCCGCGCCTGCGTCAACCTGACACTGTCGCGCGCATTGGCGGCGGTGTCTTCGGCGATCGTCAACAGGTCGCGGTCGGCGCCATAGGCCGCCCAGGCATTCGCCAGCTCGGCGATCAGCGCGAGCCGCACGGTGCGCGCCGCCGCCTCGGTCGCGAGCGCGCGGTTGCGCTCGGCCTCGGTCGCGTTGGCGAGGCGGCCGAACAGGTCGAGCTCGAACGCGGTAACGCCGCCGCGCAGCGAGAAATCGGCGACGCCGCGGCTGCCCGCGCTGTCCGAATAGCCTGCGCCGGCGCTGGCGCCGAGCTCGGGGAATTGCGCCGATCGGGTGACGCGCACCTGCGCGCGCGCCGCGGCGACATTGGCATAGGCGGTGCGCAGGTCGCGGTTGCCGGCCAGCGCCGCCTCGACCAGCCGTTGCAGCCGTGCGTCGGTGAAGACGCTTTGATACGAAAGAACTGGCAGCGCCGCTTCGCTCGCGATCAGATAGGCGTCGCCGACGGGCCAGCTTGGCGGCACCGGCGGTGCGGGGAGCGTCGTTTTCGGCGCCAGCGAGCAGCCGCCGAGAAGCAACAGACCGGCGCCGAGACAGGCGCGAAGCCCGATCATGCCGTCGCCTCGGCGCTGTCGCCGCCCGTCACTCTGCCGAAACGGCGGCGGAGCGCCGCCAGCCCGTCGCGCACGCCGCGGCGGACGAGGACGAAGAAAAGCG
>JBGTUD010000204.1:0-5600 GCA_041939405.1 Sphingopyxis sp. | reverse complement strand
GCACAATGCCGCGGGCGCGGCCGAGGTGCTGGTCAATGATTTCGGCATCGGCGACGAAGAGGTTTTTCTCTCCTTCCTGCCACTCAGCCACGCCTATGAACATTCGGGCGGCCAGTTCCTGCCGATCATGGTCGGCGCGCAAATCTATTACAGCGAAGGGCTGGAAAAGCTCGTCTCGAACATCGAGGAGACGCGCCCGACGATCATGGTCGTCGTCCCGCGGCTGTTCGAGGTGATCCGTGCGCGGATGATCAAGTCGGTCGAAAAGCAGGGCAGGCTCGCGAACTGGATGCTGAACCAGGCGCTGCGCGTCGGTGAAAAGGACTATGAACGCCGCATGGGCGTGCTCGACCGTCCGGTCGACCTGTTGCTCAACCGCCTGTTCCGCCCGAAAATCCAGAAGCGGTTCGGCGGGCGGCTGAAAGCGCTGGTATCGGGCGGCGCGCCGCTCAATCCCGAAATCGGCGTATTCTTCCACTCGATCGGCCTGACGCTGCTCCAGGGCTATGGCCAGACCGAGTCGGGCCCGGTGATCAGCTGCAACCGGCCGAAGACGGGGCTGAAGATGGATACCGTCGGCCCGCCGCTGATGAACACCGAAGTGCGGATCGCCGACGATGGCGAGATTTGTGTGCGCGGCGAACTGGTGATGAAAGGCTATTGGCGCAACCCCGCCGAGACCGAGCGCGTGCTGATCGCCGATCCCGCCGACCCTGACGGTGCGCCGTGGCTCCACACGGGCGACATCGGCCATATCGACGAGGCGGGGCGCATCGTCATCACCGATCGCAAGAAGGATCTGATCGTCAACGACAAGGGCGACAATGTGTCGCCGCAGCGCGTCGAAGGGATGCTGACGCTCCAGCCCGAAATCCTGCAGGCGATGGTCTATGGCGATAAGCGCCCGCATCTGGTCGGCATTCTGGTCCCCGATCCCGAATGGGCGGCCGAATGGGCGGAGAAGGAAGGGCTGCCCAAGGAACTGAAATTGCTGCGCGAACATGAGAAATTCCGCGCCGCGCTCCGCACCGCGGTCGACCGCGTCAACGATCAGCTCTCTGTCGTCGAAAAGGTCCGCAAGTTCGACCTCGCCGACGAAGCCTTCACGATCGAGAATGAACAGATGACGCCGTCGATGAAGATCCGCCGCCACGTGCTGCGCGAAACCTATGCCGACAGGATCGCGGCGATGTACAAGGCCTGATCGGTCGGCTTTGCTTTACAGTTGCAGGCGGGGTGCGACCCGAAGTGCTCGGCGCAAACCGGTCCCCGCCTGCGGCTGGTCCCATGGGATCAGCCTTCGTCCCCCGCCGGTTTGCGATAGGGGACGAATTCGCCAAAAACGCAGGTTGGACCGCGGATACCGCTCGACCGGTCGACCAGATGGAAAAAATCGCCTTCGCAGGTCGATGTACCGAACTGGCGCACGACCATGATGTCGCTGTCGCGCGCCAGGCCGGGGCAGCTGCCTTTCAGGTCGTTGCGATAAACCAGATTACCGCTGGCGCGGTAAAGCAGGATGCTGTCCGAAATGCGGATCGTGCTGTTGCTGCGATAGTTGGGCAGGCAGCTCATCGGCGCGCCGGGGACTTTGCCCGCAAGCTGTTTGTCGAGCCGTTCGGCCTGTTTGGGGGTCAGCGCCGCGGCGCCGGGTTCGCCCGATCCCGCGGGCGCGCAGCTCGCCAGCAGCGGCGCCGCAACGAGCAGCGCGACAACGATCGCGTTCAGCTTTGCCATGACACGGCTCCTGACAAGCGTTCATAATATCCGTGGCCGATGAACCGGTGCTGAAGCTGCCCGCTCGTCATGCCGCATCCTTGAGCGCACGGATACGCGCGAGTTCGTCGGCGTCGGCCGCGCGGAAAAAGGGGTTGGTCGCGCGTTCCTCGCCGATACTTGTCGGCACGGTGGCCTCGCCCGCCGCGCGCGCGGCCTCGACCGCGGCGAGGCGCGCCGCCAGCGCATGATTATCGGGGTCGACGCCGATCGCGAAGCGCGCGTTCGACAAGGTATATTCGTGCGCGCAATAGACGCGTGTTGCGTCGTCGAGCGACCGGAACTTCTGCATATTGGCGAACATCTGCTCGGCCGTCCCTTCGAACAGACGGCCGCAGCCCATAGCGAACATCGTGTCGCCGACAAAGATCGCGGCGTCATCGGCGAAATGATAGGCGATGTGGCCTGCCGTGTGCGCGGGCACGTCCCAGACGTCGGCCTGCTTGCTGCCGAATCGCACCACGTCCCCGCCTGTCACCCGGACGTCGAGCGTCGGGATGCGTTCATATTCCGCCGCGGGACCGGTGATCGTGCAGCCCGTCGCTTCCTTGATCGCGGCATTGCCGCCCGTGTGGTCGGGGTGCCAGTGGGTGTTCCAGATGTCGGTGATCGTCCAGCCGCGGGTCTTCGCCGCGTCCAGCACCGGATCCGCTACGGCCGGATCGACGACCATCGTTGCCTTGCTGGCGGGGTCGTGGACCAGCCAGACATAATTGTCGCT
Organism: Sphingopyxis sp.; assembly: GCA_041939405.1. GTDB lineage: Bacteria > Pseudomonadota > Alphaproteobacteria > Sphingomonadales > Sphingomonadaceae > Sphingopyxis. Next base: position 3,103 of record JBGTUD010000204.1, on the reverse strand, counting down.
GAGGACCGGGATCCGGAGGATTTCAAGCGCAGCCACCACGTCTCCTTTCCAGCTTTCGCATCCCCAAGACGGAGCGGATGCCAGCGGACCTTGGCAAGCCATTCTGCCACAGCTCGCGCGGGAAGTCTCGCTCCCCGCGCGGCGGTCCGCTACCAGCTTCCCGTATTGGGCATCGATGCCCAGGGTTCGGCGGGTTCGAGATGGCCGTCCTGGAGCAGCTCGATCGAAATGCCATCGGGCGAGCGCACGAAAGCCATATGCCCGTCGCGCGGCGGGCGGTTGATCGTGACGCCCGCGTCCATCAGCCGCTGGCACGTCGCATAAATGTCGTCGACGCGGTAGGCGAGGTGCCCGAAATTGCGGCCGCCGCCATATTGTTCGGACGCGCTGCCATCCTCGGGCGGCCAATTATAGGTCAGCTCGACCTCGGCAACGCCCGCCTGTCCCGGCGCCGCCAGGAAGATCAATGTGAAGCGGCCCGCCTCATTGTCAAAGCGGCGGACTTCCTCCAGCCCGATCAGTTTGAAAAAGTCGATGGTGGCTTGCGGATCCGAAACGCGGATCATCGTGTGAAGATATTTCGTCATCCGGCCATATTAGGCACGAAGCGCCCGGCCTTCAAACGCTTCGAACAAGGATACGAATGCATCGGGCACCGGCGCGGTCGCGCCTTGCGCTTCCTCGACATGGACGTTGATCAGCATCCCCGCCGCGCGCAGATCGTCCTGGTCCGCGCCATGGATCTCGAACAGAAAGGTCATCGACGACCGGCCGACGCGCGATGCGCGAACGCAAATGTCGATCTCCTCGTCAAGCAGGATCGGCGCCTTGTAATCGACCTCGGCGCGCGCGACGTGAAACTCGGGGCTGTCGCGCAGCGGCCAGCGATCATAGACGCCGGCGGCGCGCCAATATTCGGTGATGCCAAGGTCGAAATACTCAAGGTAACGGCTGTTGAACACGACCGCCTGCGCGTCGATCTCCGCATAGCGGACGCGCTTTTTGACGTGGAATTTGAAGTCGCTGCGAGCCATGTATGTCCCCTGGATTAACCCGCCGCAAGCCGCGCGACGGTGTCGATGAGCAGCGCGATATCGCGCTCGCGCGACAGGCGATGGTCGCCGCCCTTGACCAGCGTGACCTGTACATCCGCGCTCTTAAGCGCGGCGGACAGGCGCAGGCTGATTTCGGGCGGAACGTCGCCATCCTCCTCGCCGTGGAGCAGGCGCACCGGGCAGGTGAGCGGGATTTCGCCGCCGAGCAACCGGTTCGCCTCGCCCGACTGGAAAAAGCCGCGCGTCGTGACATAGGGCTGGTCGCTGTACGGCGTTTCCTCGACCAGCGCGCCTTCGGCGAGGATGATCGCCTTTTCTTCCGGCGTGAAGCCCCAGTCGGTAAAGTCGGGCGCGGCGGCGATACCCACCAGCCCCGCAATGCGCGCAGCACCGTCGCGCTGGATCAGCGCGAGCGCTACGAGCAGCATCAGCCACCCGCCCATCGACGATCCGACGAGGAGAATGGGCCCTTCCGCTTTCGCGTCGATCAGGTCGAGCACATCGCTGCGCCAATCGAGCAATGTCTGGTCGGCGAACAGCCCGTCCGACAACCCGCACCCCGCATAGTCGAGCAGCAGGCAGCTTTGCCCTTCGGCTGCCGCCCAGTCGAACAACGCGGTCGCCTTGCCGCCTGCCATGTCGGACATGTATCCGGGCAGGAATAGGATCGTGGGGCCCGCACCCGGCGTATGGCGAAAGGCGATCCGGGGGCGGCCCGGACGGTCAAGAAAATCGGGGGCGGCGGGTTCCGTCATTTCCTAATCCCGATCGTGTCGAGCGCAGTCGAGACACCTATCGGCGCAGCGCCAAATCGAGGGGCATCTCGACTTCGCTCGACGCGAACGGGGTTTGGGCGAACGGCCACGGAGCACCGGGGATCAGATGACCCAGTCGACCGTGCTCATCTGCGCGACCGCCTGCCCCTTGGCGCGGCGCTGTTCGACCATGATCTTGTTGAGCCGCTGGATCGTGTCGCTGCCCGTGGTGATGCACCATCCCGGCACGAGCGCGTGAACCAGCGCGCAAAGCCCGCCATAGATCATCGTAGCGCCGAATTTCGACGCGACGCCAAAATGCTCGATATAGCTTTCATCGACGCTCTTCGGGTGATCGACGAACAGGCGCTTGAACATCGGGGGCTCCTTTCCGGTTGGCGCCGCCGTAGCCGGAGCGGGGCGCGGTCGCAAGGCAGTGCGGCGGTTAATCGGCCAAATTCGGGCCGTCTGTCCTCAATGCCTGCCCGCGCGGTGGCGCCAGCGCCAGTTCGCGAGATGCGCCGCGGCCAAGGTCAGCGCGCCTGCCAAGGTAAGCCACCGGTCGGCGCTTTCGCGATCGGGCGTGGGTAGCCACCCTTCGTGCGCGGCGAGGCCCAGCGTGAGCAGGGCGATGCCCGCGCCTGCGAGCAGCGACGGGCCCCACCGGCGATGCCGGCGCCGGCCGTCGCTCATCGCGATCAGCGCGGCGGGCAGGGCAAGCAGCAGGATCGCGGCGTGCAGCCACTCCGGCAGGCGGAGCCATGGGCCAAGCGCGGGCGCTGCCAGCAGCGCGAGCGGCAGGACGAGGCAATGGACGAGGCAGGCGGACGACAGGGTGATGCCGGCAAGGTCCGCAGTCCGGGCGCGCGGCGAGGGGAGGCACATGGGGCGTCTTTCGTGGCAAGGGGCTTGCGATGCCAGATAATGATACAATGTATCATTGCAAGCTCCATTGTGAATCCGCCCCTTGCCGCCCCTGTTCCTTGCTGGCAAAGGGGCGCGGCAATTTTGCCCTGAAAGGCCGCATTTTCGATGTCCCAGATGATCCGCGTCACCCTTCCCGATGGCTCTGCCCGTGAAGTCGCGCGCGGGACCACTCCGGCCGAGATCGCCGCGGCGATCGGCCCGGGCCTCGCCAAGGCGGCGCTCGCCGCCAAGATCGACGGCGAGCTGCGCGACATCACGCGCCCGCTGGAGGAAGACACGAAACTGTCGCTGGTGACGAGCCGCGACGAGGCCGACGCGCTCGAACTCGTGCGCCACGATTATGCGCATGTGCTTGCCGAAGCGGTG
>JBGTUD010000203.1:0-5603 GCA_041939405.1 Sphingopyxis sp. | reverse complement strand
TTCGACGAGCGCGTCGGCGAGCCCGAGCAGCGCCGCCGATCCGGGAAACAGGTTCGCCGCGAAATCGGTGCGCAGGCCATAGCAGAGCACCGGAATATTTGCTTCGTCGGCAAGGCGGGCGAGCTGCAACACTTGTTCGCGCGACAGGAACTGCGCCTCGTCGACAAGCACGCACGCCAGCGGGCGCTCCGCATTTTCGGCATTTACTGCCGCCCACAAATCGCTGTCGGGATCGAATTTATGCGCCTCCGCCATCAGCCCGATGCGGCTCGTCACCTGCCCTGCCCCGTAACGATCGTCGAGCGCCGCGGTCCAAAGCATTGTTTCCATTCCGCGTTCGCGATAGTTGAAGTCCGCCTGGAGCAACGTGGTCGATTTGCCTGCGTTCATGCTGGCATAGTAAAAGTAGAGCTTGGCCATGCCCCGGCTATAGACCGCGCCGCGCCAACGACAAGACGATCGAATAAGGGATTCAGGATGACCGACAGCACCACCGCCGCCACGCCGCCGCAAAAGGGCGTGCTCGGATGGATCGAACGCGTGGGCAACCGCCTGCCCGACCCGGTTGTGCTGTTCCTGTGGCTCGTCGGCATGCTTGTCGTCCTTTCGGCTATTGCATCGGCTGCGGGCTGGTCGGCGCTGCACCCGACCGAGATCGATCCCGAAACCGGGCGGCAGAAAGTCATCGCCGCGACCAGCCTGCTCAGCGCCGACAATATCGCGCGGCTGTGGGTCGAAATGCCCGCGACCTTCACCCATTTCCATCCGCTCGGCTATGTGCTCGTCGTCATGCTCGGCGCGGGCGTCGCCGAACGCAGCGGCCTGTTCGGAACTGCGATGCGCGCGAGCGTGCGCGGCGCGCCGAAGTGGCTTCTGACCCCGCTCGTCGCCTTTGTCGCGATGATGGGCAATCTCGCCGCCGATGCCGCCTATGTCGTGCTGATCCCGCTCGCGGCGGTGATTTATCACGCCGCCGGGCGCCATCCCGTCGCCGGGATCGCCGCGGCGTTCGCGGGCGTGTCGGGAGGCTTTTCGGCCAATCTGCTCCCCGGCCAGCTCGACGCGCTGCTCTTCGGCATTACCGAGGCTGCGGTCGAAACCGTGTTTGGCGACTGGCAGGCGAATATCGCGGGCAACTGGTATTTCATTGCCGTGATGCTTTTCATCTTCCTGCCCGTCATCTGGTACGTCACCGACCGGATCATCGAACCGCGGCTCGGCACCTATGTCCCCGCCGGGCTCGCGGCGAAGGGAGACATCGGCGAACAGGACCGCCCGCTGAACGACGGCGAGCGCAAGGGGCTCCGCCACGCGGGACTGGCTATCCTCTTCGTCATCGGCCTGTGGCTGCTCTTCACGCTCGGGCCGGGCACGCCGCTGATTGCCGAGGATGGGCCGCCCGAAGGCCGTTTCACCCCCTTCTACCAGTCGCTCGTCGCGGGCTTTTTCCTGCTCTTCCTGCTCGCCGGCTGGGCCTATGGCCGCGCCACCGGCGTCGTCAGCAACCACCGCGACCTCGTCAAGATGATGAGCGAGTCGATGGGCGACATGGCCTATTATCTCGTCCTTGCCTTTGCCGCGGCGCACTTCGTCGCGATGTTCGCCTGGTCGAACCTCGGCCTCATCCTGGCCGTTCACGGCGCCGACGGGCTGAAGGCGATGGACCTGCCCGCGCCCGTTCTGCTCGCCGCGATCGTCCTGCTCACCGCGGCGCTCAATCTGTTTGTTGGATCGGCGAGCGCGAAATGGGCACTGCTTGCGCCGGTGCTCGTACCGATGCTTATGCTGCTGGGCATCAGTGCCGAAATGACGACCGCGGCCTATCGCGTCGGCGACGGATCGACGAACATCATCACGCCGCTGATGGTCTATTTCCCGCTGATCCTGATTTTCTGCCAGCGCTGGCAGCCGAGTTTCGGGCTGGGCAGCCTCGCCGCGACGATGCTGCCCTATTCGATCGGGCTGCTTATCAGCGGCACGGTGCTGGTGATCGGCTGGGTCGCGCTCGACCTGCCGCTTGGGCCGGGCGCGAGCGTGCATATTCCGCTACCCACCACCGCGCCCTGACCGCATCGGCTTGACTCGCCGTTCCCCCCTGCCATGCTGCACCCAAAGACGCAGCATTTTGAGTGGGGAGAGCTGCCATGCGGTTGATGCCGGTGACCGATGCGATGTTTCTGTGGGGGGAAAGTCGCGAGATGCCGATGCATATCGGCGGCATCAACCTCTATACGCTGCCCGAGGGGGTCGACGAGACCGAATGGCTCAACGACCAGCTGACATTGCTCCGTCAGTCGGAAGGCCTCCGGCGGCCGTTCAGCGAGGTGCTGAAACTCACTCCCTTCGGCCAATATGGCCCGATCCGCCTTGTCCCCGATCGCGACATCGACATGCACTATCATGTCCGCGCCGCCGCTCTGCCGAAACCGGGGCGCTACCGCGAGATGTTCGAACTGGCCTCGCGGCTGCACTCGGGGCTGCTCGACCGCACGCGTCCGCTGTGGGAAATTACGCTGATCTCGGGACTCCCCAACCGGCAGATCGCGACCTTCAAAAAGGTCCATCACGCGTTGATGGACGGCGCGGCGAGCATTCATTTCTATAATTCGATGTTTTCCGCCGACCCGGCGGAACGCCGTGCGGCTTCGCCGCTGTCGGTCGAGGCCTATGAGGCGTATAAGCGCCGCTTCCCCCCGCCCAAAAAGCCGCCGCGTCCCGACCTCACCGACATCAAGGCGATCGGCGATTTCCTCAAGGAGCAATGGGGCAACAGCGTCGGCGTCACCAAGGCGATGAACCAATATCTCGCGGCGATGTTCGGCATCGGCGGCGACGGGCTGGTCACGCCCTTTGCCGGGGTGCCGCGCACCAGTTTCAACCGCAACATCACCGGCGCGCGGCGCTTCGTCGCGCAAAGCTGGTCGCTGGAGCGCGTGCGCGCGATGGGCAAGGCCTATGACGGGACGATCAACGACGCGGTGCTCGGCATGTGCGCGGGTGCGATGCGCAAATATCTGCAATCGCTGAACGAGCTGCCCGACAAACCGCTGAAAGCCATGGCGCCCGTGTCGATCCGGCCGAAGGATGACGTTGATTCGGGCAATTCGGTCGCGTCGGTCACTGCCAATCTTGCGACGCATATCGACGATCCGGCGAGCCGCATGGCAGCGATCCAGGAATCGATGAACTCGGCCAAGGCGCAGCTGCGCGCAATGACCGCGCAGCAGATCCAGCTTTACACCGCGATCACCAGTTTCCCGATGATGCTGACCGCGCTCACCCGCACCGCCGACAAATTTCCCGCCTATTCGGCGACAATCTCCAACGTCCCCGGCCCGCGCGAGCAGATGTATTGGAACGGCGCGCGCCTCGACGGCATGTATCCTGCAAGCATCCCCGTCGACGGCATGGCGATGAACATCACCCAGGTGTCGAATTTCAAGAATATCGACTTCGGCATCACCGCGTGCCGCCGCAGCGTCCCGCACGCACAGCGGATGATCGACTATCTGGAGGACGCGCTGGTCGAACTCGAAACGGCGGCGGGGATCAAGAAAGCGAAATAGCCCCGCCGCTCCAGGTCAGAAATCGACCTGTGTTCGCAGCCCGAAGGTGTCGGCCGTATAATCGCGATCGCCCGTTGCCGCCGCCACGCGCGCATCGTCGATCCACAATTTGCCGTAATTGGCAGAAATGCGGATATAGTCGATCGGCGCCCAGACGAGCCCGATCAGCGCCGCCTGCTGGCGTCCGCCGACGATGCCGCCGTCGTTGAGGTCGAGGTGATCGTAACGCGCGTTGACCTGAAACGCGCCGATGCCGCCCGCGGTGATGGGCTTCGACGGTTTCAGCCGGTCGAACCCGCCGTCTTTGTACCCGCGGCGATCGCCCGGCGTCAGCACCATGCCGACCTCGGCATAGCCGCCGAAGAAGGTCGGATCGGCGGCGCCGGTGCGGTTGACGCGGTGCCAATAGGCTTCACCCGCGGCGTGGAACGGCCCCGCGATCACCGCGCCTTCCAGCCCGACGCCGCGCTCGCTCGCCACGTCGAGCTGCCCGGTATCGACGAGCCGCACGTCGGTCGTGTGCGCAAAGGGCCGCGCGCGATAACGGCCGAGCGCCGCCGGGTCATTCGGGTCGCGCCAGTGGCCCGACGCGGCAAGGTGGAGCTGTGCATCGCCGAGCTTCGGCATCCACACGATACGCCCGTCGAGGCTGACGGAGTTATTCTTGTCGTCGAGCAGGTCATTGGCATTGTCGCCGAAGACCCCCGCCTGGACCAGCAGGTCGCCGCCCTTATACTGCGCCGACAGGCCGACGCGGCGTTCGAACCCGAACGCCTGCGCAAAGGCGGCACGCTCCATGAAGCTGGTGAAAAGGTCGCTCGTCATTTCGTCGAGCGACCAGAAGGGTTTGATCTGTCCCGCCGTAACCGTCAGCGGGCCCGTGCCATAACTTAGATACACGTCGGTAAGCTCGACCGAGCTGTTCGCGACATCGGCCTCGACGCGATAGGCAAAGCCGCCGGGGATCTTGCCATCGACGCCCAGATAGATGCGGCGGAACTCGGTCTTCAACCCGCCGCGCGCGCCCGTGACCCCGGCCGGCGTGTCGACCGCGGCCAGATCGAGCTGCATGCGTCCGCGCGGCTTGAAACTCCATCCGTCGGCGGTCTTGATTTCGGGAGCGCCTTTCCAGCTGATTTCGCTCGCGGGCTTGGCCGTGACCGAAGGCGCCGCGGGCGGTGGGGCGGCAGGCCCCGGCTGCGCGGTCGCGGCGTCGAGCCGCGATTCGAGCGTCGCGACCTGCGCCTTCAGCGCCGCGAGTTCGGCGCGGAGCGCGGCGGCTTCGTCGGCCGTCATCGCCTGCGCGCGCGCCGCGGTGGGAAGGCAGAGGATCGAGGTGGCCAGCAAGGCGGCGGTCAGCGAATGGCGCATGGAAGGGAAAGCTCCGTGGCGAAAGGGTTACAAACTGGCGGCGCTGTTATGACGCATAAGTGACAGGTGCGCGTCATTTAGATGACATTTATGTTGCATCGGGCATTTTTCCTGCCCCCTTGTCAGCGGGGCACGAGCGGCTAAGGACGTTCCAGTTTTTTCGGGCAACCTTTATGCGAAGGGCCCTTTGCGGGAGATCATCATGACGATCAATTTTGACGGCCGCGTGGCCATTGTCACCGGCGCGGGCGGCGGGTTGGGCCGCGCCTATGCACTCGAGCTTGCGCGTCGCGGCGCAAAGGTCGTGGTCAACGACCTTGGCGGTGCGCGCGACGGCACCGGCCATTCGGACGCGGCCTTGCAGGTGGTCGAGGAAATCCGCGCCGCGGGCGGCACCGCCATGTCCAACGGCGGCAGCGTCACCGAATATGACCAGATGGCCGAAATGGTCGCACGCGCAAAGGAGGAATGGGGCGGCGTCCACATCCTGATCAACAACGCCGGCATCCTGCGCGACAAAAGTTTTGCCAAGATGGACCCGGCCGATTTCGACCTGGTGGTCAAGGTTCACCTGCTGGGCAGCGCCAATGTCACCAAGGCGTGCTGGGACATCATGCGCGAACAGGCCTATGGCCGCATCCTGATGACGGCATCGTCGACCGGCCT
>JBGTUD010000202.1:0-5610 GCA_041939405.1 Sphingopyxis sp. | reverse complement strand
CACCAGCGCGATCATCGGTATCACGCTGGTGCTGATCGCCGTGTTCATCCCGATGGCGTTTTTTCCGGGATCGACCGGGGGCATCTATCGCCAGTTTTCGATGACGCTGGCGATCTCGATCGCCTTCTCGGCGCTGCTGGCGCTCACTCTCACCCCCGCACTCTGCGCGACGATGCTGAAACCGCACGACCAGACGCAGCGTACGGGCCCCGTGGGCGTATTCTTCGACCGCTTCTTCACGCGCTTCAACGAATGGTTCGGACGCACCACCGACCGCTATCAGGGGCGCGTGGGCAAGATGCTCTCTGCCCCGCTGCGCTGGCTGGGCGTGTTCGTGGCGATGGTCGCCGTGACCGCGCTTCTCTTCTCGCGGTTGCCGGGCTCGTTCCTGCCGCAGGAGGACCAAGGCTATCTGATCACCGTCGTACAGGCGCCGCCGGGCGCAACGACGCAGCGCACCACCGAAGCGACGAAGCAGGTGAAGGCCTTTTTCGCCGAACAGCCGCAGGTTGAGAATATCGTGCTCGTCAACGGCTTCAGCTTTTTCGGGCAGGGCCAGTCGAACGCGATCATGTTCACGCCGCTCAAGCCCTGGGACGAGCGCAAGGGCGACGAGGACAGCGCAGACGCCATCGCGGGCAAGGCGATGGGAAGTTTCATGGGCATCAAGGAAGCGTTCGTCTTTTCGCTGAGCCCGCCGTCGATTCCCGAACTGGGCACGTCGAGCGGCTTCACCTTCAAACTGCAGGACCGCGGCGCGAACGGGCGCGAGGCCCTGGTCGCCGCGCGCAACCAGATGCTGGGCGGCGCGATGCAAAGCAAGCTGCTGGCCAATGTCCGGCCCGAGGGGCAGGAAGACGCGCCGGTGCTGAAACTCGACATCGACCGCATCCAGGCGCGCGCGCTGGGCCTGTCGATCGGCGACGTCAATGCGACGCTCGCGATCAGCTTCGGCAGCGCCTATGCCAACGACTTCACGCGCGAGGGCCGCGTGCTGCGCGTGCTGCTGCAAGCCGATGCCGCCAGCCGCATGACGCCGCAGGATGTGCTCGACCTGCGCGTCCGCAGCGCGACGGGCGACATGGTCCCCTTCGGATCGTTCAGCAAGGCCGAATGGTCGGCCGAACCGCCGCAGCTGCAACGCTATAACGGCTATCCCGCGATGACGATTTCGGGCGAGCCCGCGCCGGGCCAGTCGACCGGCGAGGCAATGGCCGAGATGGAGCGTCTGGCCGAGCAATTGCCGCCCGGCTTCTCCTATGAATGGACCGGCATTTCTTACGAGGAAAAACAGTCGGCGGGACAGATCGGCATGCTGCTCGGCCTGTCGCTCGTCGTTGTATTCCTGTTGCTCGCGGCGCTTTACGAAAGCTGGTCGGTGCCCGTTTCCGTCCTTCTGGTCGTGCCATTGGGCGTGCTCGGCGCCGTCCTTTTCTCGATGCTTCGCGGATTGTCGGCCGACATTTATTTCAACGTCGGCCTGATCACGATCATCGGGCTTGCGGCCAAGAACGCGATCCTGATCGTCGAGTTCGCGATCGAGCAAGAGGCCGAGGGCAAATCGACGCTCGACGCGGTGATGGAAGCGGTGAAACTGCGCCTGCGGCCGATCATCATGACCAGCCTCGCTTTCATTCTGGGCATGGTGCCGCTCGTCATCGCCAGCGGCGCGGGCGCGGCAAGCCGCATCGCGGTCGGGTCGGGCGTGATGGGCGGGATGATCGCCGCGACCCTGCTCGGCATCTTTTTCATCCCGCTCTTTTACCTGTCGGTGCGCCAGTGGCTGAGCCGCAAGCGTCCCCCCGCCCCCGCCGAGAAAGGCCATCATGAGGAACCCGGCCATGCGTAAGGCAATCCTGCTGCTCGCCGCGACGACGACGCTCGCCGGATGCGTCAACATGGCACCTAACCACGAGCGGCCGCCGCTGGCGACCGCCGCGGACTATCCCGCCGAGTTCGCGGGCGACGTGGCGCTCGGCCAGCGCGCGACCGACATCGCGTGGCGCGATTTTTTCGCCGATCCGCGGCTCGAGGCGCTGATCGCGCAGGCGATCGAACGCAATCGCGACCTTGCCGTCGCGGTTGCGCAGATCGAGGAAGCGCGCGGCCTCTATCGCATCCAGGCGGCCGACCGCCTGCCGACCGTCGGCGCGAGCGCCGAGGCGACGCGAACGCGCGGCCCGTCGCTGACGGGCGTGGGGACCGACACCAACAATCGCTATTCGGTCGGCGTCGGCGTGACATCGTTCGAGCTCGATTTCTGGGGCCGGGTCAAGAATCTGTCCGAAGCGGCGCGCAGCCAATATCTCGCGACCGCGGCGGCCGAACGTGCCTTTCGGCTGGCGCTCGTGCGCGACGTCGCATCGACCTACTTCGCGTCACGCGGCGCCGAGGAACAGATCCAGCTTGCCGAAGCGACGGTGACGAGCCGCAAGGAAGGGCTGCGGATCGCCAAGCGTCGGCTCGATGCGGGTGTCACATCGGCGCTCGACTATCGCCAGTCGGAAACGCTGCTGACGCAGGCGGAGACCCAGCTCGCAAGCCTGAAACTCGGCAAGGCGCAGGCCGATAATTTCCTGTCCGTGCTGACCGGCGGGCCGGTGAGCGATCCCCTGCCCGCACCGCTGCCGCTCGTCGCGCAGGCGGGTGCGCCCGCGCTGACCGCCGGGCTGCCTTCGGACCTGCTCGTCGCGCGGCCCGACATCGTCGCCGCCGAAGAACGGCTGCGCGGCGCGCGCGCCAATGTCGGCGCAGCGCGCGCCGCTTTTTTCCCGTCGATTTCGCTGACCGGCAGTTTCGGCTTTGCATCGGGCGCACTCGACGATCTGTTCAGCGACGATGGCATGACGTGGAGCTTTGGCCCGGCGATCCGCCTGCCGATCTTCGACTTCGGCCGCAACAAGGGCAATCTGACCGTTGCCGAAGCGCGCGAGGACATGGCGGTCGCAACCTATGAACGAACCGTCCAAGGCGCGTTCCGCGAAGTCGCCGATGCGCTCGCCGGGCGGCGATATCTGGCCCAACAGGTCGAGGCGCAGGAGCGCGGTACGCTCGCGACGCGGCAGATCGCCGACCTGGCGCGCAAGCGGTACCGCGAGGGCGTGTCGACCTATCTCGAAGTGCTCGACGCCGAACGCAATCTGTTCGCGGCGGAACAGACGCTGATCGAACTGCGCCGCGCGCAGGTCGACAATCTGGTGACGCTCTATGTCGCGCTGGGCGGCGGGCTGGTCGAGCGCACAGGAGGCCCTGCGCAGTGAGCGGCGAAACGCTGCTGCTCAAAAACCTGCTGGGGCCCGAGGCCATTGCGACGATCGCCGACGCGGGGACCGCCGCGACGGCGCGTTTCGACCGGCCATCGTTTGAGCGAGCGGCGCTCGACGGGCTGGACGCGTTGTCGATCATGGAGCGCGTTCGCCGTATCGCCGACGCGCTGCACGGCGCGCTGCCCGATGATTACGCCGCCACGCTCGACGTGCTGCGCGCGATGGCGCCGCGCCTGACCCACGCCTTTCAAGCGATCGCGATCACCGAAGTCGTGCCGCGCCACGGGCTCGGCGATTTCGATCCGTCGATGGCGGCGCTCGCCGACCTGACGCGCTTCGGTTCGGCCGAGTTTGCGATCCGCCCTTTCCTTGCCGCCGACACCGCGCGGGCGCTCGATACGATGCTGGCCTGGACCGTGAGCGCGGACGAGCATGTGCGCCGCCTTGCGAGCGAGGGCGCGCGGCCGCGCCTGCCGTGGGCGGCGCGCGTTCCCGCGCTGAAAGCCGATCCGACGCGCGCGGCGCCGATCCTCGAGGCGCTGAAGATGGACCCCGCGATCTATGTCCGCAAATCGGTCGCCAACCATCTCAACGACATAGCAAAGGACCGGCCGGACTGGCTGGTAGAGCGCCTGACGCATTGGCCGCAGGACGACGAACGCACCGCATGGATCGTCCGCCACGCGCTGCGCACGCTGATCAAACAAGGTAACCCCGCGGCGCTCGCGCTGATCGGCGTCGGGCACGGGGCCGCGGTAGCAGTGCGTCGCTTCGCGGTCGAACCGGCCGCCGTTCGGCTTGGTCAGCGGGTCGTCATCGCGGCCGAACTAGCGTCGGAAACCGCCGACGACCAGCCGCTCGTGGTCGATTATCGCGTCCACTATGCCCGCCCCGGCGGGAAGAGTGCGGCCAAGGTGTTCAAGCTCAAAAGCTTTACCCTCGCGGGCGGCGATAGCGCCCATCTGTCGATTTCGCAGACGATCCGCGACTTCACGACGCGCCGCCATTATCCGGGTAGGCACCGCGTCGAGCTGATCGTCAACGGACAGACGATGGGCGAGGCGGCGTTCGATCTGATGGGCGACGCTGGCGTTTAGGCCTGATCGACATCTTCTCGATCGTCATCCCGGCGTAGGCCGGGATCTTTACCTGTCGTATTGAGGCACCGGCGAGATCCCGGCCTACGCCGGGATGACGGAAATGCTGCGATCAGTTCCTGGACGGCGCCCCCGGATCGGGCGCGACCGGTTCCGGCGGGCGCTGATCGATCGGCACGCGAAGGTCGATGCGACTGCCGCCCACCTCGGTCGAAATCACCGCGGTGCCTTCCTCGATACCGATGCGCGTACGGTCGCCGATGGAGACATTGCCGACATCGGGGATGACCGGGCTGTCCTGCGGCTCGACCGGTCCGGTCGGGTCGACCGGGCGCGGCCGCGGCGCCGTTTTCTGACCCGACGCCTGCGACATGAAATCGCGCCACATGCGCGCAGGCAGGCCGCCGCCCGAAATTCCGCGCAGCGGGCTGTTGTCGTCGTTGCCGATCCAGATGCCGACGACGAGGTCATTGGCATAGCCCACGAACAGCGCGTCGCGATTGTCCTGGCTGGTTCCTGTCTTGCCGAAATTGGGCTGCGGCAACCGCGCCGCGCGGCCGGTTCCGCGGTTGACCGCGGCGCGCAGCATCCTCTCCATATCCTTGTGCACGCGCGATCCGAAACGCGACGGTCCCCAGACCAGATTTTCGAGCCAGCCCTTTTCCTGTTCCTTGAACGCATGCGGTTCGACCGGGTAGCTGTTCGCCGCGACCGCGGCATAAGCGGCGGTGAGTTCGAGCAAGGTCATGCTGGACGTGCCGAGCGCAAGGCTGGGGTCGCCGTCCGCAAGCGGCGCGGTGACGCCCAGATCGCGCGCCATATCGATGACCTTGCCGCTGCCGACCTTGCCGAACAGGCGCACCGCGGCGACATTGCTCGACGACGCAAAGGCGTCCTCCAGACTGATTTCGCGCGAATAGGCATCGCCGGCATTTTTGGGACGATAGGCGCCCGTTTCGATCGCGCGGTTGTCGATCATGTCATCGGGTTTCCATCCCGCACGGAGCGCGGCGAGATAGACGAACAGCTTGAAGGTCGATCCGGGTTGCCGACGCGCCTGTACCGCGCGGTTGAACGGGCTGTTGCGGTAATCCTTGCCGCCGACCATCGCGATGACGCGGCCGTCGGGGCGCATGGCGACGATCGCGACCTGCGTCTGGCGCAGGCCCGCATTGCGGACGGCGCGTTCGGCGGCGCGCTGCATGCGGACTTCGAGCGTCGTCGCGACCTTGCGATCGGCACCGATG
>JBGTUD010000201.1:0-5644 GCA_041939405.1 Sphingopyxis sp. | reverse complement strand
GCTGGAGCTGGCCCGGACAGGGCGGCAAACCGGTCTATAATGTGCGCTCGGAGCGCCGCGATCTCGGCATGCAGCGATGCCTCGTCCTCTGCGACGGTTTCTATGAGTTCACCGATCCCACCGACCCCGCGCAAAAGCGGCTCGACAAGTGGCTGTTCACGCTGAAGGACCATCGCTGGTTCTGCATGGCGGGTGTGTGGCGCGACAGCCATGTCGGCGAAGCCTTCAGCCTCCTGACGATGGACGCCGGTCCCGACATCGCACCCTATCACCATCGCCAGATCATTCCGCTGCCACGCGATCAATGGGCCGCCTGGCTCGATCCGCGCGTTCCGGCCGAGGACATATTGAAATGGCTTCCCGAAGGCAGCCTCGAGGTCACACAGGTATATGGCAAGCCCCCCGCGCAAGGCGCTCTTGCCTTATGACAAACGAAGAGGGGCTCGACCTGTTCGTGACGGCGCAGGAGCAAATCTATGCGCGCGCGCTCGGCGAGATTCGCCGCGGCAAGAAGAGCTCGCACTGGATGTGGTTCATATTCCCGCAGCTGGCAGGCCTTGGCCGAAGCGCGACGTCGAAGCTCTACGGTCTCGCGGGAGCCGACGAGGCGCGGGCCTATCTGGCCCATCCGCTTCTCGGCGCGCGCTATGCCGAATGCGTCGAGGCGATCCAGGACCTGCCCGCAAGCGACCCGGTGGCGGTCTTCGGCGAGGTCGACACCGTCAAGCTGCGTTCGTCGCTGATGTTGTTCGAGGCCGTGAGCCGGCGGCCGCTCTTCTCCGCCGCGCTCATCCGCTGGTTCGGCGGCGAGCGCGATGAGCGCACCCTGGGCCTGCTCAGCCGCGACGACAGCATGCCGTGACGCCGACGCGTGTCAGCCGCGCGGATTGCGAAACAGCGGCAGCATCCGGTGGAGCACTTCGTCCTTGTCGAAAAAATGATGCTTGAGCGCGCCGAGAACATGCAGCGCGAGCACGACGTAAATGGCCTTCACCATCAGCTTGTGTATGTCGCCGAGCGCTTCGGCGAGATCCTCGTTCAGCGGTAGCGGAAGATTGGGCGCGGGCACGGCGCCGTAAAGCGGCACTTCAGGCGCCCCGCCCGCCGAAGCTGCGGCCCAGCCGAGAAGCGGGGCGCCGATCATCAGCACATAGAAGAGAATATGGGTCGTGCGAGCGAGCAGCCGTTCCCATGACGGCATGCCGCCGGGGAAGGCCGGCCAGGGATGGCCGAAGCGCCAGCCGAGCCGGATAAGGCTGAGCGCGAGGATCGTGATCCCGACCGATTTGTGCAGCTGATAATAGCCGAGCTTCTCGCTGTCCGAGGCGTCCTCCATCCAGCCGCCAAAGGTGGCATTGGCGATGATCAGGATGGCGATCGTCCAGTGCAGGACGATCGAGACGGTGGAATAGCGGCTGTGATTCTCACGCATGATTCGCCTCGCAATAGGTCCGTCACCGGTCTTCCAATGCTTTGGCGGCGATCCTCGTTCCGTCAGCAGGACGCAGCCGTCACGATCATGAGCCCAATTTGTTTCGCTTTTACAGAGGCTGAGCGGAAGGCGCGCACCGATTCCCGGCGGTTCGTCGCGGCCCGCTTGACGCGCCCTTTGACTCGGTGGAACATAAAGGGAACATTTGAGTCGATATTCCCATGAGCACGATGCCCCAATCTGCACCTCGGCCAAGTGCCAGAGATATCGACGTGCTTCGCGCGGCGGTGGCGCGTGTGGCCGCCTCACGCGGGCCGGTCCTGCCGTTCGGCGTCGGGCCGGTCGATCATCTTCTCGCTGGCGGCGGGCTCGATGGCGCAGGCCTGCATGAGGTCGCGGGCGCCTCGGCAAGCTGGAGCGACGACGCTGCGGCAACGCTCTTCGCGGCGGGAATCGCGTCGCGCTTCGCGGCGGCGCCCGACGTGTCGGCGCTCTGGGCGCTCACGCGGTTCGATCTCTATGCCCCCGGTCTCGAACAGGCGGGGCTCGGTCCGGACCGCGTTCTCTATGCTCAAGGCAGGACCGACAAGGAACTGCTGGCGCTGTGCGAGGACGCGCTGCGCGATGGTTCGCTCGCCTGCGTCGTTGCCGAAGTGAAAGCGGCCGATCAGACCGCGACGCGCCGGCTGCAACTGGCCGCATCCGAGGGCAACACGCCGATGATCCTCTATCGCCGGTACCGGCGTTACGGCCAATGCCCGCTCACCGATCCGTCGCTCGCGATGACCCGCTGGCGCATCGGCACCTTGTCGTCGGGCCGCCTCGCCTCTCCCGGTGTCGGGCGCGGGCGCTGGAATGTCGAGCTGGTCCGGCAGCGCGGCGGGCCGCCTTTTTCCCTCCAACTGGAGGCGTGCGATGACCAGGGTCGCCTCGCTCTTCCTGCCGCAACTGCCGATCGAGCGGTTGCGCCGGGCAGAACGGACACCGTCGCATTCGGGCACGCCGCCTGAGCGGGCGCGGGCTGGTCCGCGCTTCCCCGAGCCTGTCGATGACAATCCCGGCACCTGTTCGGTGCCGCGCGGCGGCGGCTGGCGTCCGGGCGCGCGCTGGGCGCAAGGCACGCACTCCGGCGAGCCGTCGCTCGACGCCCTCCCGGCGCACCAGCGACCGACGATGCGCGAGCTGGGACGGCGGAGCGAAGCTGCCGCACCGGTATTCCGGGCGTTGCGCTCGGACGACGGGACGTCGGGCGGGATCGCTGCGCCGCTGCCGCCGCTCTGGGGCCTCCGTCCGACGATCGTCGTCGCGCGAACCGGCCAGCGCGACGTCGTGACGGCCGCCTGTCCGGCGGCGCTCGATCTCGGCCTCGTGCCCGGCATGGCGGCGGCCCATGCCCGCGCGCTGGTCTCCGATCTCGACCTACTCGACGCCGCACCCGACGCCGATCGCGCGTGGCTCGATCGCCTTGCGCTCCACGCCGCCCGCTGCTGGACGCCGACGGCGGCGGTGTCGGGAACCGACGGGCTGTGGCTCGACCTGTCGGGCACGACGCATCTCTTCGGCGGCGAAGAGCGTTTCGCGGCGCGTTTGCTCGGTTTTCTGCGGCGCCTCGGTTTCACCGCGCGTGTCGCGATCGCCGGCACGCCGGGCGCCGCGCACGCGCTCGCACGCTATGGCGGCGCGGGCGTGCGGATCTTGCCGGAAGGAGGCGAGAGCGAGGCGCTGGCGCCTTTGCCGCTGGCGGCGCTCCGGCTGGCGCCGGAGGCGCTCGCCGCGGCGGCACGCTTCGGGATCGAGCGGATCGCCGACCTTTATCCAATGCCGCGCGGGCCTTTGGCCCGGCGGCTCGGGCGCGGCGCGGTCGAGCGGCTCGACCAGGCGCGGGGGTTCGTACCCGAGCCGATCGTTCCCGTCGTGCCGTTCGACATGCCCGAGGCGCGCCGTTCCTTGCTCGAACCGATCGGGACCGCCGAAGCGATCGAGCAGGTCATCGCCGACCTGCTCGGCGATCTCGTGCTCGCGCTGCGCGAGCGCAGTCTCGGCGTGCGGAGCCTCGTCTTGCGCTGCGACCGGCTCGACATGGGCGCGCAGTTCGTCACCGTCGGGACGGCGCGCGCGACGCGCGACGCGAAACATCTGCTGCGCCTGTTCAGGCTCCGGATCGACCGGATCGAGCCGGGGCTCGGGATCGAGACGATGGTTCTCGCGGCGCCGCAGGTCGAAGCGCTGGCGCCCGAGGCGATCGCCGCCGTGCTCGACACGGCACGCCAGGCGCCCGACCTCGCTCCGCTCGTCGATGCGCTGGCCGGCCGCGCCGGCGATGCCGCGCTGTTCCGCCTGTCAGCGATCGAAAGCGATGTCCCCGAGCGCGCGATCTCGCGCGCCGGGCCTTTGGCCCAGCCTGCCGGCTGGCCCGTCTGGCCGCGGCCGATCCGGATGCTCGCGCGGCCCGAAGCGCTGTCAGGCGTCGTCGCCTTGCTTCCCGACCATCCGCCGCGCCGCTTCGCTTGGCGCGGGCGGAGTTATGCCGTGGTCGCGGGCGACGGCCCCGAGCGCATCCATGGCGAATGGTGGCGTCGTCCCGGCGAGATGTGGGCGGTTCGCGACTATTTCCGGGTCGAGGCGACAAGCGGCGAGCGCTTCTGGCTCTTCCGCCGCGGCGACGCGATCACCGACAAGACGGGTGATCTCAGCTGGTACATGCACGGCGTGTTCGGATGACGGACCCCGTTACGACCTATGTCGAACTCTACGCCACGAGCCATTTTTCCTTTCTGCGGGGGGCCTCTTCGCCCGAGGAATTGTTCGCGGCCGCCGCTGCCCTCGGCCATTCGGCCCTCGGGCTTTGCGACCGGGGCAGTGTCGCCGGCATGGTGCGCGGCCTGTCGGGACAGGAGGGGACGGGCGTCCGGCTGATCGCCGGGACGCGCGTCGACCTGCGCGACGGGCGTTCGATCCTCCTCTATCCGACCGATCGCGCGGCCTGGTCGCGGCTGACCCGGCTGCTCTCCTTGGGAAAGGCGCGGGGCGGCAAGGGCAATTGCTGGCTCGACTGGCCCGACGTCGCGTCTTCGGCCGAGGGCCTCGTCGCGATCCTCCTGCCCGGTGAAGCCGATGAGCGGGCGCGGCTCGATCTCGCCGAGCTGCAGGGCGCCTTCGGCGCGCGCGCCCATCTCGCGCTGGCGCTGCGGCGGCGCCCCGGCGACTTCGCGCGGCTTCGCGCGCTCGACGCGCTCGCGCAGGAATTGGGAGTGCGGGCCGTCGCGCTCGGCGACATCCTCTACCATGCGCCCGAACGGCGCCCGCTGCAGGACGTGCTGACCGCGATCCGCGAGAAGACGACGGTCGATGCACTCGGGTTCAAGCGCGAACGCTTCATGGACCGGGCGCTGAAGAGCCCGGCCGAGATGGAAAGGCGCTTCGCGCTGTTCCCGGACGCGATCGCGGCGACCGCCGACATCGCGGCAGCCTGCGGCTTCGATCTTGGCGAGATCCGCTACCAATATCCCTATGAGCAGGTGATGGAAGGCCGCACCGCGCAGGAGGCGTTGGCGGCGCTGACCGAGGAAGGAGCGAACCGGATGTTTCCGGGCGGCGTGCCGCCTGCCTATCGGAAACAGATCGAGCATGAGCTGCGCCTGATCGGCGAGCTCGGCTACGCGCCCTATTTCCTCACCGTCAATTCGATCGTCGCCGAGAGCCGGCGGCGCGGCATATTGTGCCAAGGGCGCGGGTCGGCCGCGAACAGCTGCGTCTGCTTCCTGCTCGGCGTGACTTCGATCGACCCGATCAAGCACGAGCTGCTCTTCGAGCGCTTCGTGTCGGGCGAGCGCAAGGAGCCGCCCGATATCGACGTCGACTTCGAGCATGAGCGGCGCGAAGAAATCATCCAGTGGATCTACGAGACCTACGGCCGTCATCGCTCCGCGCTGACCGCCGTGGTCACGCGATACCGAACCCGCGGGGCGGTCGCCGAGGTGGGGAAGGCGCTCGGGCTACCGCGGGATCTCACCAAGATGCTGACCGGCCTCATCTGGGGCTGGTCGATGGACGGCATCCCCGAGGAGCGCATCGCCGAGCTGAACCTCAACGCCAATGATTATCGACTTCGGCTGACGCTCGATCTCGCGCGGCAGCTGATCGGAACGCCGCGCCATCTCTCCCAGCATCCCGGTCTCACAACCTTCTTCAGCTGTTTCTTTGCAAACTGGA
>JBGTUD010000200.1:0-5654 GCA_041939405.1 Sphingopyxis sp. | reverse complement strand
CGCAGCTTTATGTGAAGGGCGAGTTCGTCGGCGGATCGGACATTATGATGGAAATGTGGGAAGCGGGCGAGCTTCACACATTGATGGACGGGATTCCGACGCGCGCCGAATAGGCGAGGCGTAAACGATAGGGGGCGGTGAGGGCGTTTCACCGTCCCCCCTTCCATATCCGGGCGTCAGCGGCAGCGCAGTTCGCCGCGGTCGATCGCGCGCCCCAGCAGCGCGCCGCCCGCGGCACCGATGATCGTGCCCACCGTGCGGTCGCGGCCGCCGTCGAGTTCGCGGCCGACGAGCGCGCCGACAGCGCCGCCGATGATCAGCCCCGTCGTGCCGTTGTCGCGGCGGCAATGATAGCGACCGTCATCGCCGCGCCAGATGCGGTCGCCGCGCGACAGGCGGCGGGGTTCATAATAGCGTCCATAGCTGTCGTATATGGCGCGATCCTTTGCACGCTTGCCGTGCGCGGGCGCCCAGGGCGGCGGATCGGCATAGGCGGTGCCGGCGGGCAACGCCACGGCGGCTAGAAGTGTGGCGGCGAAGATATGTTTCACGTCGATGCTCCCTTGATCTCTCTTTGTCCGTCGGCAACGGACGTGACCATAAACCGCTGATCGGAACGCGCGATGAACGACGCTGTTCCCGCGTTCGGGCAAAAGCATCCGGGGGGCGGGGCCGGTCGGCCGCTCCGCCCCCCGTCTGCGTCGGGGGTAAGTGGGGATTCCGGAGTGGGGGCAGGGGGCATCAGGGACCAGACCGATGCCCCCCACCGCTCCATTTGAGCGGAACACTCGGGAACGTGAAAAACCATACAATTGCCGTGCCAGATCGGCGTTGGCATGGATTTTCGCGCGATGCGCTGGTTAGCGATGTCTTACCGGCGCCGGTGTCTGTCAAAAATTCCGACAGAAGGGCGTATCGATTGCTGTTCATTTTTGTTCAGCCAGCGTTCAGGCCATTGACTACATTTGTAGTCGCATCTTAGATGGCGGTGCCGATGGGAGGGGTCCGGATGGCAGAACGAGCAAGCGAATCGGAGATGCAGGTGCTTGCGGCACTGTGGGACGAAGCCCCGCAGACCGCGGCCGAACTGGCACAGCGCGTCGGAGAGGCGAACGGCTGGACGCAGGCGACGGTCAAGACGCTGCTCGCGCGGCTTGTCCAGAAGGGCGCCGTGACGGCCGAGGCCGATGGCCGCCGTTATCTCTACAGCCCCGCGATCGAGCGCGCCGACGCGGTCGCAGAGGAATCGCAGCGCTTTGTCGATCGGCTCTTCGGCGGCCGCGTCAGCCCGCTGATCGCGCATCTCGCCGAACGCGAGGCGTTGAGCGACGCCGACATTGCCGAGATCGAGGCGCTGCTGCGGAGGCTCAAGTCATGACCGGCGCGATGCTGCTCCAGGCCTGGGCCGACACGCTCGTCACCACCGGCCTTCTCGTCGCCGCGGTTCTTATGATCCGCAAACCCTTTGCGCGTCACTTCGGACCGCGGCTTGCCTATATGCTGTGGCTGGTGCCGGCGCTGCGCCTGTTCCTGCCGCCGCTGCCCTTCGCCGATCCGGTGCCGCCGGTCCCGGCGATTGAGCCGACAGCGATGGAGGCAGTGCATCAGTCTGTCCTCGTCGAGGTCGTCGACGTTCCCCCGGCCACGGCGGAGCCGCTGTGGACGCTCCCCGATCTGCTGCCTTTTCTTTTCACGGCATGGGTGGTCGGGTTCGTTGCGGTGCTGGTCGCGGCGATGGCGGCGCACCGCCGCTTTCTGGATCAGGTGCTGCACGGGGCGGTCGAACTGGAGCCGATCGGATCGATCCGGCTGGTGATGAGCGACGCGGTCGACGGGCCGGTGGCCTTTGGCCTGCTGCGCCGCTGCGTCGCGGTGCCGCTCGACTTTTTCGGCCGTTATGCCGCAAGCGAGCGGGCGCTGGCGATCGATCATGAACTGGCGCACCATCGTCACGGCGACCTTTGGGCCAATGCGGCGGCGCTGCTGCTGCTCGCCGCGCAATGGTTCAATCCCTTTGCCTGGCGTGCCATCCGCGCCTTTCGTTTCGACCAGGAGGCGGCCTGCGATGCCCGCGTCCTGACCATGGCCGGGCCGCAACCGCGCGCCGAACGAACGGCCCAATATGCCACCGCCATTGCCAAGGCGGCGATGGGATCGCGCCTTTCGCTCGCGGCGCCGATGGCCGTGCACGACAATCTGCAGGAAAGGCTGACCATGTTGACGAAGCAGGATATTTCAAGGCGTCGCGGGCTGGTCGGGCGGCTGCTGGTCGGCACCACCGCGCTGGCGGTACTCGCGACGACCGCGACGCTGGTTCCCGCGGCGACCGCGAGTGTGCAGGATCCCGAGCTGGTTCCGCCGCCGCCGCCCGAGGCGCCGCTCCCGCCCGAACCGGCCGACATTGCGCCGCCCACTCCCCCGGCGCCGCCCGCACCGCCCGAGGCAGGCGATGGCGCCGCCCATGTCCTTTTCGTCCGGAAGGTCGAGGGCGACGGCGCGAATGGCGCGAAGCAAAAGCGCGTCGTGTCGCACAGCGTCATCCGCCACGACGGCGAACATCGCGATGGCGCGGCGAGCAAGGGGCGGACCGAGACGGTCGAATTCAACATGCCGGGAAGCCTGTCGCGCGAAGAGATCCTCACGGCCCTGAAGGAACAGGGGGTCAGCGGACGCAAGGCCGAAAAAATCGCCGACACGCTGGCGGCACGCGGCAAGCGGCGGTTCAGTTTCACCATTCCGCCGGTTCCCCCGGTTCCCCCGATCCCGCCGCAGGCGCTGGCGGCGGTCGACGGGCGCGCGTTTGCCTTTGCCAATTGCGGTTCGGGCAAGAAACCCGCCGCGCTGGTCGATCGCGACGAACGCAAGGACGGAACGCGCAGCCGCGTCGTCGTGATGAGCTGCAGCGATCTTTCCAAGATCAAGCTGAAGGCGCTGAAGGATGCGCGCGAGAGCTTCGCCCGCTCGGCCTCGACCACCGGCCTGGATGCCGATGTGCGCGCAGAGGCGATCGCCGACATCGACCGCGCGATCGCCGAGGTCGAAAAGGAAACGCCCTAACGCTCTTCGCCGTCGGCCTTGCTCCCCGGTGGGCCGGCGTCAGGGGCGGGGAAAGGGAGCGGTCCGTCCCGCTCCCTTTTTCGCGTCCGCCCTTTTCCTCGCGCCCATGCGATGCCACATGGGTGGTATGAGCGATGAAAAGCCTTGGCCCGACAGCATCCGCGCCGGCGAGTGCGAGCAGCATGAACCGCTGGTGCGGCGGGTGCTCGCGCCCAATCCATCGCCTTATACCTTCACCGGCACCCAGACCTGGATCGTCGGTGCCGGACGCGATGTGGCGGTGATCGATCCCGGCCCGACCGGGTCGGGCATGAGCATCGGCGATCCCCCCGACGCCAACGGAACCGGCCATGTCGACGCGATTTTGCGGGCGGTCGAGGGGCAGCGCGTCGCCGCCATCCTCTGCACCCACACGCACCGCGATCACAGCCCCGCTGCGGCGCCGCTGAAAGCTGCGACCGGCGCGCCGATCGTCGGCTGTGCGCCGCTGGCCCTCTCCGACGACGGGCCGCGCGCCGATTCGGCTTTCGACCCCGATTATGCGCCCGACCGGGTGCTGAACGATGGCGAAAGGATTACGGGCGACGGCTGGACGATCGAGGCGGTGGCGACGCCGGGGCATACGTCGAACCATCTTTGTTTCGCGCTCGTCGAAACCGGGGCGCTGTTCACCGGCGATCATGTCATGGCCTGGTCGACCAGCGTTGTGAGCCCTCCCGACGGCGACATGGCCGCCTATATGGCCAGCCTGTCGAAGCTCCATGATCGCGACGATCGCATCTATTATCCTGCCCACGGCCCGGCGGTGACAAAGCCGCGCCAGCTTGTCCGCGGGATGCTGGGGCACCGCAAACAGCGCGAGCGGCAGATATTGCGGGAACTCGAACGGGGTACGTGCGTGATTCCCGATATGGTCAAGCATATGTACAAGGGACTGGACCCGCGCCTGACCGGCGCCGCCGGGCGTTCGGTGCTCGCGCATCTTATCGATCTCGAAGCGCGCGGCCGGGTGGCGCGCGAGGACGAGTGCTGGAGGCTGGTCGCATGAGCCGGGGATTGTTCCGCGCCGCGATCGTCGCCGTTCTGGCGCTCGCGCTCTTTTTCGGCTGGCGCGCCTGGACCGACTGGCAGCGCGGTTATGATCCGCAAACGGTCGTGGCCGCGAGCCTGCAGGGACTGCGGGAGCAGAATATCCTCGTCCCCTTCACCGCGCGCTATGTTGCGGTGGTCACATCGACGCAAAGCCGGCTGGGGCTGAGCGCGAAGAAGACGCTGATCATGCCGGGCACGGTGCGGTACGAACTCGATCTCGGCAAGCTGAAACAGTCCGACCTCGACTGGGACGGCGCGACCAATGCGCTGACCGTCACGCTGCCGCCGCTGCGGCTGGCAGGCCCCGAAATCGACATCGACGCGATCAGCGAATATCGCGATGGCGAGATATTGCTGACGCTGACCGATGCCGAGGCTTCGCTCGATGCGGCGAACCGCAAGGCGGCGCAGGAAGAACTGATCAAGCAGGCGCGGGGTGCGACGCCGATGCGGCTCGCCGAAGGCGCGGCGCGCACGGCGATCGAGCAGAGCTTTGCCATGCCGCTCAAGGCCGCGGGCATCGACGCGACGGTGACGGCGCGGTTCGCGGGTGCCCCGGCTGGGTAATTTCCCGCTTCCGCGTCTCGCGCGGTTTCGCTATTCTCGTGCCCTATCGGGCAGGGGGAACGGGCATGGCCACCACGGCAGGGGGCGCCGCGCGCGCCGAGCTTTTCTGGCACCGCATGGCAATCGGGCTCGCGGTCTTCATCGTCGCCGGTTTCCTGCAATTCGCGCTACGCGGGTTCGTCGATCCTATCGCGGCGCCCTTCTGGGTGCATCTTCACGGCGTAATCATGCTCGCATGGCTTGGGTTGCTGATCGCGCAGCCCATGCTTGCCGCGCGCGGCGACCAGGCGCGGCATCGCCAGCTTGGCCGGATCGGCGGACTGCTCGCGATCGCGATCGTGGCGCTTGGCATCTTTACCGGCATCGCGTCGCTGATGCTCCATCGCTTTCCACCCTTCTTTACGCCAGCTCATTTTCTCGCCCTTACGGTGATCGAGTCGCTGGTGTTCGGCGCGATGGTCGCGTGGGCAATCCGGCGGCGACGGACGACCGATTGGCACCGGCGGCTGATGATCGGCGCAACGATCGTCATCCTCGAGCCGGCGCTCGGTCGCATCTTGCCGATGCCGCTGATGATCGGCTGGTTCGATATTCCGATCTGCCTGATCCAGCTTGCCGTCGTCGGCATCGTCGCGCTTTACGATCGCCGCACGCTGGGGCGCATCCATCCCGCGACAAAGGCGGTCGCAGCGATTGTCATCGCGGTTCGCCTCACCATCTATATCCTATCGATGACGCCGCCCGTCATCGCGCTGGCGGCGCGCCTGACCCACTGATGCCGCGAATTGCCCTGCCGCGGGGCAGCGTGTAGGGGTGGTGGTCAAGGCAAAGCCATATAAGGAAACGCCATGACTGCTCCCGTCCGTGAAACGCTTGCGGGTCTTGACCTGCGCGCCGAAATCGACCGCCTGCGCAAGGAACGCAACGCCGTCATCCTG
>JBGTUD010000199.1:0-5737 GCA_041939405.1 Sphingopyxis sp. | reverse complement strand
TGGCCTGTGCGCGGCGAAGCCCCGGAATGCCCTTCGATTGCGAATAGCCGTGCGCGTCGGGCTTGCGCGCGACTTCGCACAATTTGTCGATCACATGGTCGGGCGGCGGCAGGTCGGGGTTGCCCATTCCCAGGTCGATGATGTCTTCTCCCGCGGCACGCGCGGCCGCTCGCATCGCATTCACTTCGGCGATGACATAAGGCGGCAGTCGCTTGATGCGATAGAATTCATCTTCGGACATGGGAAACTAGAACAACTCCTTTACGTGTGCGTTTACATTGACGCGAGCGACAACCTCGCCAGCCGCATCGCGGCTTGTTATAGGGATTCTGACGGCACTGACCAGCAGGAACGAGCATGACCGATATGGGTGAGGACAAGAACGGCGGCACGATCAATCCCTTCGTGCCATCGCCCGAGGACATGCAGCATTGGGCGAGCGTCATGGGCCGGGCGCAGCAGATGATGCTTGACTATGCGCTGGGCCAGGCGACGGGGGGGAACGGCGCCAGCAACGCCCTGTTCGACCCGGCAAACTGGCTCCAGAGCCCCACGACGCAGCTGTGGGCCGAACAATCGGCGAAGATGTGGGAACAGGGCGCTGCCTTCTGGACCTCGCTCGCGACGTTCCAGCCCGCCTTCGCAGCGGATGCCGAAGCGCCAAAGGACAAACGCTTCGCCGACCCCGAATGGACGGCGAATCCGGTCTTTGCGCTGATCCGCCAGACCTATGGCCTGCTGACCGAACAACTCCTTGCGACGACGCGGTCGATGCAGGGGCTCGACGAGCAAGCCCGCGCCAAGCTGGAGTTCGCGGCAAAGAATGTCGCGGAAGCGCTGTCGCCCACGAACCTCGCGATCACCAATCCCGAAGTGCTGAAGCGCGCGGTGGAAACGCGGGGCGAAAGTTTGCTCAAAGGGCTGCAACATATGCTCGCCGACCTGGCGCGCGGGCAGCTCAGCCATGTCGACCCCGAAGCGTTCGAGGTCGGGGTCAATATCGCGACCACGCCGGGCAAGGTCATCCACGAGACCGATCTTTAC
Source organism: Sphingopyxis sp. (assembly GCA_041939405.1). GTDB lineage: Bacteria > Pseudomonadota > Alphaproteobacteria > Sphingomonadales > Sphingomonadaceae > Sphingopyxis. Next base: position 4,693 of record JBGTUD010000199.1, on the reverse strand, counting down.
CAGCTCATCCAATATGATCCGGTGACGAAGGACGTGTTCACCGTACCGCTCGTCATCTTTCCCCCGTGGATCAACCGTTTCTATATCCTCGACCTCAATCCCGCCAAAAGCTTTGTCAAATGGGCGACCGAACAGGGGCTGACCGTGTTCATGGTGTCGTGGAAATCGGCCGATGCGTCGATGAGCGAGATCGTCTGGGACGATTATGTCGCGGCTCAGGTCGACGCGATCGACACGGTACGCGACCTGCTCGATGTGCCGCACGTCCACACGATCGGTTATTGCGTCGCGGGGACGACGCTCGCCGCCACGCTCGCGATGCTTGCCGCGCGCGGTGAGGCCGACAAGGTGAAATCGGCAACCTTCTTTACCGCGCAGGTCGATTTCGAGCTGGCGGGCGACCTCAAGATGTTCGTCGACGAAAACTATCTGGCGCTGCTTCAGCAGCTTTCGGCGTCCGGCTATCTCGACGGGCGCTATATGGCCGCCACCTTCAACAGCCTGCGCGGGCGCGACCTCATCTGGAACTATGTCGTCAACAATTACCTGCTCGGCAACGACTATCCGCCCTTCGACCTGCTCTATTGGAACGGCGACACGACGAACCTGCCCGCCAAATGGCACCGCCAATATCTGACCGATCTGTACCGCGATAACCGGCTGGTGATTCCGAACAGCCTGTCGGTATGCGGCACGCCGGTCGACCTTCGGAAGATCAAGACCCCCGCCTATATCCAGGCGGGACGCGAGGACCATATCGCGCCGCTGCCCAGCGTGTGGCGGCTGATGCACCACCTGTCGGGCCCCAAGACCTTCCTGCTCGCCGGGTCGGGGCACATCGCCGGCGTGGTCAACCCGCCCGCCGCGGGCAAATATCAATATTGGACCGGCGACAATGACGCCGACAGCCTCGAAGAGTTCGAGGCCGGCGCGCGCGAGACCAAGGGCAGCTGGTGGCCGCACTGGATCGAATGGATCGCGGCACAGGCGAAGGAAAAAACGCCGGCCAAGGGCGCGCGGGTGCCCGGCAAGGGACGGCGCAAAGCCATCGAGGACGCCCCCGGACGCTACGTCAAACTGCGGTAATATCCAGCGTCTATCCTGATCGCGGGCCGGAGTTTTCGATTTTTTGTGCACTGCACAAATTTTCTCTTGAAATCGCCGATCCACTCCTATATTGTGCAGTGCAACATAAAGGAGTTGTCCCATGGCTACCAAGATGGATAGTGCCGAAAAGGCTTTCGAAGCCGCGACGCTGGAAACCGCCGCCAAGCCGGTGGCCGCTCCTGCCGCCCCGGTTCCGGCCGCGGCACCCGTAACCACCAAGCCGGTGAAGGCAAAAGCCAAGCCGGCTGCCAAAAAGGCAGCCGCTCCCAAAGCGGCCGCCAAGAAAGCCGCCCCTGCGAAGGCGGCCGCGAAGAAAATTGCCCCCAAGGCCGCGCCGAAGCCGGTCGCTGCCACTGCCAGCAAAGGATTTAAGACCATGAACGATACCGTCAAAAAGTTCGCCGACGAAGCCAAGACTCGCGCCGAAGCCCTGACCGCCGATTTCAACGAAAAGGCGAAGGAAGCCATGGCGAAGAGCACCAAGCTCGCCGAGGAAGCCGTCGAGTTCAACAAGGCAAACCTCGAAGCGCTCGTCGAATCGGGCAAGATCGCTGCGAAGGGCATGGAAACGCTCGGCCAGGAAGGCGTTGCTTTCGCCCGCAAGAGCTTTGAAGATACGACCGCCGCGCTGAAGGGCTATACCGCCGTCAAGTCGCCGACCGAATTCTTCAAGCTTTATGCCGAAAACAGCAAGAAGGCCTTTGACGCCACCGTTGCTCAGACGTCGAAGACCAGCGAACTCGTCGTCAAGCTGACCAACGACAGCTTTGCGCCGATCTCGAACCGCGTTTCGGTCATCACCTCGAAGATGAAGGCGGCCTAAGCGCTTTCACCTTCCTGTCGTCGGCGCGGTCATTCCCCTCCCTCCCCGTCCGCGCCGACGCCCCCAAGGCCGCCCGCTTCCCTCCGAAGCGGGCGGTTCTTGTTTGCCGGTGCGTCGCGATGCATGAAAAGGGGTTAATGCGGCACCGCACCCCTTGCGATTCCGGCCCGGCTTGCGATATTCCCCCTGATGATGCTTCCCGCCTCGATCCCTCATGTCGTCCGCGCAATGGCGGACAAAGACGACGACGCGGGCGCGCCCGGCGTCGGCATTGCGACGCGAACGCGCGCCAAGCCCAAAAAGCCGTCGATGTACAAGGTGCTGCTGCTCAACGACGAGTATACGCCGATGGAATTTGTCGTGATGGTCCTGCAGCGCTTTTTCAACATGGACATCGAACAGGCCACGCAGGTGATGCTGCATGTTCACCAGCAGGGCGTGGGCGTTTGCGGCGTGTTCAGCTATGAAGTTGCCGAAACCAAGGTCAATCAGGTGATGGATGCGGCGCGGCAGAACCAGCACCCGCTGCAATGCACGCTGGAAAAGGCCTGAGTTAAGCCGTTCGCGCCGCCTGCTCGGCGCTCAGCGCAGGCGACGCTTCGCCTCTCAAATCGCCATAGCCCAGCACGGCGCCGCAGCCGGGACACACGGGCGCCGTGCCGACATCGGCACCGCAGGCGCGATGAATATATCGCATTGCGGCGCCGCCCCCGGTCTCGCCCTCAAGATACGCCCATCGCTCGGCCCAACCGCGCATCGCATAAAGCACGCCGAACAAATCCTTGCCCTTGTCGGTCAGCCGATACTCGTGGCGCGGCGGGCGATCCTGATACGGGCGGCGCGCTACAACTCCTTCCTGTTCCAGCATCCTGAGCCGCGCTGACACGAGCTGCGGGCCCAGCCGCGTGCTCGCCGCGATCGCCTCGAACCGCCGCCGCCCGAAAAACAGGTCGCGCAGAATGAGCAGCACCGCGCGGTCGCCCAGAATTTCGGCCGAGCGCCCGACGGGGCAGAAGGTATCCGACAAGTCGGCGCGTTTGGGCATCGGCAATGACTCTCATAAAATCGCTTGTCACTATGATTATCATAGTTACTATTGGGTGCAAGAGGAGATTCGCTGATGCCCCATCCCGCCGCCGTCATCATCGGCGCAGGCGACGCGACCGGCGGGGCGATTGCCCGCGCCTTTGCCGCCGAAGGCCTGGTCGCCTGCGTCAACCGCCGCCCCCGCAATGGCGAGCAACTGGAAGCGCTGGCCCAATCGATCCGCGACGCGGGGCATCGGGCGCGCGCCTATCCCGCCGACGCCCGCGACGAGGAAGCAATGATCGCGCTGTTCGATCAGGTGGAGGCCGACGTCGGCCCGGTCGAAGTCGCGGTGTTCAACATCGGCGCCAATGTGAATGTCCCGATCACCGAAACGACGCTGCGCGTTTACACGAAAGTTTGGGAAATGGCGTGCCTCGGCGGCTTCCTGATGGGACGCGAGGCGGCGAAGTATATGACGCCGCGCGGCCGCGGCACGATCATCTTCACCGGCGCCACCGCCAGCCTGCGCGGAGGTTCGGGTTACGCCGCCTTTTCGGGCGCGAAGGGGGCGCTGCGGATGCTCGCGCAGTCGATGGCGCGCGAACTGGGGCCGCAGGGCATCCATGTCGCGCACACCGTGATCGACGGGGCGATCGATACCGACTTCATCCGGGGCCGCCACCCCGATTTCGACCATGCGAAGGCGCAGGATCTCGTTCTGAATCCCGAGGCCATCGCCGCCAATTATGTGATGCTCCACAAACAGCCGAGGAGCGCGTGGACGCACGAACTCGACCTTCGCCCCTGGGGAGAAACATGGTGACCAAAAGCCTCGAATTCATCTTCGATTTCGGCAGCCCCAACGCCTATCTGGCGATGAAGGCGCTGCCGGACCTGCTCGACCGCACCGGCGCCGAACTGGTCATCACCCCATGTCTGCTCGGCGGTATTTTCAAGGCGACGGGCAACAAGGCGCCAATGATCCAATATGCCGACGCGCCCGCGAAGCTGGCCTATGAGCATCTGGAAATGCGCCGCTTTATCGAACGCCACGGCCTGACGCGCTTTCGCCTGAACCCGCTTTTTCCCGTCAACACGTTGACGATCATGCGCGGCGCGATCGTCGCCGAAGACGAAGGCCATCTGGACGAATATGTCGAAGCCGTGAACCGCGCGATGTGGGAGGAGGGGCTGAAGATGGACGACCCGGCGGTCGCCGCCGCCTTTCTGTCCGAAAGCGGCTTCGACGGTTCGGCGCTGATCGCCCGAACGCAAGAGGAAGCGATCAAGGCCAGGCTGGCCGCGAACACCGAAAGCGCGGTCGCGCGGGGGGTGTTCGGCATCCCGACCTTTTTCGTCGGCGACGAGATGTTTTTCGGCAAGGACCGGCTGGCGCAGGTCGAGGAGGCGCTGGGCGGTTAAATTGGGGGGGACCGGCTGTATATTTTGGTGAATCCCCGCCATTCCCTTATCCGTCATCCCGGCGAAGGCCGGGTTTTCTTTCTGTCGGAATGACGCGTCGGCGGGATCCCGGCCTTCGCCGGGATGACGATCGAATATAGGTCGGTCTTCGCGGCGTCACCCCCACTGCTTCGCTTGCACGCCCCCGCGCATCCGCTAAAGACCTTGCATGGATCAAATCGTCATTCGCGGCGGCCAGCGACTCTCCGGCCGCATTCCCATTTCCGGTGCCAAAAATGCGGCGCTCACGCTGCTCCCCTGCGCGCTGCTGAC
>JBGTUD010000198.1:0-5776 GCA_041939405.1 Sphingopyxis sp. | reverse complement strand
GCGCGGCCACCGCTCGATCGTCGAGGCGATCCTGCTCGACACGATGTTCGACCTGCCCGACCTTGCCGACGTCGTCGAGATTGTCGTCGACAAGGATGTCGTCGAAGGCCGCAAGGATCCCGTGCGCGTTTACGCCGACAAGGCGAAAGAAGCCGGCGACGCCGCCTGAGTCGCGGCGCGCGCCGGTGCGGCGCGCGCCCGCGATGTTGCATTGCAGCAACACCGTAAAGGAAAAACGCAGCCGCGCTTGTGCATAACTCGCGCGGCGCGACGCAAATTCGCGCTTTTTTCGTTTCGGCGGTAACGATCGGCCGCGCGCGGCTTGCACTGTCACAATTGCTGTCACAATCGTGCCACATGCGGGCTTCAGGGGCGCTCGCAGGATTTGGCGCGCCCCCTTGTCGCGCCTGCCGATCGCACCAATAGGGGACATTCTGATATGAAACTTCGTTATTCGATCGCCGCGAGCCTGATGGCTATCAGCGTCGCGACCGTCGTTGCCGCGCCGGCGGCGGCGCAGCAGATCACCACCGGTATCCAGGGCCAGGTGAACGACGACAGCGGCGCGTCGATCGGCGGCGCGACGGTGATCATCACCGACACGCGCACCGGCGCGTCGCGGACGATCACGACCGGGCCCGATGGCCGCTTCTCGACGACCGGCCTGACCACCGGCGGTCCCTACACCGTCAGCGTCAACGCCGACAGCTATGAGGGCCAGTCGCTTCAGAATGTTTACACCACGCTGCAAGGCAGCACCGACCTCACCTTCGCGCTGACCTCGGGCGGCGGCGAAATCGTCGTCACCGGCAGCCGCGTCCGCGTGACGCAGCTCGAGGTCGGCCCCGGCACCAGCTTCACCACCGAAGTCCTTGCCAGCGCCCCCTCGTTCAACCGCGACGTCCGCGACATCATCCGCCTCGACCCGCGCGTCAGCCTCGACCGCGATGACGGCGGTTCGGGCCAGGACCGCATTTCGTGCCTTGGCGGCAACGACCGTGGCAACGCCTTCACGGTCGACGGTATCAGCCAGGGCGATATCTACGGCCTCAACGACACGGGCTTCTCGTCGCGAAGTTCGACCCCGATCCCCTATGACGCGGTTCGCGAAACGCAGGTCCAGTTCGCCCCCTTCGACGTCGATTACGGCTCGTTCACGGGCTGCGCGATCAACGTCGTGACGAAGTCGGGAACCAACGACTATCAGTTCGGCGGCTTCTTCGAATATTCGGACAATGGCCTGCGCGGCGACAGCGTCGCCGGACAGCCGGTCGCGCCCGTCGAGGCGGAAAAGCGCTGGGGCGCGTGGCTCGGCGGCCCGATCATCAAGGATCGCCTCTTCTTCTTCGGCGCATATGAACATCAGGAAGCAGGGCAGTCGCAGGACGACGGCCCGGCGGGCGCGGGCTATGCGAACGAAATCGTCGGCGTGCCGGTCGCGGCGTTCAACGAAGTGTCCGACGTGCTGAGCAGCGTCTACGGCATCGAAACGGGTCCGCTCGTCCGCAGCCGCCCGTTCGAAAATGATCGCTATTTCGCCCGCCTCGACTGGCAGGTGAACGACGACCACCGCCTCGAACTCACCTATCAGCGGCTCGAGGAAGGCTCGACCCGCGCCGACGATTTCAGCAGCTCGTCGACCAACCCGCGCGTGACGGGTCTCAACACCTTCTACACCAGCGGCACCAAGTCGGACTATTATTCGGGCCGCCTCTATTCGCAGTGGTCGGACGAATTTTCGACCGAACTGCGCTATTCGCGCTCGAAGATCACCGACCGCCAGGATCCGATCGGCGGCGGCGAAGCGCAGACCGACAATCCGATTCCGCGCATCATTGTCGGCGTGGAAAGCGAGGACGGCACGCGGTTCGGGCAGATTCTGGCCGGGCCCGGCTTCTCGCGCTCGGCGAATGACCTGCGCACGCAGGTCGATGCCGTCCGCGCGGTGGCCAAGCTCGACAAGGGCGCCCACCAGCTCAAGGTCGGGTTCGAAATGAACCGCGCCGACCTGTTCAACCTGTTCGTCCAGAACGCGACCGGCACGCTCTATTTCGAGAATATCGACGATCTGCGCGCCGGGCTGCTGTCGGGCGGCAATCTTACCAACCCGACCGCGGTTCAGATCGCGAATGGGCAGGCGGTCGGCGCCGAAGGCAACTTCACCTCGACGGGCATCGTCACCGATGCCGCCGCGGCGTTCAAGCGCACCAACTGGTCGATCTTCGCGCAGGACGACTGGGAAGTCACCGACCGGCTGAAGGCCGTGATCGGGGTCCGCGCCGACTGGTATTCGGGTGGCCAACCAAATCTGAACCCGGTGTTCCTCCGGCGCTATGGCTTTCCGAACACGACCGGTTTCAGCAACCTCGATCCGATCATCATGCCGCGCCTCGCGCTAACCTATGATATGGACGATTTTGCAATCTTCAGCCGCGCGAAAATCACTGGTGGCGTCGGTATCTTCTCCGGCGGCGATCCCCTCGTGTGGTTCGGCAACGCGTTCCAGAACGATGGCCGCGGCTTTGCTACCGGCACCACGAACGACGCGCAGTGCGCGCCGTTCAAGGACGGCAACGGCCAGATCGACGTCGTGGTGGGCGGCCAGTTCACGGGTGTCCCGGGCTGTTTCCAGCAATCGGCGTCAAACAATGCCGCGCGCGGACTGGGCGACACCCAGTCGATCAGCCCCAACATCAAGATGCCGTCGGTGCTGCGCGCCAATATCGGCTTCACGTCGGAGCTGAACTTCGCGCCGTCGGGCTTCTTCAGTGGCTGGAACCTCAACCTCGACTATATCTACAGCAAATATCGCAATCCCTTCACGCTGGTCGATCTGTCGCAGACGGTAAACCCGGCGCTCGGCATCAACGGTTTTACTGTCGATGGCCGTCCGATCTATCGTGCGATCGATCCAAACAACGCGGGCTGTACCGCCACACTCGTCGACCTGAACCCCGCGCCGGTCTACCAGAATGTCAACGCAGTCTGCTTCAACACCAGCCGCGACGACGAGCTGCAGCTGACCAACAGCGCCGGCTACCGCAGCCACAATGCCTCGATCATCCTGTCAAAGACGTTCGAGGGCGGCCTGTTCACCGAGAATGGCAATGTCGATTTCAACATCGGCTATGCCTATACCGACTCGCAGGATCGCCGCAGCATGTACAACTCGACGGCGGGTTCGAACTACGACCTCGTCGCCGCGTTCGACCGTCAGAACCCCGGCGCGACCCGCGGTTTCTACAACAGCAAGCATAATATCTCGTCGCGCCTCGCCTTCCGCGAGGAATTCTTCGACGATCTGTCGACCCGCTTTGCGATCAGCTTTGTGGCGCGCTCGGGCCGTCCGTACAGCCTGACCTGGACTGGCGGCGGCATTTTCAACGACAGCGCGTCGGGCTTCGAGAATGCGCTGATCTATCTGCCGACGGGGGTGAACGATCCGAATATCTCGCCCACGTCGAACATGACGGCGGTGCAGGATCTGGTGAACTTCGCGAGCGGCCTCGGTTGCGCCAAGAAGTATCTCGGCCGCACCATCCCGCGCAACACCTGCTCGAACGACTGGTATTTCGATGTCGACCTCAGCTTCTCGCAGGAACTGCCGGGGCCGGGCCGGCTGTTCGGCCGCAACGACAAGATCAAGCTCTATGCGACGATGGACAATTTCCTGAATTTCCTCGATCAGGACTGGAACGTCCAGCGCCGTCGCAATTTCGCGGGGCTGCAGGATATCGCGACGCTCGGCGGGGCCGGGTTCGACAGCCAGGGCCGCTATATCATCAGCGGATTCAACGGCGTCGATGCCTTCGACGAGGACAATCAGATCAACGTCTCCTCGTCGGTGTGGCGCCTGAAGATCGGCGTTTCGTACGAATTCTGATCGAACGACCGGACGACACCAGGGCGCGGGAGGAAACTCCCGCGCCCTTTTTGTTGAGCCGTGTGGGACAGCGGGCATGCCGCCCCGATCCGCCGCCTTTCGCGTCCGCTATGCCGCTCTTTTCGCCTTCGGCGGCGGCGTCTTCGGCTTGTACCGGCAAAGGTCGGCGACGGGACAGCGCCAGCATTCGGGCGTCCGCGCCTTGCAGATATAGCGTCCGTGCAGGGTCAGCCAGTGATGCGCGCCGACGCGAAAGGGCGCGGGCGTGTCCTTTTCCAGCTTTTTCTCGACCGCCAGCGGCGTTTTTCCCGCCGCCAGCCCGGTGCGGTTGCCGACGCGAAAGATATGCGTGTCGACCGCAAAGGTTTCCGCCCCGAAAGCGCAGTTCATCACGACATTGGCGGTCTTGCGCCCCACCCCCGGCAGTTCGACAAGCGTATCGCGGTCGGCGGGCACTTCGCCGCCATGGTCGCGCAACAGGATTTCGCTGAGAGCGATGACGTTCTTCGCCTTGGCATTGAACAGCCCGATGGTCTTGATGTGCTGCTTCAGCCCCTCCTCGCCCAGCGCAACCATCGCCTGCGGGGTCTTCACTTCCTGAAACAGTCGCCGTGTCGCCTTGTTCACGCCCACGTCCGTCGCCTGCGCCGACAGCACCACGGCGACGAGCAATTGATAGACGTTACCATAGTCCAGCTCGGTTTCGGGGCTGGGGTTGAGTTCGGCCAGGCGGCGGTAAAATTCGAATATGTCGGCCTTTTTCATCTCCGTTCGGACAGGCCGAGTACGTCGGACATCGTGTAGCGACCGGGCTTCTGGTGGATCAGCCACAGCGCCGCGCGCACAGCGCCGCGCGCAAAGATCATGCGATTTTCGGCGCGATGCGACAGCGTGATCATTTCCTCGGGCCCCGCGAAGATCACGTCATGGTCGCCCGCGACAGTGCCGCCGCGCAGGCTGGCAAAGCCGATCTTGCCGTGCCCGCGCGCGCCGGTCAGGCCGTCGCGGCCGCGTTCGGAGCAGGTGGCAAGGTCGATGCCGCGCCCCGCCGCGGCGGCCTCGGCCAACAACAAGGCGGTGCCGCTCGGCGCGTCGACCTTGTTCCGGTGGTGCATCTCGACGATCTCGATGTCATATTCGCCGTCGAGCCGCGCCGCCGCCTCGCGCACCAGATGCGCGAGCAGGGTGACGCCGAGCGAGGTGTTGCCCGTCTGGAGCACCGCAATGTCGCGCGCGGCGTCGTCGATCAGATAATGGTGGCGCTCCTCCAGCCCCGTGGTGCCAACGACGATGGGTTTTCCCTTCGCGACGCAGGCGTCGAGCGTCGTCTCGAGCGCCGCGGGCGAGGAGAAGTCGACGAGGACGTCGGCGCTTTCCGCCAGCTTTTGGGCATTGCCACCCTTGTCGATGCCGCAACTGCGCTGCCCCGCTTCGGAAATCGCCGCCGCGAGCGCGACGCCCATCCGGCCCTGGCTGCCGATAATGCCGATGCTGGTCATAATGCGTCCCCTAGATTGCCCCTCCCTTTAGCCGCTCGTGTCGAGCGAAGTCGAGACACCCCGCGATCCATGCCCGGACCGATGGGCCTCTCGACTTCGCTCGATGCGAACGGTTACAGGGGAGCAATGAGTCCCATCCAGAATATCGTCATCCTGACCGGCGCCGGCGTTTCGGCCGAAAGCGGTATCGACACGTTTCGCGATGCCGGCGGCCTGTGGGAACAGCACCGCGTCGAGGATGTCGCAACCCCCGAAGGCTTCGCCCGCGACCCCGATCTTGTGCTGCGCTTTTACGACATGCGGCGCGCGGCGATCCAGACCAAACAGCCCAATGCGGCGCATCACGCGCTGGCGCGGCTCGATGCCGAATGGCCGGGCGAACTGCTGATCGTCA
>JBGTUD010000197.1:0-5854 GCA_041939405.1 Sphingopyxis sp. | reverse complement strand
GCAGAAGGTCGAGATCACGTCGGGCGGCGACACCACGCTGCTGCCGGGCGAACAGCTCGATTATCTGGAGATGATGGAATATAACGCCAAGCTGCCGAAGAATGGCGTGCCTGCGGAGGGCCGCCCGGTCCTGCTGGGCATCACCAAGGCGTCGCTGCAAACGCGCAGCTTCGTTTCGGCAGCTTCGTTCCAGGAGACGACCCGCGTTCTCACCGAGGCGTCGGTGCAGGGCAAGATCGACTCGCTGCAGGGCCTCAAGGAAAATGTCATCGTCGGCCGCCTCATCCCGGCGGGTACCGGCGCTGCCATGAACCGCGTCCGCGTTACCGCCTCGTCGAAGGATGCAGCGCTGCGCGCCGCGATGCGCGCCGCGAATCAGGAACATCTGATCGCGCCGGCAACCGCGGCCGAAGAGCATGAAGCCGAACTGGCGCAGGGCCCGGAAGCGGCGATCGGCGACGATCCGCTGGGCAAGGTGCAGGGCGAGGATTTCACGACCGATGATGTGATGGTCGAGGAACGTCCTAGCGCGGAAAGCGAGGAATAACTCCCTCATCCTTTTGGGAATCTCGACAGACAAGGCCCCGCCGGAGCGATCCGGCGGGGCTTTTTCGTATGAGCAGGGGGATTCAGATGCCGGCCGGGCAGCAGGGATTGCGACGATCCGCCGCCATTATGCGACAGGTAATCGCCGGGCTGGCAAGCGCCCGTGATAAGGACAGGTGGTGGCACGATTTTTTCCTATGCCCTGTCGATTCCGGTCGGGCTCGTTCGTCGTCAGCATAGGAGGCCGCTGTTGGCCCCGCTCATCAAGGAGATGACCAATGCGAGTGATGGTGTTTGTGAAGGCGACCGAGGACAGCGAAAAGGGCCTGCCGCCGACGGCCGAAATGACCGAGATGTTCGAGGCGATGGGCAAGTTCAACGAGGAACTCGTCAATGCCGGCGTGATGGTTGCGGGCGACGGGCTGAAGCCGTCGTCGCATGGCAAGCGTATCCACTTCGACGGCCCGAACCGCACCGTGATCGACGGCCCCGTGGCCGGCTACTGGCTCTGGGAGGTCAAGGACATGGACGAGGCGGTCGCCTGGGCGAAGCGTTGCCCCAATCCGATGATGGGGCCGAGCGACCTTGAAATCCGTCCCTTCTATGAACTGGAAGATTTCGGCGACGCGGTGACCCCCGAAATCGCCGAGCATGAGCAGCGGCTGCGCGAAAAGCTCGGCGGCGAATGACGGCCATGTCCGCTGCCATGCTTGCCTCGCCGCCGGAGTTGGCGGACAAGGCCAGCATGGTAGCCGACGACACCCGCCGGGCCATCGAGGCGGCCTATCGGATCGAGCGCGCCAGGCTGATTGCCGGCCTGGCGCGTGTTGTGCGCGACGTCGATCGCGCCGAGGAGCTGGCGCAGGAAGCGTTGCTCATCGCGCTCAGCGAATGGCCCAAAAGCGGGGTTCCGGAGAGGCCCGGCGCCTGGCTGATGGCGGCGGCGAAGCGGCGGGCGATCGACGCTATTCGTCATGCGGCGATGCGCGAGCGCAAACATGCCGAGGTGGCCCGCGAATTGGACGAGGAGCAGGCCATGAGCGCCGAGGCCGTCGAAGACGCGCTGGACGATCCGCTGGGCGACGAACTGCTCGGCCTGATCTTTGCGGCGTGCCATCCGGCGATTTCGCCCGAAGCGCGCGCCGCGCTGACGCTGCGGCTGGTCGGCGGGCTGACGGTGGAGGAGATCGCGCGCGCCTTTCTGTCGAACGAGGCGGCGATTGCGGCGCGGATCACCCGCGCCAAAAAGGCGATCGCAAAGGCGGGCGTGGCGTTCGAGGTGCCGCGCGGCGCCGAACTGACGGCGCGGCTGCCGTCGGTTCTGGAGGTCGTCTATCTGATCTTCAACGAAGGTTATGCCGCCACGAGCGGAGCGTCGCTGGTCCGCCCGCCGCTCTGCGCCGAGGCGCAGCGGCTGGGGCGCATCCTGGCCGGGCTGATGCCGGACGAACCCGAAGTGCTGGGGCTGCTCGCGCTGATGGAGATCCAGGCGTCGCGGCTGGCGGCGCGCGCCGGGCCCGATGGCAAGTTCGTGCCGCTGACCGAACAGAACCGCGCGCGCTGGGACCAGCTGTTGATCCGCCGCGGGCTCAATGCGCTGGCGCGGGCCGAGGCGCTGGGCGGCGGTGATGGACCCTATGCGTTGCAGGCGGCGCTCGCGGCGTGCCACGCCCGGGCACGGCGCGCGGAGGACACCGACTGGCGGCGCATCGCCGGACTGTACGACCGGCTGGGGCAGGTGATGCCCTCGCCCGTGGTCGAGCTCAATCGCGCGGTCGCGCACAGCATGGCATTCGGCCCCGAGGCGGGACTGGCGCTGGTCGATGCGATCGCGGGCGAAGCGGCGCTGCGCAACTATGCCCCGCTTCCTGCGGCGCGCGGCGATTTCCTGCTGCGCGCCGGGCGCAAGGCCGAAGCGCGCCGCGCGTTCGAGGCGGCCGCGGCGCTGTCGGCGAACGAGCGCGAGCGCGACTGGCTGCTTGCGCGCGCCGCCGCCTGCGGCTGAGGAGGCGGCTAGTGCATATCATGCCGCCGTGCACTAAGTATCAGGAATTGCAGCGGAAGCTTGCATATCTCTGACTGTCGCTTGTCGACGGTGGACGCCCGCTCGTCGAAACAATAGTTAGAATGCTTCATTTCTTGCGTCATGGTCACCGCGGCCGCTCGCTGCCGTGCGGGCGCCGGACCTTTGCCATTTGGTCTGTTCAGGAGATATTTGCCTCGCCTCGGCGCCCCCACGCTGGACCAGATCGTGCCGGTTGCCCCTTCGCTTTTTCCCCCAATCGAAGGTGATCCGTAGTGACCCCTCCCCCGAATGCAGCCGCTGGCGGCTGCGATTGCCTGCCCCCTCCGCCGCGAAGCGAAGGCGCCGATGCGCTCGCACCGCGCGCGCCGACGCCGCCCTTTGTCCTGCGGTATGAGGATCGCTGGTTCGGCATCGAAAAGCAGGTTGCGTTCGACGCCCCCGACACCGCAACCGCGCTGGCGCTGATCGAGCATGAACCGATCGGACGCTGGGCCGAATTGTCGCAGGATGGCGTCGTCATTTGCCGCCGCGGCGGCGAACCCGGCGACGCGGCGGATTATTGGGTCGCTGATTGAACGAGCGATAGGCGCGCGCATGGGCGCGCCGCCACGGGTGTTTAGCGGGCCGCGGCGGCGGCGAGCCGGTCCTTTTCGGCGCGCAATTCTTCGGTGTGGAGCAGCTTGTCGGCCATCGCCTGCCACGCCGCGGCGGCGCGCAGGTTGCGCTCGCGAACCTGGACCAGCGACGATGCGTCCGCGTCGGCGGTGCATTTTTGGGCCTGGGCGAGATAGAAATCGATCGTGGCCGACATGGCTCAATCCTTCTGGTTGCGGCCGATCAATCGACCATATCGGCGATCAGGCGCCGGAGCTCGCGGCGCGAAAGCGTCGGGCGACGGCGGCGCGGCGGATTCGCCATCATCGCCTTTCCGGCCAGCGACAGCGCGGGCAGAGCGGGGAAAATCAAATGGTTGTTCCTGTACATAATCATCATCTTTATCTTTGAAATTGAAAAGAAATTGCTGGGGTTAAAGGTTGCGAGGGAACGCCCCGAAAAAAGGCGCGGCGAATGGGCCGGGGCGGGCGAGCGCGCGTCAAAGCCGCACTCACCCGCCGCACGGACGATCGGCGTCAGGCCTGCTGAAGATTGACCGCCGAAACCTTGCCATTGCGGCCGGTTTCGAGGTCGTAGGAGACGCGCTGTTCCTTGTTCAGCGTGGCCATGCCCGCGGCCTGGACCGCGGTGATGTGGACGAAGCTGTCGCCCGAGCCGTCTTCATTTTCGATGAAGCCATAACCCTTGTCGGTGTTGAAGAATTTTACGGTGCCGATGGCCATGAGAGTGTTTCCTTTCACGAAAACGGGAAATCCCCCGGCAAAAGCACCGGCGGAGCTGGTAGCATGTGAAGGGAAAAGTCTGCCCCAAGGGGCCGTCAAATTCCGTCGCAGGCGACGTTAGCAACCCGAATATGGCGGTTTTCCTTGAAAAGTCAAGGGTAGGGGATTTTCGGTCCTCCCTGCGGCGCAGGCATGGGGAGGGGGACCGCGCCCGCAGGGCGTGGTGGAGGGGTGTGGGCGGCGGCCCCATTGGCCCCTCCGTCAGCGGCTTCGCCGCTGCCACCTCCCCATGGCCTTCGGCCACAGGGAAGATTGTTCAGGCGCAGTTTGCCGCCGACAAAATCGCTCGCACACTCGCCGTCGCAACATCCGTATCGAGCCCGCAGCCGAACAGGCTTTTCCCGTCGGCGGTGCGGCATTCCACGTAAGCCGCGGCCTGGACATTGCTGCCCTGGCCGATCGCGTGCTCGCTGTAATCGACGATGTCCATCACCGGGCCTCCCGACTCGGCGAGCGCGGCGATGACGCTGCTCATCAGGCCGTTGCCGCGGCCGCTGACGCTGCGTTCAGTGCCGTCGATGGTGAGTTTGCCGGCGAAGATGCGGTCGGTGCCCGAATGGGTTTCATGCCAGTCGACGAGCTGGAAGCGCTTGCCCGACGTCGCGAGATACCGACCCTCGAACGCCTGCCAGATGTCTTCGGCGCCGAGTTCGCGGCTGCTGCTGTCGGCGAGCGCCTGGACGACGTGGCTGAAGCTTGCCTGCATCTTCTTGGGCAGTTTCAGGCCCTTGTCCTGTTCGAGTGTTTGCCGAAGATCATTGCCGCGCCATTAAGCTTGTGCTGGAAAAAGGAACACTCGGTGACATTTACAATATCGGCGGCGGAAATGAACGGACGAATAAAGAGCTTGCGTCATTTATCATGAAGGAGCTCGGTGTCGAGGAACGGTTTGCTCATGTCGAAGACAGAAAAGGGCATGACCGCCGTTACGCCATCAATGCTTCAAAGCTGAAAAATGAGCTGGGATGGCGGCAGGACGTCACATTTGAAGAAGGAATGAGAAGAACCATTCGCTGGTATACAGACAGCCAAGACTAATCGGAAAGAAGGGGATCCGATTGACGAAGGTATTAGTAACCGGAGCGGCCGGCCAGCTGGGGCGGGAGTTATGCCGCCAGCTGAAGCGGGAAGGGTATGAAGTGATCGCCTTGACAAAAGCGATGATGAACATATCCGACCAGCGTTCGGTGCGGCACTCGTTCAGCCATTACAAGCCGGATATCGTCGTCAATACGGCGGCATACACCTCCGTTGACAAATGTGAAACGGAGCTCGACAAAGCGTATTTAATAAACGGAATCGGCGCTTATTATGCCGCGCTTGAGGCTGAAAACACCGGCGCGAAATTCATTCACATCAGCACCGATTACGTCTTCAGCGGCAAAGGAACACGGCCATACGAGACCGATGATCCCGCAGATCCGGGCACGATTTACGGAAAAAGCAAAAAACTCGGCGAAGAACTGATCCGGTTGACTGGAAAAAACCACACCATTATCAGAACATCGTGGGTGTACGGCAGCGGCGGGCACAACTTTGTCAATACGATGCTGAAACTTGCGGATACACATGATCAGGTGCGTGTCGTTAACGATCAAATCGGGGCGCCGACGTACACAAAGGATTTAGCCGAAACGGTGGTCGGTCTGTTTGACAGGCCGCCGGGCTTATACCACGCCGCAAACAGCGGAGTGTGCAGCTGGTATGAATTTGCCAAGGCTATTTTTGAAGAAAGCGGCAGAACCGCCGCCGTGCTGCCCGTCACGACGGAGGAATACGGAAATGAGACGCCGCGCCCCGCTTATTCGGTGTTGAGTCTTGAGTCGATTGAACGGCAGGGGCTCGGCATGAGGCATTGGCGGGAAGCGCTGCAGGATTATTTACA
>JBGTUD010000196.1:0-5859 GCA_041939405.1 Sphingopyxis sp. | reverse complement strand
GCGCCGCGGCGCATCGGCGACAAGATCGGCCGGCTGATCGGCGCCAAAGCTGGCGAGATCGTCGCAACGGATTCGACATCGGTAAATATCTTCAAGGCGATAACCGCCGCGCTTTCCTTGCGGCGTGACCGATCGGTGATCCTGTCGGAGACGACCAACTTTCCGACCGATGTTTATATGATGCAGGGGGTCGAGGCCTTTTCGGGCGGTCGCGTGAAGGCCGTCACCGTCGCGCCCGACGACATTGTCGCGGCGCTGACCGACGATGTCGCGGTGCTGCTCTTGACACAGGTGCATTACAAATCGGGCCGCGTCCGCGACATGGCCGAAATCACCCGCGCCGCGCATGAGGCGGGAGCGTTGGTCGTGTGGGATTTGAGCCATAGTGCGGGCGCGATCCCGGTCGATCTCAACGGCGCGAACGCCGATTTTGCGGTCGGCTGCGGTTATAAATATCTGAACGGAGGTCCGGGGGCACCCGCCTATCTGTTCGCCGCATCGCGACATCATCGCGCGGCCCCGGTGCTGTCGGGCTGGTTCGGGCACGCGCGGCCCTTTGCCTTCGAGGAAGATTATGATCCTGCCGCCGGGATCGAGCGTTTTCAGTGCGGCACACCGCCGGTGCTCGGCCTGTCGGCGCTGGAGGTCGGCATCGACCTGATTCTTGAAGCCGATATGGCCGAAATCCGCCGCAAGTCGCTCGCGCTCGGCGACCTGTTCATCGAACTTATGGCGCCGCTGTGCGACGCTTACGGATTCGCACTCGCGAGCGTGCGGGATCATGCGGAGCGCGGCAGTCAGGTCGCCTATGCGCACCCCCAGGGTTATCAGATTGTTCAGGCGCTGAAGGAATATGATGTCATCGCCGATTTCCGCGCGCCCGACATTTTGCGTTTTGGCCTCACGCCCCTGTATCTGCGGTACGCGGACATTGTCGAAACGGTGCGGCGCATCGAAAGAGTCTGCGCGACACGCGCGTGGGACAAGCCGCAATATCACCAGCGGGCGGCGGTGACATGAGCGAGGTGTCGGCCCCCGTCCTGCCGAGGTCGCGCGTTGCCGCAGTGCAGGCCGCGCCGGTCTTTCTCGACGTCGGCGCGACGATCGACAAGGCGCGGGGGCTGATCGCAGAGGCCGCTGAAAACGGCGCGCAACTGGTTGCTTTTCCCGAAGTGTTCGTCGCGGCCTATCCCTATTGGAACTGGTTGATGACGCCGATAGAGGGCGCCGATTGGCACGAGCGGCTCTATCGCGCGTCGCTGCATGTGGAAGGGCCCGAAGTCGCAGCGCTCTGCGATGCGGCGCGCGACCATGGCTGTACGGTCGTCATCGGGATCAACGAACGCGACCCGCTGAGCGTCGGCACGCTGTACAACACGAATTTGATTATCGGCGCCGACGGCAGCCTGCTTGGACGCCACCGCAAGCTCGTCCCGACCTGGGCCGAGAAGCTCAGCTGGGCGGGCGGCGACGGCAGTTCGATCCGCGTCTATGATACGCCGGTCGGGCCGCTCGGTACGCTCGCCTGCGGCGAAAACACCAATACGCTCGCGCGCTTCGCCTTGCTGGCGCAGGGCGAGCTTGTCCATGTCGCCAACTATATCGCGTTGCCCGTCGCGCCCGCGTCATACAATATGGCGGAAGCGATCAAGATACGGGCAACCGCCCACAGCTTCGAAGGCAAGGTCTTTACGATCGTCGCCTGCTCGGCACTGAGCGCGGAGATTGTCGCGGCGATGTCAGAAGGGCGACCACAGAACCGCGATCTCCTGTCGCGTCCGAACAGCGCCTGGTCGGGCGTCATCGACCCGCACGGCAATCTGGTCGGCGAACCGCTGATCGATGACGAGGGTATCGTTTATGCCGACATCGACCTTGGCGAATGTATCCGGCCCAAGCTGATGCACGACATTATCGGCGGCTATAATCGCTTCGACATCTTCAACCTGACGGTCGACCGGACTCCCCGCGCGGCGGCCCTGTTCGTCGATGCGCCGCAGTCCGTGGATCCCGATGAGGAGGCGCCGTCATGACAGGCAACACGACCCTCGACCCGCGCGACAATGTGCTCGGCCGGTCGCGCGTGACCGATACGCCTGAGCTCGAGGCCTTTTATCGGGAACTCGCCGGCCACAACGCCGGTGCTTTCTGGAAACGCGCCAATGCGATCGAGCCGTGGGAGCCCGAAACGCGCTATCGGCCGACGCTCTGGCGCTATGACGCGATGCGCGCGCTGTGCTTGCGCGCGCTCGACCTGGTGAAGCCCGAGGAGGCGGGGCGCCGCGTCGTCACCCTGCTTAACGACAGCGATGCGGGGCGCGAGAATGTCGCGGTGTGCGGCTGGCTGTTCAGCGGGATGCAGGCGATGCGCCCCGGCGAGATCACCCCCGCGCACAAGCACACGGCATCGGCGCACCGCTTCATTATGGAAGGCAAGGGCGCCTATACCGTCGTCGACGGGCATCCAATCACGCTGGGCGTCAATGACTATGTCCTGACCCCGAACGGCTGCTGGCACGACCATGGCGTGACCGCCGACGGTGAAGTGTCGATCTGGCAGGATGGGCTCGACATTCCGCTGATGAACAGCCTCGAGACCAATTTCTATGCGGTTTACGACCAGCCCGCGCAAACCGCCGCCTTTCCCGCCGACGACCTGCCGATGAGCTATGGCGGCGCGGCGCTGCGGCCCGAAGGGATGGCGGCATGGGACAAGCCCTATTCGCCAGTGATGGTCTATCGCTGGGAAGCGACCCGCGACGCGCTCGGGAACCTCGCCAAAGTGTCCGACGGCACGCCCTTTGACGGGCATATGATGCGCTATGCGAACCCGCTGACGGGCGGCTGGGCGCTTCAAACGATGGGCGCGCATATGCAGATGCTAAAGCCCGGATTTCACGGGCTCGCGCATCGCCACACGGGCAATGTCATCTATAATGTCGCGGGCGGGCGCGGCTATTCGATCATCGACGGCGAACGGTTCGACTGGCAGACGCACGATATTTTCTGCGTGCCGGCGTGGACGTGGCACGAGCATGCCAACCTTGACGCTTCCGAGGAGGCCTTTCTCTTCTCTTTCAACGATTTCCCCGTGATGGAGGCGCTCGGCGTCCGGATCGAGGAGCCCTATTCCGAAAATGGCGGCCGCCAGCCCGCCTGATCAGACAGGATAGTCTATGCGCTTTGTGACCTATCGCACGGCCCTGACCGAACCGCGGCTCGGCCTGCTCCATGACGGGCTGGTGATCGACGTCGAATATTTCGGTGACGCGATCGGCAGGGACATGCCGTCGATGATGCTCGATTTCATCGATCTGGGTCCGATCGCCGTGCGCTTCCTGCACGAAACCGTCGCGGCGGCGACGGCGGTCGACCTGGTCGGCACGTCGCTCCCCGAGGGAAACGCCACTCTGCTCGCGCCGATCCCGCGGCCGCGCAAGAATATCTTTGGCATCGGCCTCAATTACACCGAGCATGTCGCCGAATCGGCGCGCAGCCTCGATACGTCGAAGGAACTGCCGCAGCAGCCGGTGATCTTCTCCAAGCCGCCCACGGCCGTGGTCGGGTGGAATGATCCGATCCGCCACAACGCGAAGGTGACGCAGCAACTCGATTGGGAAGCCGAGCTGGCGGTGGTGATCGGCAGCACGGCGCACCGCGTGGCTGAGGCTGACGCGCTCAACCATGTCTTCGGCTACACCGTCATCAACGATGTGTCGGCGCGCGACTGCCGCCGCGCCGGGCAGTGGATCGTATCAAAGGGGCAGGACAGCTTCGCGCCGATGGGGCCGTGCATCGTGACCCCGGACGAAATCGGCGATCCGCACAACCTCAATATCCGAACCCATGTGAACGGGGTGGAGAAGCAGAATGGCAACACGCGCTTCATGCTGTTCAATGTGGGTCAGTTGATCGCCGATATTTCGAGCGTGATGACGCTGGAACCCGGCGACATCATCGCGACCGGAACCCCCGCCGGGGTCGGTGCCGGGCGCGACCCGCAGGAGTTCCTGTGGCCCGGCGACGTCGTCGAATGCACCGTCGAGGGCATCGGTACGCTGCGCAACCCGGTCGTCGCAGTCTGAGGCGCATATGACCCGGCCAATCCGTATCGGGCAGATCGTCCCGAGCTCGAACGTCACGATGGAAACCGAGATTCCCGCGCTGCTCCGCGCGCGCGAAGCTATCGCGGTGGAGCGCTTCACCTTCCACTCGTCGCGGATGCGAATGAAGAAGGTCACGAAAGAAGAACTGGCGGCGATGGATGCCGATTCGGACCGCTGCGCGCGCGAATTGTCCGACGCCGCGGTCGATGTGCTGGGCTATGCTTGCCTCGTTGCAATCATGAGCATGGGCGAGGGGTATCACCGCGTATCCGAGGCGCGGCTGCACCAGCGAACGGTCGAGAATGGCCATGCCGCGCCGGTCGTCACCAGTGCCGGCGCGCTGGTCGAAGGGCTGAAGGTGCTGCGTGCCAAGCGCATCGCACTCGTCGCACCCTATATGAAGCCACTGACCGAGATGGTCGCTGGCTATATCGTCAGCGAAGGTGTCGAGGTTGCCGACTGGCTCGCGCTGGAAGTTTCCGACAATCTGGAAGTCGCAGCGCAGGACCCGGCGAAGCTGCTCGGCTACTACAAGCGGCTCGACTTGAACGGCGTCGACGCGCTCGTTCTTTCGGCATGTGTCCAGATGCCCTCGCTGCCGGCAGTTCAGAAGGTCGAAGATGCGATCGGCATTCCGGTGGTTTCGGCCGCGATTTGCACGGCGCACCAGATGCTCACACGGCTCGGCCTGTCGACGCATATACCCGGCGCCGGCGCGCTGCTGTCGGGCAGATATTAAGCGTTTGGCGGGCGAGAAAGCGGCCCTATGCCGTGGCGTCTTCCCGCTCGAAAACCGGCTCCAGCGCGATCGGGTCGGCCAGCGTGATGCGGTCCAGGATCGCCGCGGTGTCGTCGCGGACGCGGAGCATCAGGCTGCGCAGACGGCATTCGGCTTCGGGCAGGCAATTTTTGCAATGTTCGTGCGCGTTGCGCGCAGCGCAAGGCACAAGCGCGAGCGAGCCGCGCGTCAGCCGGACGAGGTCGCCGTAGCTGATGTCGACGGGAGGGAGAGCAAGCTGGTAGCCGCCGTCGCGCCCCCGCTGCGAAATCAGCAGGCCTTCGCGCGCCATCTCCGACAGGATGACGGTCAGGAATTTGGGGGGGATATTCTGCGCTTCGGCAATGTCCGCAAGCTGGACCTGCCCCTTGCCCCAATGATCGGCAAGATGCTGGAAAGCGCGGATCGTATAGCGGGTCTTCTGCGAGAGCATGGCAGCGTTACTGAGACATAATCCACCTTAATTCAACCTGTCTGGATGAGATAAGTTGCACGGTTGATGAAAATCACAGCCGGTGGCATGTTTCACCGGTACAAGGGGTCGCATGATTTGCCCGATCGGGGCGCGGAACAGATGGATAAGATGATGCGAAAATTGGTGGCGACCCCGGCCGTTCTGGCCGCCTGCCTGCTGGCGATCACTCCTGCGCAGGCGCAGTTCGGCAGCCTGCTGCGTAAAGTGACCACGCCGGCGCCCGCACCGAGCGAGGAGGGCAATGGCGGCTGCCCCAAGGGCAAGAAGGGCAGCAGCATCGGTCGCAACATCCTGGGAAATGTCATCAGCGATGCCGTGGGCGACGCGGCGAGCAAGGCGGGCGTTTATTCCTATGTCCCGATTGCAGAGGTGAGCGGGACGCTGACCGATGCGATCGCCTGCCGACTCGACCCGGCCGAGCAGGTGCAGGCAGCAGCCGCGACCGAGGAAGTGACGCGCGGCGAAGAGGTCGGGGCTACCGCAAACTGGACGAGCGAAAC
>JBGTUD010000195.1:0-5914 GCA_041939405.1 Sphingopyxis sp. | reverse complement strand
TAGATGTCGCAGCGATCAGCCTCGACCGCCGCGGCGACCGCCACCGCGCTCGTATCCGATCCGCCGCGGCCCAATGTCGAAACGCGGCCATCGTCCATCATGCCCTGGAATCCCGGGATCACCGCGACCTCGCCGCGTCCCATCGCCGCGGTCAGCGCGCCGGTGTCGATGTCGACGATGCGCGCGCGGGCGTGCGCTTCCTCGGTGCGGATCGGGAGCTGCCAGCCGAGCCAGCTGCGCGCCGGGACGCCCATCGCCTGCAACGTCAGCGCGAGCAGGCCCGACGTGACCTGCTCGCCCGCCGCGACGACGACGTCATATTCGGCCGGATCATAGCGCGGGTTCGCTTCGCGGCAGAAACCCACCAGCCGGTCGGTTTCGCCCGCCATCGCCGAGACGACGACCGCGACCTCGTTGCCCTGCGCCACTTCGCGCGCCACAAGCTTTGCGACGGTGCGAATCCGCTCGGTGCCCGCCATCGACGTGCCCCCGAATTTCATCACGATCCGCGCCATCTCGCCCCGCTTTCCTGATCTGGTTTCGACCGCAACTTTCCCGTGAATCTGCGGCGTCCGGCTGTTAGGGAAGGGGGAGGATATTGGCAAGCGCGCGAACGTATGGAGGCGATAGAATTTCTTGCACCTGCAAAGGCGGGATGCCACATCGAAGGCCATGAGTACCCCGACGATCAATCCGAACGAAGCCGCCCATTTCGGCGCGCTCGCCGCCGACTGGTGGAATCCGCACGGTTCGTCGGCGATGCTGCACCGGCTCAATCCAGTGCGCCTTTCCTATATCCGCGACCAGATCGACGCGCATTGGCAGCGCGACGCGCGCGAGCGCTACCCGCTCGCCGGGAAAAGCGCGCTCGATGTCGGCTGCGGCGCTGGGTTGCTGACCGAACCGCTGGCGCGGATGGGCGCGGCGGTGACGGGGGTCGATGCGGCGCCCGAAAATATCGGCGCGGCGCGCGCTCATGCCGCGGGCCAGGGGCTTGCCATCACCTATTTCGCGGGTGAGGTCGCGGCGCTGCCGCCGGCGACTTTCGATCTTGTCACCTTGATGGAGGTTGTCGAGCATGTCGCCGATCCCGCTGCCTTCGTCGCCGAACTTGCCGGGCGGCTCGCGCCAGGTGGGTTGATGATCCTGTCGACACCGAACCGCACGATGCTGTCGAAACTGCTGCTCGTCGAGGCCGCCGAGCGTGTCGGAGCCGTGCCGCGCGGGACGCACGACTGGGACCAGTTCCTGAAGCCCGAAGAGCTGACGGAACTGCTCGCAGGCGCGGGGCTGGAGGTCGTCGATCGCACCGGCCTTTCGCCCTCGGCCGCCAAAGGGTTCAAGCTCGGCGGCAGCGAGGCGCTCAATTATCTGGTCGCGGCGCGCTGGCCAGCGGCGCGGTAGGGCTGGTCGGCCGGTTTGGCCGGGTGGACGAGCCGCTTGCCAAGCCGCAGACATCGGATTAGCATCGCTCTTCATAAGCTTGGCGGCCATGTAGCCAGACAAGCAACGTAGCAGGCAGGAACGGTGGAGGTCGCGCACGATGACCAGCGCGCGCGGCAGGGCCAGAGGCATGTTGCGTGGAAAGGGCTGGGGCATTTCCTTTTTTGACGAGATGACAGGACAGGAGGGCGCGATCCGGGCGCCCTATCGCGACTATTCGGAATGGTTCGACCGCGAGGACTCGGCGCGTATCCAGCGCAAGGCACAGCAGGCCGAAGCCTTTTTCCGCACCACGGGTATCACCTTCAACGTCTATGGCCAGGACGAAGCCGACGAGCGGCTGATCCCTTTCGACGTGGTGCCGCGGATCATTTCGGCGGGCGAATGGCGGCGGCTGTCGCGCGGAATCGAGCAGCGCGTGCGGGCGCTCAACGCCTTTCTTCACGACATCTATCACCGGCAGGAGATTTTGCGTGCCGGGCGCGTCCCGGTCGAACTGATTTCGGGCAACGACGCCTTTCTGCCGATGATGATGGGCATGGACCCGCCGGGGGGCGTTTATACGCACATCAGCGGCATCGACATCGTGCGCACCGGCGCCGACGAATTTTATGTGCTGGAGGATAATGCGCGCACGCCGTCGGGCGTATCCTATATGCTCGAAAATCGCGAGACGATGCTCCAGATGTTCCCCGAGCTGTTCGCGAAGATCGCGGTGTGCGAGGTCGGCGATTATCCGCTGAAGCTGCTGAAATCGCTTGCCGCCTGTGCGCCGCCCGCGTGCGGAGGCGCGCCGACGGTTGCAGTATTGACGCCGGGAATCCACAACAGCGCCTATTTCGAGCACAGCTTCCTTGCCGACCAGATGGGGGCCGAACTGGTCGAAGGGCATGATCTGCGCGTTGTGGGCGGCCGCGTGGCGATGCGCACGACGCAGGGTTATACGCCGATCGACGTCCTGTATCGCCGCGTCGACGATGATTTCCTCGATCCGCTGAACTTCCGGCCCGACTCGCTGCTCGGTGTGCCGGGGATCTGGGACGTCTATCGCGCCGGCGGGATCACGATCGCCAATGCGCCGGGGACGGGGATCGCCGACGACAAGGCACTGTACAGCTATATGCCCGACATCATCGAATTTTATACGGGCGAAAAGGCGCTGCTTCCCAATGTGCCGACGTGGCGGTGCAGCGAGCCCGATCATCTGCGCGAGGTGCTAGACCGCCTTCCCGAACTGGTGGTCAAGGAAGTCCACGGGTCGGGCGGTTATGGGATGCTGGTCGGTCCGGCCGCGACGAAGAAAGAGATCGCGGCGTTCCGCGCCAAGCTGGAGGCGAATCCGAGGGGCTATATCGCGCAGCCGACGCTGTCGCTGTCGACCGTGCCGATCTTTACCAAGGCGGGGCTGGCGCCGCGCCACGTCGACCTCCGCCCCTTTGTGCTGATGTCGCCGCAGGGCATCCGCATCACCCCCGGCGGGCTGACGCGCGTTGCGATGACCAAGGGATCGCTGGTGGTGAACAGCAGCCAGGGCGGCGGGACCAAGGATACATGGGTGTTGGAGGATTAATGGCGCGAACCACCGTCCCCCGTCATTGCGAGCGAAGCGAAGCAATCCAGAGCGGTATACGCCACTCTGGATTGCCGCGTCGCTCCGCTCCTCGCAATGACGAAGCGAAAGAGCCGTCAGCGGGGGATGCCGCCCAATGCTAGGTAAAACCGCCGGGGCGCTTTACTGGATGGCGCGCTATCTGGAGCGCAGCGAAAATAATGCGCGGCTGATCGATGCGGGGTTCCGTATCGCGCTCACCCGGTCGAACACCGCGGCCGCCGAATGGCGCTCGGTGCTGGTGACGGCGGGGCAGGATTATGCCTTTCGCCAAGCGCATCAGGATTATCATTCGCAGCGCGTCGTCGATTTCATGCTGCGCGATCCCGCCAATCCGTCGAGCATCCTGTCGGTGATCAAGCAGGCGCGCGACAATGCGCGGACAGCGCGTACCTATTTGACGCGCGAAGCGTGGGAAGCGGTGAACACAAGCTGGATGACGCTGGGCGCGCTGCTCCGGCGACAGGTTCGCGAGGACGATCTGCCCGACGTGCTCGCGGCGATCCGGCAGCAGAGCGGGCTGGTTCGGGGCGCCTTTGCCGGCACGATGCTACGCAACGACGGCTATAATTTCTCGCGCCTCGGCACCTTCCTCGAACGCGCCGACAACACGGCGCGCATCCTCGACGTCAAATATTATCTCCTGCTGCCATCGGTGGCGCATATCGGCACCTCGATCGACAATGTGCAGTGGGAAACGATCCTGCGTTCGGTGTCGGCGCACCGGGCCTATCACTGGCTGTACGGGACCGAGATCAGCGCGCTGAAGATCGCGGAATTTCTGATCCTTTACAAACAGATGCCGCGCAGCCTGGCGTTCTGCTGCGACAAGATGAACGATAATCTCGCGTGGCTTCAGCACGCCTATGACGAGGAGACGGAGGCGGTGCGGATGGGCGCCTCGCTTTGCCGCGATCGGCTCTCGCGCCCGATCGCGTCGATCTTCGACGGCGGCCTACACGAATTCATCACCGACTTTCTTCGCGCGAACGCCGCGCTCGCGCGGCAGATCGAGTGCGATTACAGGTTCGTGGAGTAACTATGCGGCTCAGCGTCGAACATATCACCCATTATCAATATGACAGCCCGGTTCGCTACGCGCTCCAGCAGATCAGGCTGACGCCGAAGGAGCGGCCGGGGCAGCAATTGATCCACGGCTGGACGGTCGATGTCGAGGGGGGCGACCGCCAGCTTCACTATACCGATCATCATGGCAATGGTGTCGACCTGGTCGCGGTGGACAGCGGCGTCAGCGAGCTGATCATCCGCTGCACCGGCGAGGTCGAGCTGATCAGCTGGGACGGGGTGATCGGACCACATCGCGGCGCGATGCCGCTCTGGACCTTCCTCCGCCCCACCCCGTTGACGCGCGTGGGGCGCGGAGTGCGTTCGCTCACCGCCGAACTCGGCCGGGACCACACCAGCGACATCGAGCGCGCGCACGCATTATCCGCGCTGATCCTGGGCAAGCTGCCCTACCGGATCGGCGTGACCGATGCCGACACCAGCGCCGAGCAGGCGCTCGGCGGCGAAGGCGGTGTGTGCCAGGATCATGCGCATATCTTCATCGCCGCGATGCGGCATCTGGGGCATCCCGCGCGTTATGTGTCGGGGTATCTGATGATGGACGATCGGACGCATCAGGATGCGACGCATGGGTGGGCCGAGGCGCATTTCGACCATATCGGCTGGATCGGTTTCGACATCAGCAATGGCCAATCGCCCGACCAGCGCTATATCCGCGTCGCGACCGGGCTCGACTATCACGATGCGGCGCCGGTGCGCGGGATGCGCTATGGTGCGGCAGAGGAAAATCTGGTTGTCCAGTTACAGGTCCAGCAATAAGCGGACGGGGACGAGTCAAGACGATCAGGGCGGGGATTACGCGACGACATGACCTATTGCGTGGGAATGCGGCTCAACAAGGGGCTGGTGTTCATGTCGGACACCCGCACCAACGCCGGCGTTGACGATATTTCACAGGTCCGCAAGATGCGCAGCTGGACCGTTCCGGGCGAGCGCGTCATCACCTTGATGTCGGCAGGCAATCTCGCGACGACGCAGGCGGTCGTCAGCCTGCTCGACGAGCGCACCAAGGCGCCCGAAGACCGGCACCCGTCGATCCTCGAAGCGCCGTCGATGTTCCAGGTCGCCACGATTGTCGGCGAAACGCTGCGCAGCATCGTGATGCGGCATAGTGACGAAGGGCCGACAGCGGAGTCCCTGTTCCGCGCCTCGCTGATCGTCGGCGGGCAGATCAAGGGCGCCGAGCCGCGGCTGTTCCTGATCTATCCCGAGGGCAATTTTATCGAGGCGGGGGAGGACAATCCCTTCTTCCAGATCGGCGAAACCAAATATGGCCGCCCGATCATCGTGCGGTCCTACGATCCCGCCATGTCGTTCGAGGATGCGGTGAAATTGCTCTGCGTGTCGTTCGATTCGACGATCCGCGCGAATGCGGGGGTCGATTTGCCGATCGACCTCAAAATCCACGAGCGCGACGATTTCACTACCGTGCGCGAGCGGCGTTTCGAGCGCGACGACGCCTATTTCCGGAGCGTGTCGCACGGCTGGGCCGAAGCATTGGGGATTGCGCTCGCGGAACTGCCGGATTTCCGGTTTTAGAGCGGCGTCACTGAGTGTGTCCCCGCGAAGGCGGGGACCCATCTCCAGTGGGCTCGATGTTGCGCGATCCGGTGATGGGCATCCGCCTTAGCGGGTGCACACAAACCTTCCAAGGCCGACGGTCTATCTGTTCTTCCGCCCTTCGATCAGCCCGTCGACCAAGCTGGGATCGGCGAGCGTCGAGGTGTCGCCCAACGACCCGAAATCATTTTCGGCGATCTTGCGCAGGATGCGGCG
>JBGTUD010000194.1:0-5920 GCA_041939405.1 Sphingopyxis sp. | reverse complement strand
TCATCAACGGCAAGAATCACTGGCCGCAGGACATCGAATGGGCGGTCGAACAGCTGCCGGGCTTTAAATCGGGCGACATCGCCGCCTTTGCGATCACGACGCCGGGCGGCGAGGAAACCCCGGCGGTGCTCGTCCAGTGCCGCACCAGCGACGACGCCGAACGCGCCGCGCTGCGCGAAACGATCCGCGAGCGCGTCCGCGCGATCACCGGCATGAATTGCCTGATCGAACTGATCCCGCCGCGCACCTTGCCGCGCACCAGCTCGGGAAAATTGAGCCGGTCGAAGGCACGCGCGCAATATCTGGCTGGAGAGATTCAGCCTTTCGCCATCGCGGCATAGCGCCGCGGCGGCCGGTAGCGGCCGTCAGGCTATTATAAGAGTCGCGCAGAGGCGTAGAGAACGCAGAGAGTCAGCGCGATACTCTCTGCGTTCTCTACGCCTCTGCGCGAAAAATCTGACAGGCGGCATCCGACCGATTGCTGCCCTCAACTCTATCGTCATCCCGGCGAAGGCCGGGATCTCGCCGGTGCGGCAAACCGTTAGGACGAGATCGTGTTTCAGAGTCACGTGCCTCTGAACACCCTTCGCCGGGATGACAGATAAAGGAAGGTCGGGAACTACCCCAAAACAGCCGATCCTCCACCCCGTCCCCGTCCGGCACATAAATTCACGTCCGAACGGCGCGATGGTTACCTTCGAGTAACCCGCGCGCGCTAGACGGGACGGGTGAAAAGCTTGCCGACCGACCCGATTGCCGCCGACGTCATTCCCGCGCGAACCCTGTTGGGGCTGGGGCCGCGGGGTCAGGACACCGGCAACCTCCGCCAGCTCCAGCTCGCGCCGCTCCGCGGCCGCGGCGCGCTGCGCCTTGCCATGGGAGTCGGCATGGCGCTCGTCGCCTTCCTGACGATGATCCACAATGTTGCGCTTCCGGTCGCCGGCGGGTGGTTCGGCGGCGCGATTCTCTTCGGCTTCTGGTCGTATCGCCGTATCCGCAGCCTGCCGCTTGGCGATCCCAAGCTGCCCGGACATGCAGAATATGGGATGTGCAACCGCCACGCGCTCTATTCGGCGTTGCTTTGGGGCGCGCCCTTCTGGCTTCAGGGCTTGGCGCCGACCGTCGATCATGTGCTGTCGATGTGGACGATCGCGGTGCTGATGATGCTGACGCTCGCGATCGTCGCGCACAGCGTTCCGCTCGCCTGCGCCCTGTTCATCGTCCCGGTATCCTTGTCGGCGGCGGCGGCGCTTGTGCTCGCAGGCACGCCGCAGCTCGCCGCGATCGCGATCGTCGCAGGCGTATTGCTGACGGCCTTCTGCGTCCGCTTTGCGCAAATCCATATCCGCTCGCGCCGCGCCGAAGAGACGCTGCACGAAAAAAGCGAGACGGTCAGCCTGCTGCTCCGCGAGTTCGAGGAAACCTCGGCCGACTGGTTGTGGCAGACCGACAACAACCGGCGCCTCGTCCATGTGTCACCCCGCCTCGCCTATGCGCTTGGCGGCACCGCCGAGGGACTGGAAGGCACTCCCTTGCTTCAGGCGCTGTCGGGCGACGCGTGGGAAACAGGGCTGTTTCCCAAAAGCCTGCACGACATGGCCGAGCGGATGAAAAGACGCGAAAGCTTTTCCAATCTGATCGTCCCGGTGTCGATCGGCGGCCGTCCGCGCTGGTGGGAACTGTCGGCCTCTCCCCGCCTCGACGAAACGGGCAAGTTTCTGGGTTTTCGCGGCGTGGGCTCCGACGTCACCGAACAGCGCGCGACCGCCGAACAGATCGCCAAAATGGCGCGTTTCGACAATCTGACGGGCCTGCCGAACCGGCTCAGCCTTAACGAAGATCTGGCACGCGCGCTGGCCCATGCGGTCGAGGCCAAGACGCGCTGCGCGCTGCTGATGATCGATCTCGACCGGTTCAAGGCGGTCAATGATACGCTGGGGCACCCGGTCGGCGACAAATTGCTGGCGCAGGTCGCGGCGCGGCTGAAAGGGCTGATGGAGCGCGGGATGACGTGCGGCCGCCTCGGCGGCGATGAATTTGCCGTGGTGCTCCACAACGTCCCCGCCGCCGACGTCGCCGAAACGCTGGCGCAGCGGATCATCACGACGATCAGCCGGCCCTATGTCGTCGACAATCACCAGCTTTTCGTCGGCGCCAGCGTCGGCTTTGCGATCGGCCCGACCGACGGTGCGACGGTCGAGACGCTGACGCGCAACGCCGACCTTGCGCTCTACAAATCGAAGGACAAGGGCGGTAACATCGTCGCCGCCTATGTCGCGTCGCTGCACGCACAAGCCGAAGAACGCCGCGTGATGGAGCAGGAACTGCGCGGCGCGCTGGAACGCGGCGAGTTCGAACTTTATTACCAGCCCGTCGTGACCGCCGCCGACGGCACGCTCAACGGTTTCGAGGCGCTGATCCGCTGGAACAACCAAAAGCTTGGCAACGTCTCCCCCGGCCGCTTCATCCCCCTTGCCGAGGATGCACGGCTCATTTCGCCGATCGGCGAATGGGTGCTCCGCACCGCGTGCCGCGAGGCGATGAAATGGCCGTCGAACCTGAAGGTCGCGATCAACGTCTCGGCCGACCAGCTCACCGATCCCAGTTTCGCCTCGGTCGTCGTTTCGGCGCTCGCGCAGAGCGGGCTTTCGCCGCAACGGCTTGAGATCGAAGTCACCGAAAGCGTCTTCCTGCGCGACGGCGGCGGCGCAGCGCAGCTGCTCGATCAGCTGATCGCGCTTGGCATCCGCCTGTCGCTCGACGATTTCGGTACCGGCTATTCGTCGCTGGGATATTTGCGCAAGACGCAGTTCTCGACGATCAAGGTCGACCGCAGCTTCGTTGTCGGCGCGGCCAAGGGCAGCATCGAATCGATTGCGATCATCCGCGCCGTCGTCGCGCTCGCCGACAGCCTTGGCATGTCGACGACCGCCGAAGGCGCCGAAACCGAGCTGGAAGTCGAAACGCTGCGCAGCTTCGGCTGTTCGAACATCCAGGGCTATTATTACGGGCGCCCGATGCCCGCCGCCGACGTGCTGACCCTATTCCGCCGTCCGGGCGACGTGGCGACCGTAGCGGCCTGATCGCGACCAGCCGAGCGCCTGAAGCGCCGAAGCGAAAACGTAAACAAAAGGTTCCCCCGCCTGCCGCACCCACGGTGCGGCTCGTCGCTACACGGGTGGTGGACGCCGCAGGACGTGGCAAAGACAATCCAACGCTTGAAGACAAGCCGGGGGTCGCAATCCATGTTCCATCGCCGCTTTCTGACCGCCGCTGTGGCGTCGGCCATGACCGTCGCCGGGCTGCTCGCCAGCGTCCCCGCCGCGGCGAAATCCTATCTGCAATGCGTCCCCTTCGCGCGCGCCGAATCGGGCGTCGAAATTCGCGGCAATGCAAAGACCTGGTGGGCGCAGGCCGCGGGAAGCTATGAACGCGGCAACGAACCGCGGCAGGGCGCCGTCATGGCGTTCGCCGGAACGCGCGGCATGCCGATGGGGCATGTCGCCGTCGTCAAGAAAATCGTCAGCGACCGCGAAATCCTGATCGACCATGCCAATTGGTCGCCGATCGGCGGCCGCCGCGGCCAGATCGAACGCGGCGTCCGCGTCGTCGACGTCAGCGATGCAGGCGACTGGAGCCTGGTCCGCGTCTGGTACGCGCCCATCGGCGACCTCGGCCTGCGCGCCAATCCGGTTCAGGGCTTCATCTATGCCGATGGCGAGCCCGCGGGCGCGGCGAGCCCGAAATCGAATTTCAAAGCCCCGGTCTGGGCACAACAGGACTGGAAACCCGGCAACGGCCTCGAAACCGTTGTCGCCTCGCTCGGTCACTGAGCCTTCCCCCCCACACCCACGGGCTCGACGAGCGACGAAACCATCCGGGGCGGTCCGCCGCTCCGGGTGGTTTCTGTTTTTGAGGGGATAGTCCGGCCTTTGCGGGGACACCGATTCGGGTAGGGGATGCTCGCCTTAATCGGCGGCAGGCGTGGAGCCTTCGCCAGCGACATCCTCAAACCACGCCTCGACCTCGCCCGACAGCTTGATGGTCATCGGCTGGCCGAACCGGTCCTTCGACTTGCCCGCGGCGACGCGGATCCAGCCTTCGGAGATCGAATATTCCTCGACGTCGGTGCGTTCCTTGCCCTTGAAGCGGATGCCGATGCCGCGTTGCAGCACCTCCAGATCGAAATGCGGCGAACGGGGGTTGGTCGACATACGGTCGGGCGGCGTATCGGTCATGGCGTATCTTCCGTAAAAAACTGGCGCGGCCCTAGCGGGCCGATGGCGCCTTCGTCAATGCAAAGGCCAAACCGCCGCCCTTTGGAAAAGCGAAATCCTTGTCTTGCCCGACGTTAGCCGCGCTCATCGGTGCGTGTTCCGGTCTGCCTTGCGTCGGCACGCAGGGTCGGTCGATCCGGCCCTAACCCGCCGCAGAGCGTGCGACAACCACGCGGTCAGGCCGCGCGGCGCCAGCTCGACGGCGGAACGCCGAAGCGCCGCGCAAAGGCGGTGGCGAAGTGGCTGGGCGTCGCAAAACCCGTCGCGAGCGCAATCTCGGTAATCGAATCGCTTCCCTGCCGCAGCATTCGCGCCGCCGCATCGAGCCGCGCGCGCAGCACATATTGCCAGGGCGTGACGCCGAACGCCTCGCGGAACGCCCCCGTGAACCGGCGCACGTCCATCTCGACGAGGCTGGCGAGCGTATCGAGACTATGCCGCGCATCAAGCTCGTCCCTGATCGCCGCGGCCAGCCGCGCGCGCTGCGATGCCGACAGGATGCGGTGCGCGCCCTGGCGGCCCCACTGTCCATATCGCGCGCGCAGATGCAGATGGAGCGCATCGCCGATCGCATGCGCCGCCATGTCGGCCAGGTCGCTTTCGGGACCGCGGAGCAACTCGGCGAGGCGGGTCGCCGATCCGAAGAGGAAATCGTCGCGGTGCCGCACGCTCGCCGCTATCGGCGCGTCGCCGACCAGCGCGGTCGGCACGCGCAGTTCGACGAACGCGGCGCATCCGCCCTCGGCCAGCGCGGCATAGCGGCACGCGGCGGGAATGACCCAGATGTCGCCGCGCGACGGCAGCGCGGACCCCGACGGCCCGACCGAAAATTCGCAGTCCATGCGGCGCAGCCGTCCGCCGAGATGCACGACGATCGTGTGATGCGCCTCTTCGAACGTCCAGTCGGCCGGGCGGTCCAGCCTTTCGGTCGCCGCGACGATGCCGATCGGGCCGATCGCGGTTTCGCGGCGCGCAACCAGCGCCCTCGGCCGCAGCGGCCGGATGCCGTCCCACACGCGCAGCGCCTGTCCGCTCAATCGCCTTTCCCCACGGTCGCGTCCGACTCATCGGCCGGAATGGGCAAGCTGCGCCGGAATTGGAAAGCGGGCAAGCGGGAAAACACCTATCGTGAGCCGACAACGCCGCGGCGACGGCCGCGGCGCCCCTCCCCTGTCAACCAAGGAGACCAGCCATGGCAGATCACAATATCAAGGGCAAAGTCGCGCTCATCGCGGGCGGCGGCAAAAATCTGGGCGGGCTGATTGCGCGCGACCTCGCCGCGCACGGCGCCCGGGCCGTCGCCATCCATTATAACAGCCCCGCCTCGGCCGCCGAGACCGAAGAAACGCTCGCCGCGGTCCGCGCCGCAGGGGCCGAGGCGGTCGCCTTTCAGGCCGACCTTACCTCCGCTGCCGCGATGGAAAAGCTGTTCGCCGACGCCATCGCCGCGGTCGGCCGTCCCGATATCGCGATCAACACGGTGGGCAAGGTGCTGAAATAGCCCTTCACCGAAATCAGCGAGGCCGAATATGACGAAATGACCGCGGTGAACAGCAAGACGGCCTTCTTCTTTCTGAAGGAAGCCGGCAAGCATGTGAACGACAATGGCAAGATCTGCACGCTCGTCACCTCGCTGCTCGGCG
>JBGTUD010000193.1:0-5999 GCA_041939405.1 Sphingopyxis sp. | reverse complement strand
GGTCGCGAGGATCAGGCGGTCGGCGCCCTTGGCGGCGTCCGAAATTTCCTTCAGCCGCTTCGCCTTGTCGGGATAAAGCTGCCACTGCATCGCAAAGCCGTCGTCGGGATCGACCGACCCATCCTTGGGCGGCAGATCGCGCACATGGCCATAGCTTGCCAGCACCTTGAAATCGCGACCGAGATATTTCTCGATCGTTTTCGCCTTGGCGGGCGATTCAACAATCACCAATTGCATGAAAAAACTCGTTCCCCGAAAACTCTTGCGTACATGCGCGCGAGGGTTGCGGGCGCTCCGCCCTTCCGTCAAGGGAATTTAAGGAGCGCCCACAGGGGGATTTCAGCGCAGCGCGCCCAGCCGCCCGGTGAGCAGTTCGTTCGCCAGGCTGGCGGCCTTGGCGGCGCCCTCTTCATAATTTCCCGGCTTAGCGATGAACTGGAATTTTCGCGTCTTGCCAAAGCGCGGCAGTCCGATGCCCGCCGCTGCCGCAAGCCCGCCCGCGACGTTCGCGGTCGATTGCACCGCCTTTTCGGTTCCGGTCGACGCGTCGCTCCGCTCGATGAAATCGCCCTCGACCCCGACCGGGGCCTTTACCGTGATCACCGCTTGCTTTCCGCTCGGCGCGATCAGCGTCATGCGCGAATAGTCCGCGGCGACCGAGAGCCCACTGTTCACTTCCAGCCCCTTGAAGCTGAAAAAGCCGGGGCGCTTCTGATCGGAGAAGTCGATCAGATAGACGACGTCGACGACACCGATGCCCGTTTGCCTGGCGTAGCTGGCGAGGGCCAGACCCGCCTGGCTGGCGGTCATGTTGATTCCCATGCTGCTCATTCCCGATCCGGTAAAGTCGCCGGGGATCATCAGCTGCGAAGACAGGGCCGATGGCTTGTAAAAGGTCGCCTTGCCTTTGCTGCCCTTTTCCAGCGTGATGTTAATGTCGAGCGGTGCCTCACGCGCCTTGGTCTTGGCGAGCGCATCGTGCGCGAAAAGCTCGGCTGGCGTTTGCACGGAATAGCCGCGCCCTTCGAGCTGCGTCACAAAATCGGCATAGGCGGCATCGGTGATCGCCTGCATCATCGCGGGCGTTACCCCGACAAGCTCGCTCTTTGCCTTGGTCGTGCCGCCAAAGGCGCCCATCAACCCGCCGCTTTTCTGCGTCTGGTCGATCGATTCGAAAATAAAGCCGACATTGAAGGCGCCGATCGCGACGGTCGTGACACCCTTGGCATTCGACGGGCCCGAGATCTTGACGGGCTCCTTCTCGCGAGCGGTCGCGATGACGGGCTGGACAAGCAGTGCGGCGGCGGCGATCGCCGACAGCAATTTTCGCATGGATATATCCTCCGACCCCTCTCCCCGCCGGTCGACCCCCCGACCGGAAAGAGAAGCTAATCGAAGCAACCCACGCCCCCCGCATCGGCCAGATGCGGGGGGATGTCAATGGGATGGCGTCATGCCATCAACTGTTCTGCCACTTGAAATCGGCGGGAAGGATGCATTTGCCCGCATCATATTGGCCGACACTTCGGATGACCTCGCGCTCCTCCGGTTCGATCCGGCGACCACTGATCTGACTGTCGATCACGCGGCGGACGAGCGCATCGAGCCGGGTGACGAGGTAACAGTCGATCGCCGGCGGCGCGTGCGGATTGCCGACCCCGCTGTCGTCGGTCAGGAACAGATAGCGCGACTGCGTGGCGGCGGCCATCGCGCGCATCGCATATTCGGCCTTGTCGGCGACGCCCGACGCGGCGACGGGGGTGATGTGGATGCGCTTCGCGCGCGCCGCTTCGGCCGCCTGCCACGTCCGTCCGAATTTGTCGTCGTGCGGCGGTGCGTCGGCCACGAGCAGCAACGACTTGACCGCATCGGCGCGCCAGTCCTGTCCGACCGCGCGGATCAGCGCCTGGTCCATCGCTTCGGGATAATCGCCCCCGCCATTCGCCTGTTGCCGCGCGAGCGCCCCCTGTACGCGCCCGATGTCGCGGTCGAACCCGACCGTCTGCGTCACATAATCGTCGCCAAGGTCGCGATAGAAGACGAAGCCGACGCGGATGTCGAGATCGCGGTGCTTGGCCGTGATCGCGCCGATGATCGATCGCAATTCGGCCTGCAAATACCGAATTTCGTCGCCCATGCTGCCCGTCGTGTCGATCACGAGCATCAGGTCGAGCTTGGACGCCCTGGTCGCCGCGCGATTGGCGGTCAACCCCACCTGTTGCCCGCCCGAGGCGTTGGTGACGAGCACGGGCCGCGCATCGGCGATGGTCCGCCCCGCTTGGCGCGCCGAAATGCTGACCCGCTCGCTCAGCCGGTCGAGGCCTGGAAAGAAGACCGCGCTGCCGTCGGCCTGCGTCGCCATTATGATGCTGTTGCCGTCGCTGCACGTCACCACGACGTCGGCAAAGGGGATCGGCTGGCCGTTCCGGTCCTGCACCTTCACCGTGACGACGCGGGTGGTATCGACACGCGGCAGGTCGCGCACCTCCTGTCCCAGATTGCCGCTGCGGTTCACATAGGCGGCATAGAGTTCGGGGTTGAGCAGGTCGTCATGTTCGCCCGCGGTCAAAAGGCCCGCCTGCGGTTGCGGCTGCGGATAGGGCCGCGGCGGATAGGGTGGCAGGACCGACCGGTCGGGAACCGTGGTCGTCATGGATGGCGGCGCGCTGGGCGCGCGCGATCCGGTTACGACGGCTTCCGCCCCCGCGCCCGCGCCGTCATAACCCGACGCCTCGGCCGTTGCCGGTGCCGAGATTGGCGGCGGGGGCGGAGGAGGCGCCGGGGGTGGCGGCGGAGCCATCGCCATATCGTCGCGGTCGCGCCGCCCCCGGCCTTCAGACTTGTGATCGCGCCCGGTCTGCTGACGCGCGGTCGTTTCGGGTCCAAGCTGCGGCAGCGGCGCGGCGTTACGGCAATAGCTTTGCGCGCGTTCGGTCGCCGGTTGGGCAATGGCAAGGGGAATGGGCGCCGGGGCGCTCGCCACCACAGCCGCCATCGTGGCACCTGTCAAAAGCCGGTGGCGCATCATCCATCTCCCCACTTATGTAATACAATATCATTAGCCTGTCGCGAGGCCGCTGAACTGTGCCTGAACCGCGACCAGTGGATAGAGTGGCAGCTGCGCGGCGCTGTGCCGGACATCACAGGAGCGAGATTTTGGCTCCGGCGTGGCGCTCGATCCGCCCGGCAAGCTCGAGTTCGAGCAGCACGAGCTGCACCGCCGCCGCATCCTGCCCCGACTGGCGTACCAATTCGTCGACGGCCACCGGCGTCGGGCCGAGCAGTTCGACCAGTGCGCGCCGCTCGCCCTCGGCGGGTTCGGCGACCGGCGCTGCGGCAAATGCGCAGCCGGCGTCGCGCACCATGCGCCCGTCGATCGGACCGATTGCCTC
The DNA here is from genome assembly GCA_041939405.1 of Sphingopyxis sp. Classification (GTDB taxonomy): domain Bacteria; phylum Pseudomonadota; class Alphaproteobacteria; order Sphingomonadales; family Sphingomonadaceae; genus Sphingopyxis. The sequence goes on along the minus strand of JBGTUD010000193.1, from coordinate 2,607 downwards.
GATCACATCATCGACCGTCTGGATCAATGTGGCGCCTTCGCGGATCAGCAGATTGCACCCCTGCGCCCGCGGATCGAGCGGGGAGCCGGGTACCGCCATCACTTCGCGCCCGTAATCGCCCGCACGGCGCGCGGTGATCAGCGACCCGGACCGGGGCGCCGCCTCGATCACCACCGTGCCGTGCGCCAATCCCGCAATGATACGGTTGCGCGAAGGGAAATGGCGCGCCAGCGGCTCCGTACCCGGCGGCTGTTCGGCGATCAGCAACTGGTCGCACGCGATCTTTTCCTGAAGGGCTGCGTTTTCGGGCGGAAATGCGATGTCGATCCCGCTCGCGATCACGCCCGCCGTCGCACCACGAAGCGCCCCGACATGCGCCGCCGTGTCGACTCCGCGCGCCAGACCGCTCACCACCGTTGCGCCCTGCCCTGCCAGATCGGCCGCGAGCTGGCGCGCAAAGCGGCACGCGGCCGCCGACGCGTTGCGCGCGCCCACGATGGCGACGCACGGCGCCCGGAGCATCGCCGTATCGCCGCGAACGACCAGTACCGGCGGAGCGGCCTCGACCTCGCGAAGCAGCGGCGAATAACCCTCTTCGTCGCAGAACAGGTGCCGCGCGCCGAGCGCCGCGACACGCTCCATCTCGCGTTCGGCGATTTCGGCGGGGGCGATCCGCGCTCTGCCCGCGCCGCCGCGCAGCACGAGGTCCGGCAGCGCCGCGAGCGCCGCCTCGCCCGACCCGAAACGCTGCATCAGCTGGTGCCAGCTCACCGGGCCGACGTGCGGCGTGCGGATCAGCCGCAGCCGCGCCAGCCGCTCGGCGTGGTTCACGCGCGCTCCCTGGCCGCGCCGACGCGCGGCTCGGTCCCGGCGCGCAGCCGCGCGATATTTTCGCGATGCCGCCAGAGGACGATCACCGCGAGACCGGCGAGGCCGGCGCCGTAAACGGGGTAGCCAAAGGCAAAGGCCGTCGCCGGAGCCGATACCGCCCCCAGCATCCCGCCGAGCGACGAGATACGAAGAATGAGGACCGCAGCAAGCCATACGCCCGCGAAAACCAGGCCGATGGGCCAGGCGAGCGCAAGCGCGAGGCCAAGCAATGTCGCGACGCCCTTGCCCCCGCGAAATTTGAGCCAGACGGGATAGCAATGGCCGATCATCGCGGCGGCGCCCGCGATCATTGCGGCGTGTTGGCCCAGTTCGGGTGCGAATTGGCGCGCAAGCAGCACGGCCACGGCGCCCTTTGCCCCGTCGAGCAGCAAGGTGGCCGCCGCCTGCCCCTTGCGCCCCGTCCTTAGCACGTTGGTCGCACCGATATTCCCCGATCCGATCTCGCGCAGATCGCCCGCACCGAACAGGCGCGTCAGGATGATGCCGAAGGGAATGGAGCCCAGCAGATAGCCGCCGGCAATCAACAAATAGATGGTCATCACACTCCCCGCTGCCTTCGCCCCCCTTCTGGCCGGGTTGGCCGAAGCAATCAACGGATTCGCACATATCGCTATCCGAAACGGACAAAGCCGTCGTCGCGGCCAAGACGATTGAGAGGTTTTGCGTCGCCTGCTAGGCGGAGCCCATGCAGCCAACCGCCCCCGATGCCCCCATTCTTTTCTTCGACAGCGGCCTCGGCGGGCTGACGGTGCTCGGCCCCACACGCCGCCTGCTGCCGACCGCGCCGATCGTTTATGCCGCCGACTATGCGGGGCTGCCTTATGGCAAGAAAAGCGACGAGGAACTTGCCGCGCGCGTACCTGCGCTGCTTGGCCGGCTTGCCGAACGCTATCAGCCGCGGCTCGCGGTCATCGCGTGCAACACTGCCTCGACCATCGCGCTCGCGCATGTTCGCGCGGCGCTGGACCTGCCGATCGTCGGGACCGTGCCGGCGATCAAGCCCGCGGCCGCCATGACAAGGACGGGCGTGATCGGGGTTCTGGGCACCGAAGCGACGGTGCGCCAGCCCTATGTCGACGATCTGAGCGCGCGCTTTGCAAGCGGCAAGACGGTGCTTCGCTACGGCAGTCCCGGCCTCGTTACGGGCGCCGAAGCAAAGCTTCGCGGCGACCGGGTCGATCCGGAGGTGATCGCCCGCGCGGTCGCGGGACTTCGCGACCAGCCGGGCGGCGAAGCGATCGACGTCGTCGTCCTGGCCTGCACCCATTTTCCGCTTTTGAAAGGCGAACTCCAGTCGGGCTTCGGTCAGGACGTCGCGCTGATCGACGGCGCTCCGGGCATCGCACGACGCATCGCCTATCTGACGGAGGGGCAATCCTGGCCCGGCACAGCAGCCCCCGCAGCAGCGGTATTTACGCGCAGCGATCAACGGGTTCCGCCCCCTCTCGCGGTGCTGGCGCCCTATGGCATCGGGTCGATCGAAACGATTTGATGGGACAATCTGCCCCAGTGCTGCGAATCGTTCGCACTGGCCTTCGACCGCTTTCGGCGTTATTGGCCCCAATGTTAACAGCCGCCGGGGGAGCGGCGCCCGAAATTTGACTGGCACCTGACTGCGGGGCTGAAACGTGAATTACAACGACATTTTCGCCCGTGCGATCGACCGCCTTCACGAAGAAGGGCGCTACCGCGTCTTCATCGACATCCTCCGCAACA
>JBGTUD010000192.1:0-6006 GCA_041939405.1 Sphingopyxis sp. | reverse complement strand
TCTCCCAACCCTCTCCCCTGAAGGGGAGAGGGCTATGTCAGCTCCCCACCCCAATTCGGACGTCCAAAAAATGGCGGCTGTCCTACATTATCCGGCTGTGCCAGCCTTCGTTCCGGTTCTTTCGATTGGTGGATAAAATGATCGCTATCCCGCCCCCGGATGCGGGTAACAGCGGTGCGCATCCTATCCGCCGGGCGCCGCAAATCGTGGGCTGCACAAGGCTGACCTTTCCTGACCTTTGGAATTATTTGGCGGCCCCTACGCCGACCGGACCACGGGCAAGCCCCTCATTATCGAGGAGCGCAATGGCCGCTCGCTATCCCCGCGCCGAATCCCATGACCGTGAGTAACGGCGATAGCGTCAGCGGGGGAGTGCGCGGGCCAACGCAACCCATTCGTCCACCGTCACCGTTTCGGCGCGGCGCGTCGGGTCGATGCCCAGCGCCTCGGCGGCCGCGACCGCGCCGTCGATGGCTTTCAGGCTTTGCCGCAGCATCTTGCGACGTTGCCCAAAGCCCTTTTCGGTGAGCCGCGACAGGATGCGCGGATCGACGCCTGCGGGCTGTTCGGCGGGGGTCAGATGGACGATCGCCGACATCACCTTCGGCGGCGGGGTAAAGGCGGAGCGATGCACCTTCATCGCGATCTTGGCGTTCGATCGCCATTGGGCCAGTACGGCGAGCCGGCCATAGGCGTTCGTGTTCACGGGCGCGACGATGCGCTCGGCAACCTCCAGCTGGAACATCAGCGTCAGCGATAACCAGCGCGGCGGCCACGCCGCGGGCTCGAGCCAGCGCGTGAAGAGCGCGGTGCCGACATTATAGGGCAGGTTGGCGACGATATGATAAGGCGCGCCGCCCGTGACCGCATCGACGTCGACCGCCATGGCATCGTCCGCAATCGCCGTCAGCTGCCCCGGAAAGGCGTCGCCCAGCTCATCGAGCAGCGGCAGGCATCGATCGTCGCGCTCGACCGCGATCACCTTTGCGCCTGCGCGGAGCAGCGCGCGCGTCAGCCCGCCGGGACCGGGGCCGACCTCGAACACCGTCGCACCGTCCAGATCGCCGGGCAGCGCCGCGACGCGATCGAGCAATTGCTCGTCGAACAGGAAATTCTGCCCCAGCGCCTTGCTCGCCGACAGGCGGTGGACACGCACCGTTTCGCGGAGCGGGGGCAGGGCGGTGCGCGGCCGAACGGTCACTTTGCCGGCGCGCAGCTGCGTTCGCGCGCTGCCGCCATCCGCGCCGCCATCCGGATCGCCGCGATGGTCGGGCCGGGATCGGCCTGTCCGGTTCCGGCGATGTTGAATGCGGTGCCATGGTCGGGCGAGGTGCGGATGATCGGCAGGCCAAGGGTCAGGTTGACGCCGTCGTGGAAATGCAGCGCCTTGAACGGCGCCAGCGCCTGATCGTGATAGGCGCAGAGCAGCGCGTCGTAACGATCGCGGATTCCCGGCGCAAAAAGTGCATCGGCGGCGAGCGGTCCGTCGACGATCAGGCCCTCGCTCGCGAGTTGCGCAATCGCGGGCGCCATCACCCGCACCTCTTCTCCGCCAAGCTGGCCGTTTTCACCCGCGTGCGGATTGACGCCCGCCAGCGCGATCCGCGGCGTGTCGATTCCGAAATCGCGGCGCAGGCCGCGCGCGACGATCCGCGCCTTGGCGACGATCAGCTCGCTCGTCAGCCGTTCGGACACCTCGGAAAGCGGGATATGGACGGTCAGCGGAACGACGCGCAGCGACGGCCCGGCCAGCATCATCACCGCATTGGTCGCCGTCACGCCGCAGCGTTCGGCGATAAATTCGGTCTGTCCGGGGTGGGTGTAGCCGATGCTGTGGAGCGCGTGTTTCGACACCGACCCGGTTACGAGCGCCGCGCTCGCCTGATTGCGCGTCAGCCCGATTCCGGTCTCGAGCGAATGGAGCGCACAGGTCGCGCCCGCCGCGGTCGGCGATCCCGGCGTCAGCGGGCCGCTATCCTCCAGATGCAGGACGGGAAGCGCCCCCGCAAAGATGCGGCCGACGTCTTCCAGTTCGCCGACCCGCGCAACCGGTCCGTCCCAGACCGCCCCGACCGCAGCGATGTCGCCGATCGCGACAAAGGGGGGCAGATCATGTTCGCGGCGCGCTGCCCAGGCGCGGGCGGTGACTTCGGGGCCGACGCCCGCCGGGTCGCCCATAGTGACCGCGATCGGGCGCCGATGCTCGTCGATGGACATCAGCTATATTCGATCACCGCGTCGCGGCGCAGGTCGCGCAAATAGCGCTGGGCGCGCTTGTTGACCTTTTCCTCCAGCAGCTTCTGTTCGATCTGCTCGAGATTCGGTGCGGTGGCCGTTTGCGGCATGTCGCGGCCGCACAGCACAAGCACGCTGATGCCTTCATTGGCGGCGCCGAACGGCTGCGTCGTCTGACCGATTTGCAGGTCGACGAGCGTGGCCTGCAACGGGGCAGGCAGCGCGCGCATCGCGATATTGTCGCGCGACACGACGGTCGCGCCGAGTTGCTGTGCCACCGTGTCGGCGGCGCCGCAGCCGGCGATCGTGCGCGTCGCTTCGGCAAAGCGGCCCGCCAGTTCGGATGCCCGCGCCTGCGTCGTGCCGGGCGGGAAATCGAGCGAAATCTGCTTGAGGCTGAGCATCGCATCGCGCGGATCGGCGGTCAACACCTGTCGGCGGTCGATCATCAACATGATCGAAATGCCGCCCGGCACTTCGATCGGGCCGACCAGTTGCCCCGGCTGCATCTGCGTCGCGGCTTCGCCCATCGATGCCGGAAGCTGCGCCGCCTTCACCCAGCCAAGATCGCCGCCGACCACCGCCGTCGACGCTTCGGAAAACTGGCGGGCATAGGCGGCGAAACTGCCGCCGGCCTGCAACGCCTGGATGATCTTGCGGGCATTTTCGGTGACGGCGGCGATATTGTCGGGGGTCGCCGACAAATAGATTTCGCCGAGGTGAAATTCGTCCTGGCCCTTCGCGGCTTCCATCTGCTTGACGATCAGGTCGACCTCGTCGGTCGAAACATTGGTCGTCGACTGGATGTTGCGCGACAGCAGCCGGTCCCATGCAAATTCGCCGCGGATCTGCTGTTTGACCGCGGCTGCCGACGATCCCTTCGACGCCAGATAGGCCGCGAACTGTTCGGGCGTCTGCTTGAAACGCGTGGCCAGGCGCGCAAACTGGTCGTTGACGATATTTTCGTCGATCGTGATGTCCGCCGCGCGCGCTTCCTGTATCTGCAATTTCTCGTCGATCAGGTTGCTGAACACCTGGTTGCGCAGGCGCTGCACCTCTTCGGGCGGCAGCTCGATGTCATTGTTCGCAATGCGGATCAGCGCCATGCGCTGTTCGATGTCGGTTGCGGTGATGATTTCGCCGTTCACCGTCGCCGAGGGGCGATACACATTGGGCTTGTTATCGCCGAAAAGCTGGACATTGCCCGGAATATTGAGGCTGGTCGCCGGCACTTCGCTGTCGGCAACCGTCTGTGCAAGCACGGGGGTTACGCCGGCGGCAGCCAATGCGATCAGGCCGGTCATGGTCGAAAATCTGGTCATCTTTACCCTATTCGAGAAAGTCCGGACGCTCCGTATCAGCCGATACGCCCGATGGTCCAGCGCAATCCGCGATCCGGAGCCATTTGTCGTTCGCCGATAGCCCGGCGTCGCTGAACCTAGGCTGAGCGGCGCGCGCGGTCAGATCGTATCGATCGAGGCGGCGATCGCCCCCCATATCTGCGCCAGCTCCTCCACATCGGTGCAATAGGGCGGCATCACATAGATGCAGTTGCCGAGCGGGCGCAGGAGGATGCCGCGATCGCGGTAAAAGGCGGTGAGCCGGGGGGCGAGACCCGAAAGATAGCCCGAATCGGGTGCCGTCACATCGAGCGCGGCGATGGTGCCGAGGCGGCGGGGATTGGCGACGCGCGGGTGGGCGGCAAGCATGGCAAGATGGGCGTCCTGCGTTTCGGCAAGCGTGTCGATCCGCGCCTGGACCGGTTCGTCGCGCCAGATGGCGAGATTGGCATTGGCGGCGGCGCAGGCGATCGGGTTCGCGGTATAGCTGCTCGAATGGTAAAAGAGCCGCGCGCGGTCGTCGGACAGATGCGCTTCGAAAATCGGTTCGATACACAGCGTCACGGCGAGGGGAATAGCGCCGCCGGTAAGCCCTTTCGACAGACAGACGATGTCGGGGATAACCCCCGCCTGGTCGCAGGCGAAGCGCGTGCCGGTGCGGCCCCATCCGGTCATCACCTCGTCGGCGATGAAGAGGACGCCGTATCGCGCGCAGATGCTCCGCATTTCGGCGAGCACCCACGCGGGATAGACCAGCATGCCGCCCGCGCCGAGAATGAGCGGTTCGACGATGAAGGCGGCGGGCTTCTCGCTACACGCGGCTTCGAGCGCATCGAGCGTGCGCTGCTCCTGCCCTTCGTATGGAAAGGGGATGGTGTCGACGTCGAAGAGCAGGGGCTGCCACGCGCGGTTGTAGACGCCGCGCTCGCCCACCGACATCGCGCCGATCGTATCGCCATGATAGCTGTGATCGAGAACGAGGATGCGGCTGCGCGCCTCGCCGATATTATACCAATATCCAAGCGCCATTTTGAGCGCGACTTCCACGCTGGTCGAACCCGAGTCCGAGAAGAAGACGCGGGTGAGCGGGTCGGGGGTTATGCGGACGAGTTCGGCGGCGAGGCTTTCGGCGGGCTCGTGCGTCCAGCCCGCGAAGATCAGCTGGTCGAGCTTTTCCGACTGGTCGCGGATCGCCGCCATGATGCGCGGGTGCGCGTGGCCGTGCGTCGTGACCCACCAGCTCGAGATGGCGTCGATCCAGCTGTTGCCGTGGGCATCGTATAGGCGCGCGCCTGAAGCGCGCTCAATGCGCGGGATCGGCTCGCCGAGGCCATGCTGGGTGAAGGGATGCCAGACGGGGGAGGAGGGGGTGGTCATGCGGGGCGCCTTACCTCAATTCGCCGGGATGACGTGTTACTGGAAATCCGCGACGTCGAAACTCTTCGCGAACGCCTTGGCCAGCGTTTCCGGCGTCAGCGGGTCGATGATCGGCAGGCGGCCAAGGCGGCGGACCCGGCCCAGTTCGCAGATGGTCGCCTCGCTATCCTCGACCGCGTCGCCGATGAAGGCCAGCCCATGGATCGGGACATTGCGTGCGCGCAGCGCCTCGATCGTCAGCAGGCTGTGGTTGATCGTGCCGAGCGCGGTGCGCGCGCAGACGATGACGGGTATCTGCCAGCGCGCGAACAGATCGGCGTAGAGGAGCGAGCGCGTGAGGGGGACGAGAGCGCCGCCCGCGCCCTCGATGAGAAGGTTGCCCGGCGGCGGAACGAGCGCGTCCGCGTCGATGGTCACCCCGTCGATCTCGGCCGCGATATGCGGCGAGGCCGGGGTGACGAGGCGATAGGCTTCGGGAAGGATCGTTCCTCCCCACCGCTTCCCCGCAGGGAGGAGTTGGGCGACGGTTTCGCTGTCGGTTTCGTCGTCCAGCCCCGACTGGATCGGCTTCCAATAGGGAATGGCGAGCGCGCCCGCGAGCGCGGCGGAGAAGATGGTTTTGCCGATGCCGGTATCGGTGCCGGTGACAACGAAGCGGGTCATGCGGCGACCATCGCCTGCGCCAGCGTGTCGGCCATGTCGTCGATGTCGCGTTCATCGATGTTGAGCGTGATCGCAATGCGCAGCCGCGCGGTGCCGGGGGGAACGGTCGGCGGGCGAATGCCGCGAATGTCGAAGCCCGCGTCGCGCAACGTCGCCGCGATCCGCATTGTCCGCTGATTGTCGCCGATCACGACGGGCAGAATCTGGGTGCCGCTGGCCGGGATGCCGAGCGGTACAAGACGTTCAGTGGCATGACGCACAACGGCGTGAAGGCGCTGCTGCCGTTCGGGTTCGTTGGCGACGATTTCGATCGCCTGCCGTACGAGCCACGCGATTAGCGGCGCCGGCGCGGTCGAGAAGATGAAGGGGCGGCCGCGGTTGACAAGGAAGT
>JBGTUD010000191.1:0-6012 GCA_041939405.1 Sphingopyxis sp. | reverse complement strand
AATTTGCCGGTTCGATATCCTTCAGCGCCCAGCCTTCCGAATAGGCGTTGAACGCCAGCATGGTGCGGATGAGCGGCATTGAATGCGCATATTCGCCCTGCCAGGCGTGACCCGGAATTGCCTCGTGCATCGTCAAATCGGGCAGCGAATATTTGCTGTGCAGCTCGGTCGTGCGCAGGTTGATCCAGAAACGTCCCGGAATGCTGCCGTCGATCGACCCCGCGCCGCCATAGGCCGCGGGCGCACCGGGTTCCTCGGCGAGCGGCAGGCGCTTCACCTCGACATTGCCCTTCACCAACGTGCGGAACGCCCGCGGCAGCTCGGCGCGGATCTTGCCGAGCCAGGTCTGGATATAGGCGACGATCTCGGCGCGGCCTGCGTCATTGTCGGGGAACTTGTAGCGCGGATCCTGGGCGAGTGCGTTCATCCGGTCGCCGACGCTTCCTTGGGTATAGCCGAGCTTCCGCAGAATCGGGTCCATCCGGCCGTGAAGATCGGCGAGCTCCTGACGCCCCATTTCGTGAATCTCGTCGGGGGTCATGCGCGTGGTGGTCGAGGCGCGCAGCCCCCACGCATACCATTCGTCGCCGCCCGGCCGCGCCCACAAGCCCGCATCCATCGTCGCTTTCGGCCGCTGCGCCTTCAGTTCGGCAAGCTGGCGTTCGAGCGCGGCGGCGACCGGGCCCTGCACGATCTTTGCAGCCCGCGCGCCCCAATCGCCGCCAAGCTTGGCTGCCTCTGCGCGGCGCGTCAGGCTCTGGGTCATCGATCCGCCCGACCTCGCATCGGCCAGGCTCGCTTCCATCTGCGCGATCGCCTTGTCGATCAGAAAGGCCGGCGCGATCAGTCCCTGTCCGCCCGCGGCCTTCAACCGCTCGGTCTCGCCGTCGAGCACGCCCGGAAAGGCATTGAGGCGCGCCAAATAGGCCTCGGCATCGGCCGACGTCTTCACCGGATGGTCGCTGTCGAGGAATTTGGGGATGTCGAGATAGGCGCCGACATTCTGGATCACGACATAGGGCGTGTTGCGCCACCCGCCGACCGCGACGTCGCCATAGGGCAGGGCAAAGCCCGCCAGCGCGACGTCATAGGCGCTTTCGACCACCGCGAGGCTGGTGCGCGCCTGATGGTCGAGCCCGCTCTTGTCGAACGTGCGGACGCGCGCGATGTCCGCCTTCAGCGTGTCCGCGAGCGCCGCCACCCCGGCGGCCGATCGATCGCCCAGCTCGCCGCGCATCGCCGCGCGGTCGCCGGTATCGATGCCGAGCGAGGTCGCCCCCTCGGGCGAATGGGCAAGGAGATTGTCGGCGACCGAGTCGAGCAGTATCTGCGCGTCGCTCTTGGGTGCGTCCTGTAGCGCTGCGGCGGGGCCGGCGATGGCAATGCCCGCACTGCCCGCGCCGAGCGCGGTCAGCGTGTGGCGGCGGCTGACGGGGATGGAAAGCGGATGATGCACTGATGGCTCCCTGCGACTTTGTTTCGATTGAAACCTGTTTAGGGGGCGCCGCGCCGCGGTCAATGGTCGGCATAAGAGCCCCTCCCCTTCAGGGGAGGGTTGGGGTGGGGGCTCGAAGCGCAGCGCAAAACCGATGGCCCCACCCGCTGCGACTAAGCCAGCAAGCTGCCAAGTCTCGCTGCCCTCCCCTGAAGGGGAGGGTGTATCAGGATCAATCCATCAAATCGGCCGGCACCTTGCCGCCGTTCGCGGCGAGTTCGCGCATCACCGCCTTGTGCAGCCAGATGTTCATTTCGGCGCTGCCGTCGAGCGCGCCGGTGTAGCCGAGTTCCTGGGCCAGTTCCTTGCGGTTGGCGAGGCTCGAATCGATGCCGACGAGCTTCATCAGATCGACGATCGACGTACGCCAGTTGAGCTCCTGTTCGGTCTTCGCCGCCTCCGCGGCCAGGATTGCCTCGACATCGACCGGCGCCGCGGCTGCGGCGGCCATCGCCTGCGTCGCGGCGTCGAGCGCGGAGCCGACGGGGCTGGGCGCTGCAGGTGCCGCGGGCGCGGCGGCCTCGGCCTTCTTGCCGAAAATCGCATCCTTGATGCTGCTGAAAATGCCCATATTTTCACTCCCACTGTCGCGGTCCGGCCGGAACGGCCGAGTCGGGGAACCGCAGGCTAGGACTATGCCCTTGAAAATGACAGCCGAATGAACGTCTCGCCGCGCGCGGACGGGCTGCTATAGTGGGACCGCGGGCGCGGACCGATTGGCGCCAAAGCAGGAGACTAGGCAATGAACCTGACCCACATTCTGGCGCAGGCCGGCGGTATCGAATCGATGGCGAAAGAGCTCGGAATTCCCGCCGCGACGGCGAAGCAGGGCGCCGACGCGCTGCTGCCGGCGATCCTCGGCGGTTTCAAGAAACAGGCGCAGACGGGCGGCGGCGTCGAAGGGCTGGGCGGGCTGCTGGGGCAACTCGGCGGCGGCGGCCTGCTCGATGCGGTGCTCGGACCGCAACCGACTCCGGTGAGCCAGGGCAATGACGTGCTCGGACAGATTTTCGGGTCGAAAGAGGTCAGCCGGACGGTGGCGGGGCAGGCTTCGGCGCAGACCGGGATTGATTCGGGCCTGCTCAAGCAGATGCTGCCGATGCTCGCGATGATGGTCGCGGGCTATATGGCGAAGCAGGGCGGCCAGGGGGGCGCAAGCCGCGGGCTTTCAGGCGGGCTGGGCGGGATGCTCGGAAATGTTCTCGACGGCGCGCTCGGGGGCGGCGCGGCGCCGTCCGCGGGCGGGAGTTCGGGCGGTTTGGGCGGGCTCGGCAAGATGCTCGACCTCGACGGCGACGGCAATCCGCTCGACGACATCATGGGCATGGTGAACAAGATGCGGGGGTAATTTCTAAGCCCCTCCCCTTCAGGGGAGGGGTTGGGGGTGGGGCTAGCGGCCTTGCGCAAGGCCGATGGCCCCCACCCGCTGCGACTAACGAACAAGTTCGTAAGTCTCGCTGCCCTCCCCTGAAGGGGAGGGTGTATTTCCTCACGCCGCCATCAGGCGCAATTCCTCGCGGAAATCCTCGTCCACCCCGATGCGGCTTCGCATCGGGGTGGCGATAGCATCGACATCGGCGTCGCCTTCCTCGAACAGCGCACAGGGCGCCTCGCCGCCGCGCGCGAGGCTGTAGCGCTGCGCGATCTTGCCGGTCGGCCTGAACCCCAGCTTGCGGAGCACCGCACCCGACGCGGGGTTGTCGAGGAAGTGGCCCGCCGCGAGCTTAGGCAGTTTCATCGCCCGCGCGATGTGCATGAGCTGGCGTCCGGCTTCGGTCGCAAAGCCGAGGCCCCAATAGGGCCGCGCGATCCAGTAACCCAATTCGGGGCGGCCGTCCTCGTCGGGCTTGATGCCGCAGCCGCCTACAAGGCGCGGCGCGCCGCCGGTGCGCGCAAAGATCAGAAAGCGCGGCTGGTTCGGATCGAGCGGCATAGCCAGGAATTTCTGCGCCTCTTCGAGGCCATAGGGCCAGGGCGCGGTCGCGAGATTGCGAACCACCGCTTCCTCGCCGACCGCCTGGGCGAGCGCCGGTGCATCTTCCAGCCAGCCGGGCCGCAGCAAAAGTCTTTCGGTACGCGCGAACATCTTTTCTAACTCCCAATGCCTGCCCCCTGGCGCCAGATGGTGACGCTTTGACGACAATCGATGTGCGAGGGAGATGGATGGCCCCATTTTCGCGCCCGCCCCCAAGTGGCTGGATTGCAGGCAAGAAAAAAGGGAGTCCGGGGCGACCCGTCTCCCTCTTTTCGAACCTGGTTTCCGCTTGGAAGCGGAAAGGGTGGCTCCGGGTCGTCCCTGGTGGACGACCTGAAGCAGTCGTCCCTTATTCGGCGGCGTCGGCCATCATGTCGACCGATACATATTTGCGGCCAAGCTTGCCGTCGTGGAATCGGACGCGGCCGTCGGCGGTGGCGAACAGCGTGTGGTCCTTGCCCATGCCGACATTGACGCCCGGGTACACTTTGGTCCCGCGCTGGCGCACGATAATGTTGCCGCCGATCACTTCCTGACCGCCGAACTTCTTGACGCCAAGGCGACGGCCGGCTGAGTCGCGACCGTTGCGCGAAGAACCGCCTGCTTTCTTATGTGCCATGACTGATGCTCCTTATTTCGATCCGGGGCCGAGCTGCGTTGCCGCGCTCAGGCGTCCTTCTTGGGGGCTACCTTCTTGGCAGCGGGCTTCTTTTCGGCTTCGGCCTTGGGGGCCGCTTCCTTCTTGGGAGCGGCCTTTTTCGGCGCGGCTTCCTTCGCGGGCGCAGCCTTGGCTTCGGTAGCCGGAGCAGCCTCTGCCTTCGGCGCGGCGTCCTTCTTCGGCGCGGCCTTCTTGGCATCGCCGACGGCCAAGATGCGCAGCAGCGTCAGCGACTGGCGGTGGCCGTTGCGGCGGCGATAATTGTGCCGGCGGCGCTTCTTGAAAACGATGACCTTTTCGCCGCGCGTCTGCGCGATGATCTCGGCCGAAACGGTCAGACCCTTCGCATCCTTCACCTCGCCGCCGTCGCCGGCCAAGAGGACGTCGCCCAGCGACACGGTGTCGCCAGCTTCACCGTCGATCTTTTCGACGGCGATCTTGTCTCCGGCGGCAACGCGATACTGCTGTCCGCCCGTGCGCACGATTGCGAACATGGTCTTCCATCCAATCAGAAACTAGAACACCCGCGCTGCCAGTCACCCGCCGGAGCGGGCGATTTTTCCGGCATGCGGGAAAGTCAGCGCCACTAGCGGTATGGCGCGCAGCTGTCAACCGCATATTTCCGCGCTTTTTGTCCAGGCGTGCGGCCGGCGCCGCGCAATCGCCAGCGCCGCCGATTCGCCTCTTGCTGCACCGGCTGCGCGCCCATATCAGGGGCGTCGATGAAGCACCTCCTTCTTTTGGTCCTGTTGGCGATGCCGCTGTCGGCTTGCGCTGCCGCGCAGAACGGCGAGGCGCCTTCGCTCGCCAAACGTCCGGTCGAGGGTCGGTTCGACGTTGCGCCGCCGCCCGTCGAGGTGCCGCCGCCCGGCCCGCTTCCTGCCGACATCGCCGGACGCCTCGCACGCTGGGAGGCCCAGAGCGCTGCCGGGCAACAGACTTTTGCCGCCGAGCGCAGTGCTGCCGCCGCGCTCGTTTCCGCCGCGGCGGGCGCACCCGTTGCCAGCGAGCGCTGGGTGGTCGCACAGCAAGCGATTTCGCGGCTGGTCGCGGCGCGCGCGCCCGTCACCGCGGCGCTTGCCGACATCGATCGGTTGTATCTCGAGCGCAGTGTCGATGCCGAAATCGACGGCCTGCCCGACATTTATGCGCTGCGCGAACGGCTGGCGGACCTTGTATCGGCGCAGGACGCGGTGATCGCGGCGCTGAGTGCGGGGTTACGAGGGGAATAGAACCGAATCCTTCCCATGGCTTCGCCACAGGGAGGGTCGTTCGATATTATTGATTCAGTCCATGCTTCTTCAGTGCGTGCCGAATCTGGTCATAGCTGAGCCCCAGCGCCTCGGCGGCGACCTTTTGATTGTAGCGGCAGCGTGCCATGGTGTCGGCAAGGATCGCCTTTTCATAACCATCGACCGCGCCGCGCAGATCGCTGACCGGCCCGGGCGGCGGCGTGGCCGCGGCGGCGGCCGCGCCGTTCGCGGCGGCGGCCTTTACGGGCTCGGCATCGCTGCGGCGAACCGACGGTTGCCAGGGACTCGCGAACGGATCGAAACTCAACGCGTCGATCGGCTTTGCCGGATCGCCCCAGCGATAGACGGCGCGCTCGATCACATTCCGCAGTTCGCGGACATTGCCCGGCCAGTCGTGCCCCTCCATCGCCGCGAGCGCGCGCGGACCGAAGCCCGGCCATTCGTCCCAGCCGACGACAGCGGCCATGCGCTGTCCGAAATAGGTCGCGAGCACTTCGATATCGCCTTCGCGGGCGCGCAGCGGGGGCAAGGTAATGACCTCGAACGACAGGCGGTCGAGCAGGTCGGCGCGAAAACGGTTTTCCTCGACCAGCGCGGGAAGATGCTCGTTGGTCGCCGCGACGATGCGCAC
>JBGTUD010000190.1:0-6056 GCA_041939405.1 Sphingopyxis sp. | reverse complement strand
GTCGAGGCGGGCAAGCCGATTGCCGACAGCGAGGGCGAAGTCACGCGGCTGATCGACACCTTTCGCATCGCGGCCGAAGAAGCGACCCGCAATTATGGCGAGGTCCAGCCGCTCGACATTTCGCCCCGCGCCAGGGGCTATATGGGAATGTGGAAACGCGTGCCGATCGGCCCGTGCAGCTTCATCTCACCGTTCAACTTCCCGCTGAACCTGGCCGCGCACAAGATTGCGCCGGCGATCGCGATGGGCTGCCCCTTCGTGATGAAGCCCGCGTCGCTGACCCCCCTGGGCGCGATCATCATGGGCGAAGTGCTCGCCGAATGCGACATACTGCCCGAAGGCGCGTTCAGCATCCTGCCCGCCAGCCGCGACGGCGCCGACCTGTTCACCACCGACGAACGGCTGAAACTTCTCTCCTTCACCGGGTCGCCGGGGGTCGGCTGGGAGTTGAAGGGCAGGGCGGGGAAGAAAAAGGTCGTGCTCGAACTCGGCGGCAACGCCGCAGTGATCGTCGACAAGGACGCCGACCTCGATCATGCGCTCGAACGGATCATCTTTGGCGGCTATTATCAGTCGGGGCAAAGCTGCATCCATGTGCAGCGCACGATCATCCATGCCGATGTCTACGACCGGTTCCGCGACATGCTGACTGCGAAGGTCAAAACTCTGAAATCGGGCGATCCCAAGAAGCGCGATACCTTCATCGGCCCGATGATTTCGGCGAAGGAAGCGCAGCGACTGAAAGGCTGGATCGACGATGCTGTCGCGGCGGGTGCGACGTTGCTGGCGGGCGGCGGCTGCGACGGCAATATGCTGGAAGCGACGCTGCTCGAAAACGCGCCCGGCGAGAGCGACGTGGTGCGCGAGGAAGCCTTCGGTCCGGTCGTCATCCTGTCGAAATTCACCGACTGGGACGCCGCGCTCGCCGAGGTCAACGACAGCAAGTTCGGATTGCAGGCCGGGATTTTCACACGCGACATCCACAAGGTGCTGGGCGCGTGGGATCATCTCGACGTCGGCGGCATCGTCGTCAACGATGTGTCGAGCTATCGCGTCGACAATATGCCCTATGGCGGGGTCAAGGACAGCGGCCTTGGCCGCGAAGGCGTGCGTTTCGCGATGGAGGATATGAGCGAAATCAGGAATTTGGTAATCCGGCGCGTCTAGCGTCGCCTCTGCGAAGGCGGGGGGCCCTGACGGCCTCGCCCGGCCCCGCCGCGTAAACCGAAATCGACCCCCGCCTTCGCGGAGGGCGACGAGTTTTCCTTCTGTATCTTTTTGGCAATGTCACCGAACCGCCACCGATCTTTCTTCAAACTGTCGCGGCTTTGATTCCCCGCCTGTAACAAAACTCCTGTCTAGGCCGGGGGCAGCCAGAGGCTGCTTACGGAGTGTGACATGGCATCGATCTCGACCCTGCCGATCCCCGCCCGCTTTGCCGACCCTTTCACGACCGAGCCGCATATTCCCGAGCGCGTGATCGGCGAAAGGCGAAGCTATCGTACCGTGTGGGTCAGCGACATCCACCTTGGCACGCGCGGCTGCAACGCCGCGATGCTGATCGATTTTTTCGACCATGTGGACTGTGAGACACTCTATCTGGTCGGCGACATCATCGACGGCTGGCGGCTCAAGAAACGCCACTTCTGGCCGCCCGAGCATAATGATGTCGTGTGGCGCGTGCTGAAGCGCGCGAAGCGCGGAACCCGCGTCGTCTATGTCCCCGGCAACCATGACGAGATGGTGCGCCCCTTCGACGGTTTCGACTTCGGCGGCGTCGAAATCCGGCGCGAAGCGGTCCACGAAACCGCCGACGGCCGCAAGCTGCTGATCGTCCACGGCGACGAGTTCGACGCCGTGATGCTCGCGCACCGCTGGCTCGCCTTCGTCGGCGACGCCGCGTACACGGCGCTGATGAAATGCAATGTCGCGGTCAACTGGGTCCGCCACAAGCTCGGCCTTCCCTATTGGTCGCTGTCGATGGTCGCCAAGCACAAGGTCAAGAATGCCGTCCAGTTCATCGGCCGGTACGAGGAAGTCGTCGCGCATGCCGCCCGCTCACGCGGGGTCGACGGCGTCGTTTGCGGCCATATCCACAGCGCGGAGATGCGCGAGATCGAAGGCACCGAATATTATAACGACGGCGACTGGGTCGAGGGGTGCACCGCGCTGGTCGAACATCATGACGGACGCATGGAGATTCTCTACTGGGCCAGGGAAGTCGCGGCGCGGAACACCCCGACGCCGCTCACGCTGCCGGCCGCGGCATGAGGATCCTGATCGTCACCGACGCGTGGGAGCCGCAGGTCAACGGCGTCGTCCGCACGCTGCAGGCGACGATCGGCGAACTGCGCGCAATGGGGCATGAGGTCGCGGTCATCTCACCCGATCTTTTCCGGTCGATCCCCTGCCCGTCCTACGCCGAAATCCGGCTCGCTTTTGCCGGCCGCCGCGCGGTCGGGCGCCGCATCCGCGCCTTTGCGCCGCAGGCGATCCACATTTCGACCGAAGGGCCGCTGGGCCTTGCCGCGCGCCGCTGGTGCCTCGCCAACGGCTTTCCCTTCACCACCGCCTATCACACCCGCTTTCCCGAATATGTCGCGGCGCGCCTGCCCGTCTCGCCCGCCCTCGTCTGGCGCTTCATCCGCTGGTTTCACCGCCCCTCGCGGCACATCATGGTTGCAACGCACAGCCTGGCGCGCGAGCTTGCCGAACAGGGCCTCGCGCAAACGATGATGTGGGAACGCGGCGTCGATCATGCGCTGTTCCGCCCCGATCGCCCGGCGCACCCCGCCTATGCGGGCCTCGCGCGTCCGATCCAGCTCTATGTCGGGCGCGTGGCGGTCGAGAAAAATATCGATGCCTTTCTCGATTGCGACCGGCCGGGGACGAAAATCATCGTCGGCGATGGCCCCGCGCTCGCCGAGCTGAAGGAGCGGCACCCCGGCGCCGTGTTCCTGGGCAAGCTTGGCGGCGAAGCGCTCGCATCGGCCTATGCCGGGGCCGATGTGTTCGTTTTTCCGAGCCGCACCGACACCTTCGGCCTCGTCGTGATCGAAGCGCTTAGCTGCGGCACCCCCGTTGCCGCCTATCCGGTCCCCGGTCCCGGCGACATCGTGACCGGGGGCGCCGGGGCGCTCGACGCCGATCTCGGCCGCGCGATCGACGCCGCGCTTTCGTGCCGTCGCAGCGATGCCGCGGCGCTGGGCGCCCGCTACAGCTGGTCGAGTTGTACCGCGCAATTCGCGCGCGCTTTGTCGTTCATTCCATCGGAGCCGCCGTCCGGCGCCGCGCGAAACGCGGCGCGCCTCGCCGCCTAGAAGGTCTTGCGCCACTCCAGTTCGATATAGCGGCCGAGCGGGTCGAGATAACCCGGCTGATAATTGAGCGGCACCACGCCGTTTGCGTCGGTGATCCTGCGCTGAGCGTCGAAGACATTGTCGATCGAAAGACGCAGCCGCGAGCCTTTGAGGAAGGGGAGCGCTTCGACCAGCTTGGGCCGCTGATTGAGATCGACGAAGAAGCGCAGGTCGAAGGTCGCAAGGTCGCCGAATTTCAGGTCGCCCGCGCTGCCGCCGGTCACGCGGCTGCCACTGTCATATTTGCCCCGGAGCCGGACACCCATCCCCTTGTAGAAGATCCCGCCGTCGAGTTCGAGGAGATGGCGGTTCGCCCCGCCGCCATTGCCCGTCGCCGACCCGCCCAGCAGGTCGAGTTCGGGCACGCCGGGGCGGATCAGCACCGTGTCGGTCAGTTTCACCGTATGATAGAGCGAGACCTGCCAGCGGCCGCCCTGCGGCCCGCCGAACATGCGGCCGGGCCCGCCGCGGCCGCCGCCGCCCGCACGCGGGCCACCGCCGCGCGGCGCCCCCGCGCCGGGTCCGCCGCCCTCGCGGCGCGGCCCTGCGCGCTGCTGCTCCTGACCAAAGCTCTTGCCGAAATTGAGACCCCAGCGAATCTGCGAATTTTCGGTGCGGTCGAAATTGACCGGCCGCTGATCGATCGCAACGAGCTCGCCGTTCGCATCGCGCGTCACGCGGTCGGGAAAGGCCGCCTCGATCTCGGGCGTGAGCAGGGGAAAGCTGTTCGCCGTGTCATAGCTTTTGTTGCGGTTGTAATTGACCGACAGATTGAGTCCCTCGATCATCGGCGGCGACCAGTTCAGCCCCAGCTTGAGGTCGCGGCGCTGTTCGGCGAGCAGGAAAGGGTTGCCGCCGGTGGTCGTCGTGATCTGCACCGTCCGGCCCGTCGCGAAGTCGTAATAGGTCACGGCGGGCGTCACCAGCGGCGCGGCGCCAAGCTGCTGGATGCCCGGCGCCGCTTCGTCGCTGTTAAAGCTCGCGATCAGCGACAAATTGTCGGTCACACCCCAGTTGAGGTTCGCGCCCCAGCTCTTAAGCGCCTGGAAATCGCTGGGATTCTGGGCCTGACCGCTGAGAGTCAGCGACAGGCGGCCGATCTTGCCGACTTCATAATCGGGGTCGAGCAGCGGTATCGTCAGCGATCCGAACACGCCCGGCAGATCCCGCGCCAGGTCGGTCGTGGTGATGCCGTTCGCATTGTCGGAACGGCTGTCGAAGCGGAGCCCCGAATAGCTGCCGGTCATCGACAGCCGGATCGGGCCCGCCCACCCCTCGGTCACGGTGCCCGACAGATTGGCGTTGCCGCCGAAGCTCTGCTGGCTGCTTTCGAACCGGTCGGTCGACGCGACATTGTTGATGAAGCGGTCGGTGAAGGTCAGCTGGTCGGCGTCGGCATAATTGCCGGTGAGCGACCAGCGCCAGTCGCCGAGCATGCCGTTGACGCTCGCCGTCGTGGTTAGGTTGCGGCTGCGGCTGTCGCGCTCGAGCGGGTCGCCGATATTGCCGCCGCGCGGACCGAGCAGCGACAAGCTATCGGTCTGATCGAAGCGCAGATTGATCGACGCGTCGGTGACTTTATTGAGGCTGCGCTGAACCGTCGCGTCGATCCGATATTCGTCGGACGCTCCCAGCAGGCTGCGCGCGGGGGCCTCGGCGGCCTGCGCGGGGTCGTCATAGTCGAGATCGCGCTCGCTTTCGCGCAGCATCGATTTATGTTCCCAGCCGGCATTGATATTGACCCGGCCATTGTCGCCGATGGCGAGGAAACTCGGCTCGACCTCGCTGTGAAAACGGCCGCCCTGCGTCGGGATGCCGCCTTCGGCCTCGACCGCGATCTGGCGAAAATTGGGCTTCAGCACCATGTTGACGACACGCTCATCGGCCGAATAGCCATATTGCAGCGCGACCTCTTCGGGGAAAACCTCGACCTTGGCGATCGCTTCGGGCGGCAGGTTGCGCACCTCGCCGAAACCGCCGATGCGGCGCCCGTTGATCAGGATGATCGGCCGTCCGCCGCCGCGGCCGCGGCCCGAACGGGTCTGGGGCGCCAGCGCGTCGAGCAGTTCGGAGACGTTCGACACGCCATAGCTCGCAATCGCCGCCTCATCGAGCTCGACCTCGGCCTTGATGTCGGTGTCGAGCTGTCCCGCGAGGCGCGGCGCAGTCACGACAATCTCGTCCTCGTTATAATCGTCATAGGTGTCGCCCGGCTCCTCAGGCGCAGCGGGAACGGCCTCGGCGGGCTGTTCGGCCATGGCCCCCGCGACGGGCTGGCCGATCGGCGCCTCTGCCATCGCAGGCAAGGCGAAGGACGCGCCCGCGGCGAACAGCGCGGCGCGAACGGAAAGGACCAGGCGAACATCATTCATCGGGGGAGAACCTTTATTGTTTTTCTGTCTTTGTTTTGCTTTGCATGACGGGGCTTAACGCCTTCTGACGGCGCGCTTCGCCGGGCATTCACCTATGTCGCAATTGTCGCAACATTGTGTCGCGGCCATCGCGGTTCGACGGGCGGGCCATATCGACCGCTGGACAGCATGGCCCCCTGCCCTTATCGGCCAGCCATGCCGACTCCAGACTCTTCAGCCGCCGCCCCGGAATCGATCCTGATCATCGATTTCGGATCGCAAGTCACCCAGCTGATTGCCCGCCGCGTTCGCGAAGCCGGCGTCTATAGCGAGATCGTGCCGTTCA
>JBGTUD010000189.1:0-6076 GCA_041939405.1 Sphingopyxis sp. | reverse complement strand
CGAAACCGAGGCCTTCGAGTCCTACTCGCGCGACTTCATCGAAGCCAGCCTGGTCAAGGCCCTCTTCCCGCAAGAAGCCACCCGCCGCCGCTTCTTGCGCGCCGTCGGCAAGGGCACCGCCATGTCGGCCATCGCCAGCGTGCTGCCCCAGCTGCCGCCAAAGACGTGCATCGGCCCCGCAATCTCCAGATGATCGCGCAATTTCTCGATGTCGCCGATCAGGTCGGCGGTGGTGTTTTTCGCCAGCGCGACCGCCGGCCCGGCCGAAGCGACATTGGGCTCGCTCTTGCCGCACCCGCGCTGGTCGAACAGGATCACCCGGTATCGTTTGGGGTCGAAGAATCGCGCCATCACCGGCGCGCACGCACCGCCGGGGCCGCCGTGCAGGACCATCACCGGCTCGCCCGCGGGATTGCCATATTCCTCCCAGTAAATGCGGTGCGCGGGGTCGCGGTCGACCTCCAGCCACCCGAAATTCAGGCAGGCGGGCTGCGGATAGACCCAATCCTCGCCGATCTTGCTCGACGCCTGAAGCCGCGAAAAATCCATGTCCATAATCCCATCCGTTCCCCAGTAAGCCCCTCCCCTTCAGGGGAGGGGTTGGGGTGGGGTCTATCGGCCTCGCGCAACGCCGATAGACCCCACCCCACTACGACTAGGCAGCAAGCTGCCAAGTCTTCGTTGTCCCTCCCCTGAAGGGGAGGGGCTTGTTTCCGCTCGACCCGCAAAAACTCCAAATCCTTGAACCATCAGGTAGTTGACCGCCCGTCTCCGAATGTCCAGACCCTGCACTTCGGAAAAAATGGGGAAGTCTTCATGCGCAATCTGGCTTTGGTCTCAGCCACTATTCTTGCTTTCGCGGCGCAGCCGCTCTGGGCGCAGCAGGAAGAAAGCCCGGCGCCGCAGCAGCCCGCATCCGAAACCCCCGCCCCTATGCCCGCCGCCGCGATGGGCAGCGCGCGCACTGGCCCCGAACGGCGCTTCACCGGCGCCGACCTCTTCGACCTCACGCTCGCCGCCGATCCGCAGATCAGCCCCGATGGGCGCCGCATCGCCTATGTCCGCCGCGCGAACGACATCATGACCGACCGCGCGGTCAGCTCGATCTGGCTGATCGACACCGCGACGGGGCGCGAAACCCCGCTCGCCGGACAGGATGGCCCGGCCTTTTCGCCGCGCTGGTCGCCCGACGGTTCGCGCCTTGCCTATGTGTCGGCCGCGGGCGGCAGCGCGCAGCTCTGGGTGCGCTGGATGGACGGCGGCGAAGCCGTGCGGCTCACCGGCCTGCCCACCAGCCCGTCGAGCCTCGCCTGGGCGCCCGACGGCCGCTCGCTCGCCTATACGATGCTGGTGAAGGACGCCGACGCAAAGCTTGGCAGCGCGCCCGCGAACAAGCCCGAGGGGGCGAAATGGGCCGAACCGCTCGATATCCGCACACTCCTTACCTACCGCGCCGACGGAGAGGGTTATGTCGAGCCGGGGTTCGAAAAAATCTTCCTCATCCCCGCGACCGGCGGCGCGCCCCGCCAGCTCAGCTTCGGCCCGTATCACGACGGCGGCCCATTGAGCTGGTCGCGCGACGGCCGCACCCTCTATTTCAGCGCCAACCGGCAGGCGGACTGGGAAACCGACCCCCTCGAAAGCGAGGTGCACGCGCTCGACGTCGCGAGCGGCGCGATCACCGCGCTCACCAGCCGCAACGGCCCCGACGCCAATCCGCTGGTGTCGCCCGACGGCCGGCTCATCGCCTTCTTGGGCTTCGACGACGCAAAGCGCGCGTATGAACAGACCGAAGTTTACGTCATGAATCGCGACGGATCGGGCCGCCGTCGCATTGCCGCGAACTGGGATTACAGCGCCGATGCCCTGCAATGGGCGGCCGACAGCCGCAGCCTCTATGTCCAGTATGACGATCATGGCGAAACCAAGGTCGCGCGCATCACCCTCGACGGATCGGTGCGCACTGTTGCCACCGGATTGTCGGGCGGCAGCCTCGACCGCCCCTACAGCGGCGGCAGCTTCACCGTCGCCGACAATGGCGCGATCGCCTTCACCGGCGGCACCGCGACCCGCCCGGCCGAGGTGCATTTGGTACGCGGCGGCGGCGATCCGCGTATCCTGACCGACCTCAACCGCTCTTTACGCGAAGTCAAATCGCTGGGTCAGGTGCGCAAGATTACCGCAGCGTCCAGCCACGACGGCCTGCCGATCGAAGGCTGGCTGACCTTGCCGCCGGGCTATGTCGAGGGGCAGCGGGTGCCGCTGATCCTCGAAATCCATGGCGGGCCCTTCACCGCCTATGGCCCCCATTTTTCGACCGATAACCAGCTCTATGCCGCCGCGGGCTATGCGGTGCTTTCGGCGAACCCGCGCGGCTCGACCAGCTATGGCGAGGCGTTCGCGCAACAGATCGACAAGGCCTATCCGGGCAATGATTATTTCGACCTCATCTCGATCGTCGACCATGCGATCGCGCTCGGCATCGCCGACCCCGACGCGCTGTTCGTCACCGGCGGGTCGGGCGGCGGCGTCCTCACCAGCTGGATCGTCGGCAAGACGAACCGCTTCAAGGCCGCGGCGACGCAGAAACCCGTGATCAACTGGCAGACGCAGGCGCTCACCGCCGACGGCCCCGCCTTTTTCGGCCCTTATTGGCTCGGCGCGCAGCCTTGGGAGGACCCCGAACTCTACTGGTCGCGCTCCCCGCTGTCGCTCGTCGGCCAGGTCGAAACGCCGACGCTCGTTGTGGTGGGGGCAGAGGACTATCGCACCCCGGTCAGCGAATCCGAACAATATTACACCGCGCTCCGCCTCCGCGGCGTGCCCACCATGCTCGTCAAGGTGCCCGGCGCCAGCCACGGCAGCATCGCCGCGCGCCCGTCGCAATCGGCCGCAAAGGCCGCCGCGATCCTCGCCTGGTTCGACAAATATAGGAAAGGCTGGACGCGCCCCGCGGCGGCCGACGCCGACTAGGGCTGCGACCGCATCGCGCGTCACGCGGCGATCAGCACCCCATGATAGGTGCGGTCCTCGAACGCGCGCCCGGCCCCCATCGCGACGCAGATCAGCGCGTCGTCGGCGACCGCCACCGGCAGTCCCGTCGCGCGCGCGATCGCATCGTCCATCCGGCGCAGCAATGCTCCGCCACCCGTCAGGGTGATCCCTTCGTCGATGATGTCGGCCGACAGTTCGGGTGGTGTCTGCTCCAGTGCGGCGCGCACCGCGCCCACAATCTGTCCGACGGGCTCCGCGAGCGCCTCGGCGATTTCGGCTTCGGTGACTTGCACTTCCGAAGGGCGGCCCGTCACCAGGTCGCGGCCCTTCACGCCCATCACCATGCCGTCGCCCTCCGGCGCCGTCGCACAACCGATCGTCAGCTTGACGCGCTCGGCCGTCATTTCACCCACCATCAGATTATGCTTGCGACGGATGAAGGACGAAATCATCTCGTCCATCTTGTCGCCGCCGACGCGCACCGAATTGCTGTACGCGATACCGCTCAGCGACAGCACCGCCACTTCGGTCGTGCCGCCGCCGATGTCGACAACCATCGCGCCCCGCGGTTCGGCGACCTGCAAACCCGCGCCGATGGCCGCGGCCAGCGATTCCTCGATCAGTTGCACCGACGCGGCGCCGGCGTTGCTCGCCGCGTCGCGGATCGCGCGCCGTTCGACCATCGTGGACCCCGATGGAACGCAGATGACGACATGGCTGCGCTGCGCGAAACGGCTCGCGCCGCCCTGTGCCTTGTCCATAAAATGCTTCAGCATCTGTTCGGCGACGTCGATGTCGGCGATGACCCCGTCGCGCAACGGGCGAATCGCCTCGATGTTGCTGGGGGTCTTGCCCATCATCAGCTTCGCTTCGTCGCCGACGACCTTGACCCGGCGCACCCCATCGCGCGTTTCCAGCGCGACGACCGACGGCTCGTTCAGCACGATGCCGCGGTCCCGCGCATAGACCACGGTATTCACGGTCCCCAGATCGATGGCCATATTGTGCGCGGCCGACGCAAAGCGATTGAGAAAATTCATATAGGGGGCAAAAGCCTTCGGGATTGAGCGGAAGATCAGGCGCAGCCGGCCCTTCGGCGCCCGCTACGTCTGTCGCAAAATCGACTGCGTAAAAGGCGCGCGCGCGTCAACGAAACGCCTCGGCAATACTGCCAGAACGGTGGTTTCTCAGGCCCGGCCGTGAATGCGGTTCAAATTTCGCGATCAGCCGTGGCGGGGACGAGGAATTTCAGCCCCTGCAACCGGACCACCCGATCGCCCTCGCAAACGGGCGCGGCGATCAGCCGCATCCAGCGGCGCGGCGCCTGCACCGGGCGGATTTCGACATCGAGCGTGAAGCCGCGCCGGTGACGGATCGCATAAGCGCGCAACGCTTCCATCACCGCGCGCGAATCCTCGGCGTAGAGCGCGACCGCCTCCTCGCGGCGAACCGCCGCGCCGCGCGGGATACCGAAAATGTCGTGAACCTCGTCCGACCAGCGCAGCCGATTGTTGTCGGTCAGGTCGCATTCCCATTCGCCGACGCGAACCCGCGCGCGGGCGAGGTGCGCCGCGACATCGACGACATCGGGTATCGGATCGATCGTATCGACGCCGTGCAATTTCCCAAGCTCGAAAAACCGGTCGCGCTCATAGAGCGGCCAACTGTGATGAACGGGCAAGGGGTAGGTCGGCTTCAACTGGCATCTTCCGCTGGTCGCGACGATAGCCGTTGGCGCTTAACGATTGATGGTCCCGCTTTCCAGCCAATTGCGAAGGGGCCCGCCTTTCGCTGGAAAGGCAGGCCCCCTGCTGCAACGGCAGGTACGATCAGCCCTTTTCGGGCGGGGCGACCGTGATCCGCACACGCTCGCCCGAATTTCCGGGAAAGCCCGTGAACATCGCCTCGACAAGGTTCGGCACGAGCGTCTGGAGATTATTGTCGCGCGACTGCGCCTCGGCCTGGCCTTCGAACAATCGCGCGCCGTCGGCGGCGCGGTCGATCTGCAGCTTCAGTCCGCTTGTGTAAACGGTGTAGCTGCTGACATCATTATAGCCCCAGCCCGGACCGAAACCGCCCCACAAAAAGGGGTCGCGGTATCCATAGACATAGCGGCGGCCGCCCGGCCCGCGCACGATGACGGGACGATAATAGCCCGGCCCCCAGCCGCGATACCAGGGATCGCCGAAGCCGGGGCTCGACACGACCTTTTCGCGGCCCTTGTCGACGCCATAGTCCATGCGGACGAGCAGGTCGGGATTTTCGCCGGGCGAAACGGGGCGATAGCCGAACTGCGTGAGCTCGCCGGCGACAAGATTGGCATAATGGCCGAATTCGATTCCGCCCTCGAGCGCGGGGTTGCTCGCCTCGACTGCAAAGCTCTGGCCCTGCGGCGCGGGAAGCTGCGACTGGAAGCGCGCGACGTCGGCCTTGAACGGGGTTGCACAGCCGGCAAGCGCCAGCGCCGCGCCCGTCATCGCGGCCAGGCTTAAACGCCGGAAATTGATCTTGCTCATCGTCTTGGCTCCGTAATTCGGATACGCGATCAACTCGCGCACTCATAGCATAGACTATGCCGATGCGACTTAACCTTGGTTGAACCCGGTTCGTCGCATCTTTGTTCCCCGACGATATGGCGCGCGGGTTCCGATCGGCAAGCCCGCACCGTCGATCAACGGCAGAGCCCCAGCGCGGCATAGGCCGCATCGAGCGTTGGCTTCGCAAGCGCCCGCGCCTTTTCGGCGCCCTTGTCGAGAATAGCGTCGAGCGCGGCTTCATCGTCCTTCAGGGCGACATAACGCGCATTGATCGGCCCCAGCTTTTCGATCAGCAATTCGCCGAGCGCGGGTTTGAACGCCCCGAATCCTTGCCCCGCATGGTCGCGCAGCACCGCCTCGACGCTCGTGTCGGCGAGCGCGGCATAGATGCCGACAAGGTTGCGCGCCTCGGGGCGGTTCTCCAGCCCTTCCACGTCGGAC
The DNA here is from genome assembly GCA_041939405.1 of Sphingopyxis sp. Lineage (GTDB taxonomy): Bacteria > Pseudomonadota > Alphaproteobacteria > Sphingomonadales > Sphingomonadaceae > Sphingopyxis. Next base: position 104 of record JBGTUD010000189.1, on the reverse strand, counting down.
GGCAGCACCTCGGGATCGGTCTTTGCCTTGCGCACCTTCTGCATCATGGTGTCGGCATCGTCGGTCAGGTTGATGCGGCTCATGTCCGACGGGTCGGATTTCGA
>JBGTUD010000188.1:0-6094 GCA_041939405.1 Sphingopyxis sp. | reverse complement strand
CGGTGATATGCGAGGCGGAAATCGATGCCATGGCGTGGCGGCGCGGCGGACGAAGCGGTCTTTCCACAAGCGGTGGAGCCCGCCCGACATCGCATCGTTCATGATGTCGTACTTGCGCGCGACGCGGCTGAACACTTCACCGACCATCGCGGTCTTTTCGCCCGCGGGAACCTGTTCATAGCCGAAGCTGACGGTGTCGGGAGTGGCCATGCGGGGTGCGCCTTTTACGGGGAGGTGATGCGTTGCGTCGGCCTTTAGCCGGGCCTTGCCGCGCGCGCAAATGGCGCGTAGCCCGATGCGCGATATGCCCGAGCTGCCCGAAGTCGAAACGACCGTCCGCGGTCTCGCTCCCTTTCTCGAAGGCCAGCGGCTTGCCGCGGTCACGACCTTTCGCCCCGACCTTCGCCGCCCCTTCCCCGCCGACCTGGCGCAGCGGCTGACCGGCGCAACGGTCACGGTCCTGTCGCGGCGCGCCAAATATGGCGTCATCTCGACCGACCGCGACGATCATTTGATCTTCCACCTCGGCATGTCGGGGCGCTGGCGGACCGAGGGCGGCGACGCCGGAAAGCACGATCATCTGCTTCTCGAAACCGCGCGCGGGCACCGGCTTTTCCTGCACGATCCGCGGCGATTCGGTTCGGTCGATCTTGTGTCGGGCGACCCGTTCATGTGCTTCCCCGCCTTTGTGGCGCTCGGCCCCGAACCGCTGTCGGACACTTTCGACGCGGCCTATCTGGGCCAAGCGCTCGCCGGGCGGCGCGCGCCGGTCAAGGCGATGCTGCTCGATCAGGCTGTCGTCGCGGGGCTGGGCAACATCTATGTCTGCGAAGCGCTCAACATGGCGCGCATTTCGCCGCTGAAGCCCGCCGCCGATGTATCGACGGCGAAGCTCGCCGCGCTGGTGCCCGCGATCAAGGATGTGCTGGCCGCCGCGATCGCCGCCGGCGGGTCGACGCTGCGCGATTTCCTCAGCCCCGAAGGCGACCTCGGCTATTTTGCCAAGGACTGGCGCGTTTATGGCCGCGAGGGCGCGGCGTGTGAATGCGGAGGAAGGATCGCGCGCGTCGTGCAGAGCGGGCGGTCGACCTTCTATTGCCGCAAATGCCAGCGTTGAGGCGGGATATTTGCCGCAAGGCCATTGACCAAATCGCCCGTCACCGCTATGCGCGCACCCTTCGAGCAGGGTCCGGTCGTCCGGAACCGGCCGCATCCGGACATTGATTCGCTGCTCCGTGCGCGATTCGGCTGCTCCGCTACGGCTGTGCTCCGACCATGTAGACCGTTTGAAAGACTAGAGGAATTTATGGCCAATACGCCGCAGGCAAAGAAGCGCATCCGCCGCAACCAGGCGCGTGCCGTCGTGAACAAGAATCGCGTTTCGCGCATCCGCACGCTGGTGAAGAAGGTCGAAGCCGCTGTCGCTGCTGGCGACAAGGACGCCGCCGCGACCGCGCTGAAGGCGGCGCAGCCTGAAATGGCGCGCGGCGTTGCCAAGGGCGTCCTTCACAAGAATACGGTCGCGCGCAAATATTCGCGCCTGACCAAGAGCGTGAACGCCATCGGCTGATTTCGCCTGTCCCGAAAGGGAGCAAAAAGAACCCGCGGGCAATTTGCCCGCGGGTTCTTTTTTGCGTTCGGCATTGTGACACCGCGATGGCAAAACTGTTGCACCGCGGTAAGTGGCGGATTTATTGCGATTCGTTATGCGACCCTCTGATGCCCGTCGATAAAATACTGAAAATATGAAGAAAAATTGACTTCTCACGCGTTTCCGAGGGGAGGGGCGAGTCAAGATTTTTATTTCAGTATTTTTACATGGGCGCCCCTTGATCGACTCGGCGCGCCTTGCCTAGACAGGTGCGTCGTCGGCCGTCGTCGGCGGCCGCTACATCGACATGATTCACATCCTCTCGGGCCGCTTGTCCCGGATGGTTCGCCTGCGCCCTGCGCGGGCGGCGAGTCGGCGCGTGGCGGCTATCCGATCGGTCGGGACAAGGGGCACAGGGGGCAACACGGCGTGACAGAAAGCGGCAATCGGCATGAACCAGACGCGAGGGGCAGGGCAGTGAGCGGCGATGCCGCAACGCTCTGGTCGCGCGTCGCCGAAGGGCTGCGCCGCGACCTGGGGGCCCGCACCTTCGACCATTGGTTGAAGCCCGTGCGCTTTGCCGATTTTTGCACGCTGTCGGGCGTCGTGACGCTGGAGACGGCCAGCCGCTTTTCGGCCAATTGGATCAACGAGCGTTTTGGCGACCGCCTCGAACTCGCATGGCGCCAGCATCTGCCTTCGGTGCGCAGCGTCATGGTGCGCGGCGGCGCCGCGGCGGCCGAGCGTGCCGCGACGCTCGCCGCGGCGCCCCTGCCGTCGTTCGATGCGCCCTCTTCACCGGGCCCGGCGGCAAACCCCGCGCTGCTCGGCTTCGATCCACGCCTCAGTTTCGATCGTTTCGTCGTCGCGCGCTCGAACATTCTCGCCGCCAATGCCGCGCGCCGGATGGCGATGATCGAAGCGCCGCAGTTCAACCCGCTCTACCTCTGCTCGGGGACCGGGCAGGGCAAGACGCATCTGTTGCAGGCGATTGCGCAGGATTATGCTGCGGCCCACCCGAGGGCGACCATCATCCTGATGTCGGCGGAAAAATTCATGCTCGAATTTGTCGGTGCGATGCGCGGCGGCGACATGATGGCGTTCAAGGCGCGGTTGCGCGCCGCCGACCTGCTGCTGCTCGACGATCTTCAGTTCGTGATCGGTAAAAATTCGACGCAGGAGGAATTGCTTCACACGATCGACGACCTGATGACGGCGGGCAAGCGTCTCGTCGTCACGGCCGACCGCCCGCCCGCGATGCTCGACGGGGTCGAAGCACGGCTCCTGTCGCGCCTGTCGGGCGGGCTTGTCGCCGACATCGAGGCGCCCGAGGATGATTTGCGCGAACGTATCATCCGCCAGCGGCTCGCCGCGATGCCGATGGTCGAGGTGCCCGACAATGTCGTTGCCTATCTGGTCAAGCATTTCACGCGCAACATTCGCGAGCTCGAAGGCGCGCTCAACAAGCTGCTCGCCTATGCCGCGCTCACGGGGGTGCACATCGACCTGGCGCTGGCCGAGGACCGGCTTGCCGAAAATGTCCGCTCGGCGCGCCCGCGCATCACGATCGACGAGATCCAGCGCGCGGTGTGCGCGCACTATCGGCTCGACAAGTCCGAAATGAGTTCGAAGCGCCGCGTTCGCGCGGTCGCGCGGCCGCGTCAGGTCGCCATGTATCTGGCGAAAGAGTTGACGCCGCGCTCCTATCCCGAAATCGGGCGCCGTTTCGGTGGCCGCGATCATTCGACGGTGATTCATGCGGTGCGCACGGTCGAGGCGCTGCGCGTTGCCGACAGCGAACTCGACGCCGAAATCGCGGCGATCCGGCGCAGTCTCAACAGCTGATCCCCAGCTTCGCCCCCGGGCTTATCGACGGGGTTGTCCACCGCCTCCTTCCGGGCTCGGGCAGCGGTGCGACTCTGGTGAACTGTGCCGAAACCGGACAAGAGTGCCCTTCATTCGGCAATGTTAACCGGTCATTAGCCATGTCGCCGCCATAAGCGCGCCATGCAACGGCGGGACCAGAGCCGATACCGCTGGCGTGGGGGCCAGTGTTTGCAGTCTGTGCGAGCCTGTATCATGCTCGTCTGGCTGGCGTTGACGCTTGCCAGTCCTCCCGTCGCCGCACAGACAACCACCAGCTACAGCAACACCACGACCGGCACGATCAGCAACGCCACCCCCTGCACCACGCCGCTCGTCCGCAACTTCTCCGTCGGAACCAGCTTTACGGTCGGCGACGTCGATCTTGGCGTGCTCGCGACGCACAGCTGGCGGGGCGACCTGCGCATCACGCTTCAGTCGCCGGCGGGAACGCGCGTTCAACTCGTCAATGGCGACACAAGCAATCTGTCGGGCGACAATTTCAATGTCCGCCTCGACGATGACGCCACGCAACTGGTGAACACCGACGGCAACACCGCCACTCATTCGACGAGCGCCCCGCCCTATCAAAATCGCTTCCGTCCCGATGCTGCGTTGTCGGCGTTCAACGGTCAGAATGCTGCCGGAACCTGGCGGCTCGAAATCTGCGATCAATATCCCTCGGCGGACAACGGAAATTTCGTGCGCGCCGACCTTTATCTCACCAGCCTGCCGGCGAACCATGCCGACCTGTCGCTTGCCAAATCGGTCAGCAACGCGGCGCCGGCGGCCGGCGCCAGCATCAATTATGTGCTCAGCGTCACCAACGCGGCCAGTTCGACGCTGACCGCGACGGGCGTGACCGTTCAGGACACGCTTCCCGCGGGCTTCACCTTCACCTCGGCATCGGGCTTTGGCAGCTATGACAGCGGCACCGGCGTCTGGAGCGTCGGCAGCGTTCCGCCGGGTGTGACGCGCACGCTCACCATCAGCGGAACCGTCGCCGCGACGGCAGGCGCGAGCATCACCAACAATGCCGAGATCAGCGCCTCCTCCGCCTTCGACCCCGATTCGACCCCCGGCAATGGCGCGGCGGGTGAGGACGACAGCAGCAGCGCGACCTTCACCGTATCGGGTACGCGCGTCGCGGGGACGCCGCCGGCGCTCGTCTGCCCGGTTGGCACCACGACGCTCGACTGGGACGCGATCGCCTGGACCGCGGGCACGACGAGCGCCGGCGAGCCGCTCGCGGCGGTCGGCACCGTCAACATCGCCATGGCGATCAGCGGCGGCGCCTTCCTCAGCAACGCGACCTATGGCGGTCAGTCGCCGACGCGGCAGAATGTCGTCACCGGCGGACTGTCCCCGGCGCAGTTTTCGATTTTCCAGCTGGTCGATTTCACCAGCCAGTCGGGCAGCGTCACGACGACGATCAGCCTGCCGACCGCAGTGCCCGGCGCCCAGTTCCGCCTTTTCGACGTCGACCATGCCGCGGGGCAGTTCGCCGATCGCGTGACCGTCACCGGCAGCTATAACGGCGCGCCCGTCTCACCCGTTCTCACCAACGGCACCGCCAATTATGTGATCGGGAACAGCGCCTACGGCGACGCGCTGTCGGCCGACGCGAACGACAATGGCAATGTCACCGTCACCTTCGGCGCTCCTGTCGACACGATCGTCATCGACTATGGCAGTCACGCGCTCGCCCCCGCCAATCCGGGGCAGCAGGGCATGGCGCTCCACGACATTGTCTTCTGCCGCCCGACGGCCAATCTGACGATCGCCAAGACCAGCAGTATCGTGAGCGATCCGGTGAATGGCACCACCAATCCAAAGGCGATCCCCGGCGCAACGATGCGTTACTGCATCCTCGTCACCAACAATGGCAGCGGCACCGCGACCGGCATCGCCGTCGCCGACGTGCTGCCCGGCGGCACGACCTTCGTTTCGGGCTCGCTGCGCAGCGGAACGAGCTGCGCCGCGGCGACGACGATTGAGGACGACAACGCCAGCGGCAGCGACGAAAGCGACCCTCACGGCGCCGCCTTCGCGGGCAATTCCGTGTCCGCGAGCACTGCGACTCTCACGCCCGGCAACGCGATGGCGATCGCTTTCACCGTCACGATCGACTGATCCGCAAGGCCCGATTGCATTCTGTACCGGATAGTCTAAATGCCGGGCATGAGCACGCGCACCGCTTCGGATCGCCACGATCCCGTCATCGAACATCGCGACCAGCTTGCGGCCCCCATGGCCGGCGGCGAAAAGCCGAAAGAGCGTTGGCGGATTGGCACCGAGCATGAAAAATTCGTCTATCGCGTGAGCGACCACCGCGCGCCGTCCTACGACGAACCCGGCGGTATCCACGATCTGTTGATGGCGCTTACGCGCTATGGTTGGGAGCCGGTGATCGAGGGCGGCAAGGTCATTGCGCTGGCGGGCAGCGACGGGACCGTCAGCCTGGAGCCTGCAGGGCAGCTGGAACTTTCTGGCGCGCCGCTCGAGAATCTGCACCAGACCTGCGCCGAAACGGGGCGCCATCTGAAACAGGTGAAGGAAGTCGGTGCCGAGCTGGGCCTTGGCTTCCTCGGGCTCGGCATGTGGCCCGACAAGAGGCGCGGCGAACTGCCGATCATGCCC
>JBGTUD010000187.1:0-6095 GCA_041939405.1 Sphingopyxis sp. | reverse complement strand
AAGTTCAATCCTTGCCACGCCCACCATTCAAAACGCCGCCACCCCGACGGGTTGGCGGCGTTTTTGCCGTCAAGCCATGCCCCGTGCCAAGTCACCGCGCGACGCATCGCCGATCTGACTGCCACCGTCGCAATCGAGGATCGTCCCGGTGATATAACCCGCGGCGGGCGAGCAGAGGAACACCGCCGATTCGGCGACCTCCTCGATCTTGCCCCAGCGTTTCATCGCGATGCGGTCGTAATGCGCCTGCCGCGTTGCGGCGTCGGGCGCGAGCCGCTTCATACCCTCGGTATCGGCAATCGGTCCCGGCGAAATCCCGTTCACGCGCACATCGGGGCCCCATTCGAGCGCCAGCACGCGAATCAGCTGGTTGATCCCAGCCTTCGCCGCACACGCATGCGCCTGCAAAGCCGAGGCGTTGACCGCCTGCCCCGCCGTTATCGCGATAAGCGATGCGCCGGGCCGACCCAGCAGATCATGGCAACCGCGAAAGACGTTGAAGGTGCCGTTGAGGTCGATGTCGACCACGGTGCGAAAGGCGTTTGCGGACATGCCGATGGCGGGCGCAAGGAAATTGCCCGCGGCGCCCGAAACGACGATGTCCATCGGTCCCAGTTCCCCCGCAACGCGCTCCATCACGCCGCGAATCGCCGCATAGTCGCGCACGTCGCCCGACAGGCCCAGCGCGCCCGCGCCAATCTCCGCGGCCGCGCGCGCCGCCTTCTCGGGATCGCGCCCCGCAACCGCAACCTTCGCGCCGAGTTCGGCAAAGCGTTTGGCGATGCCGAGATTGATGCCGCTCGTGCCCCCTGCGACGAAGGCGGTTTTGCCGGCCAGCAGACCGTCGCGGAATGTCGTCATTTCTTTCTCTCCCTCATTTCTTCGTGACCACGCGACACCGATCCGGGGGTTGACGGATCGAAACCAGTCGCCTTTTGAAACTGGACCAGACAGCAAGGATGATCCGATGGCAAGCACCGGCCCCACTTCGAACAGCTTTATCTCGCAGCGGCTGAAGCTTCATTATGTCGATTGGGGCAATCGGGAGGCGCCCCCGCTCCTGCTCGTCCATGGCGGACGCGATCACTGCCGCAACTGGGACTGGGTCGCCGAACGGCTCCGCGATCGCTACCATGTCATTGCCCCCGACCTGCGCGGCCACGGCGATAGCGCATGGTCGCCCGACGGCAATTACGCGATTGACACATTTGTCTATGACCTGGCGCAGCTGATCCACCAGCTCGATCGTGGCCCGGTCTCCATCGTCGCGCATTCGATGGGCGGCAACATCGCACTTCGCTACACCGGTCTGTATCCCGGCAATGTGAAAAAGCTCGTCGCGATCGAAGGGCTCGGCCCGTCGCCCAAGCTGCTCGCCGAGCGCGCCCAGACCCCCTATGCCGAGCGGTTCCGCAAGTGGATCGACGACAAGCGCCAGGCCGCGGGGCGCACGCCACGCCGCTATGCGACGATCGAGGATGCGCTTGCGCGCATGATGGCGGAGAATTCCTATCTGACCGACGCACAGGCGCGCCACCTTACCATCCACGGCGTCAGCCGTAACGAGGACGGCAGCTGGAGCTGGAAGTTCGACAATTATCTGAACGTCTGGCCGGCGTTCGACGTGCCGCAGGGCGATCTTCAGTCACTATGGGGCGCGATCACCTGCCCCACACTGCTGCTTTATGGCGCCGACAGCTGGGCCTCGAACCCCGAAAAGGACGGTCGGATTGCGCATTTCAACAGCGCAAACGTCATTGAGTTCGAAAATGCCGGGCATTGGCTGCATCACGATCAGTTCGAACGGTTCATCGCGACGTTAGACGATTTCCTCTAAAACGGGCGTCGGCGGCACTTTCAGCCGCTGAAGATGAGACGCGCGATGACCTATTCAGGGCAGGTTTCCGGGCCGCAAAAGATGATGTCGGGCGGCGCAGCGTTCGCCGCGATGCTCGCCGTAGGCTTCGGCCTTGCCAGCGGTCTCGACCTTAACGTCGTGCGCCGGGCGAGCGAAGCGATCACCGCAATCGCCCTGCCCGCGCCGCCGCTACCGCGCGAAGAGGCCGTGCCCGCCCCGGCCCCCACGCCGCGCGCCGCTGGCAAGGCATCGGCGGCGAACCGGAAGGCCACGGCCGCCGCCGTCGCCGTCCCGCCGCCCAAGCTTCCGCCGCTCACCCCGCCCGTTGCCGCCGCACCGCAGCCCGGCGCAGGCAGCGATGCATCGGCCGGGGCGACCCCCTTTCCCGGCCCCGGATCGGGCGCGGGCGGGCGCGGCGACGGCACGGGCGCGGGCGGATCGGGGTCGGGGTCCGGCGGTGGGACGAAGGCCGTGTGGCGAAGCGGCACGATTCGCGACCGCGACTATCCGCGCGACGCCAGCCGCGAACGCGCGGGCGGCGAGGTCGAAGTCGGCTTCATCATCGAAGCGAACGGTCGTGTCACCGGATGCCGCGTCACGCGATCAAGCGGCAATGCCGCGCTCGACCGGACGACCTGCGACCTGATCGAGGCGCGCTTTCGATTCCGGCCTGCCACCAACGCCGCGGGACAGCCCATCGCCAGCCGATATGGGTGGCGACAGCGCTGGTGGCTCGAACCGCGGCGATAATCCGGTTTTCGACATTCAATCGCTCAAACTTAAATGAGAACGATTATCAATCTCATTGACTTTGAGAAAGACTCGCAATAGCGGCGCCCCGACAACAACAAGGGGTATCAGCCGTGAAATCATCCGCCTCCGCCACCTTCCTCGCCCTTTCCTGCGTCGGCAGCCTGATCAGCACGGCGGCGATGGCGGCCGATACCGGCGCAAACTCGTCGTCCGATCAGCAAAGCGAGCGCGAACGCCGTGCCGAACGCGAACAGATCATCGTTACCGGCCAGCATTATCAGACACAGCAGGAATCGCCCAAATCGACGCGCCCCGTTCGCGATACGCCGCAGACGGTGACGGTCATTACCGGCGAGACGATCGACCAACAGAATCTGCTGACGCTGCGCGATATGCTCTCGACCGTCCCCGGCATCACCTTTGGCGCAGCGGAGGGCGGCTCGCCGCCCGCCGATTCGATCAACCTGCGCGGCTATTCTGCTGGCTCCGACATCACGCAGGACGGGGTGCGCGACAGCGGTGCCTATAACCGCTCGGACTCGTTCAATCTCGAACAGCTCGAAGTCGTCAACGGCGCGAACTCGGTCTATGGCGGATCGGGTTCGGTCGGCGGATCGATCAACCTCGTGACCAAGCGTGCGCTCGCCGCCACGCGCGTCGTCGTCAGCGGCGGCATCGGAACCGACAATTATTATCGCGGAACGGTCGACGCCAATGTCCGCGCAAGCGACCTGATCGCGTTTCGCCTCAATGCCGTGGCGCACAAGAATGACGTCCCCGGCCGCGACGTGGAAGATTACAAACGCTGGGGCGTCGCCCCCTCGGCCACCATCGGCATCGACGGTCCGACGCGCCTGACGCTGCAATATCTGCATCAGGAGGACGACAATATCGCGCAATATGGCGTCCCCTATCACGCGGTCGCAGGCGGGATGCTGCCGGGCGTTCATCGCAGCGACTATTTCGGCTATCGCAACGTCGATACCCAGGACATCATCGTCGATCAGGCGACCGCCATCTTTGAAACCGACATCGGCGACAGCGTCTCGCTTCGAAATCTTTCGCGCTGGCAGCAGGTGACGCAGCTCACCATCGTCGGCCCACCGCAGGGCACCTATTGCCTCGCCAGCGGTCTTCAGCCTTCGGGCGCCGCCTGCCCGGCGACGGTTCCGGCGGGCTATTATCTGATCGGCGGACCACGCGGCAACACGCGCGATTCAAAGAATGAGATTCTGTATAACCAGGTCGACCTGCGTGCAGTTTTCAACACCGGCGCGATCGAACATACGTTGGTGGCCGGCGCATCGGCGAGCTGGGAGAAATATTCGCTGTCGTCGGGCAATGTCTATCGCAACCCCGACGGTACGCCCGCCTTCAACCCCTACCCGCTCATCAACATCGCCAATCCCAACGAGGTTGTTCAGGGACCGCCGGGTTTCACCTATGGCAGCAACGTCTACACGGGCCCGATCAACTTTATCGAAACGAGCCGTCAGCGCGGCGAGGTCAACAATTACGCGCTCTACCTTTTCGACACGATGAAGCTCGGCAAGTTCGAACTCAACGGCGGAATCCGCTGGGAAAACAACAGCGCCAACCGCCGCGCCGATACGGTTGCACCGTCGGGTGTGGTGACGCCGGGCGCGATCTTCCACAACGACGCCGACCTCTTCTCCTATCGCATCGGGCTCGTTTACAAGCCGGTCGAAACGGTGACGCTGTACGCAGCTTACGGCAATTCCAAGACGCCTTCGATCAGCTCGGTCAACGGCAGCTGCACCGCCGATAGCTGTAACGTCGATCCCGAAACCGCCCGCAATTACGAAATCGGCGCCAAGGCAGAGATCGCGGGCGGCAAACTGCTCCTCGCCGGCTCGCTGTTCCGCAACGAACGCAACCAGTATCGGGTGCCTTCGGGCGATCTGACCATTCCCGATCAGGTGCTCGATGGCCATTCGCGCGTCGACGGCATTGCTCTGAGTGTGGTCGGCAAGATCACCCCGGCCTGGTCGATCACTGCGAATTACACCTATCTCGACGCCGAGTTGATACAATCGGTTGCCGACGGCCTGCCCGATCCCGCCGCCGGCGCTCAGCTTCAGAACACGCCCCGACATTCGGGCAGCCTGTTCACCACCTATGAACTGCCCTTCGGCCTCACGATCGGATACAGCCTGACCTATCAGGGCAGCTTCGCGCTCAACCTGCCGACCGCGACAAGTACGACGATCTTCCGGTCGGACGATTATCTCGTCCACAGCGCCTACCTTGGCTACGCGGTCAACGACCGGCTGAAGGCGCAGATCAACATCAAGAATTTCACCGACAAGCTCTACTTCACGCGCATTCGTAACAATGGCTGGGCGACCCCGGGAGACGGCCGCGCGGCGGTCTTCTCACTGACCTACAGCTATTGACGCACGGGCGGGAGCAGGCGGCGCCCTGCTCCCGTCGTTAAAATAAGCACCCCTAGCTATGGCAGCGCGCACCGATAACGCCGCCAAGGGACACCCCGCCGATGCTGATTGCCATTCCCGACCTGCTGTCACCCGCCGAACTCGCCGAGGTTCGCGCGATCATCGACACCGCCGGATGGATCGACGGCAACGCCACCTCCGGGCATCAGTCGGCGCTCGCGAAGAATAACGAGCAATTGCCCGAAGACAGCGACGCCGCGCAAGCCGCGGGCCGCCTGATCCTCGAAGCGCTTGGCCGCTCGCCGCTTTTCTTTGCGTCCGCGCTGCCGCTGCGCATCTTTCCCCCGCTGTTCAACCGCTATGGCGAGGGGCAGGCGTTCGACACCCACGTCGACAATGCGATCCGCATCAAGCGCGGCAGCGACTTCCGGATCCGCAGCGACCTGTCGATTACCGTCTTTCTGGAGGCGGCCGAAAACTATGACGGCGGCGAATTGCTGGTCGAGGATCATTACGGCGTTCAGCGCGTCAAGCTGCCTGCGGGGCATGCCGTCGTTTATCCCTCGTCGAGCCTCCACCGCGTCACCCCGGTCACGCGCGGCCGGCGCGTCGCCTCCTTTTTCTGGCTGCAATCGATGGTGCGCGACGCCGAGAAGCGGCGCACCTTGTTCGATCTCGACCGCGCGGTGCAGCGGCTGACAGATGAACTGGGCGGCAAGGATCGCTCGGTGATCGAACTCACCGGCGTCTATCACAATCTGCTGCGGCTCTGGGCCGACAGCTAACCCAGCAATTCCTCAATCTCCCTGCGCAATTGATCGGGCTTGGTCGTCGGCGCGTGACGCGATACGACCTTGCCGTCGCGATCGACCAGAAATTTGGTGAAATTCCATTTGATCGCGCTGCCCAGCAAGCCGGTCTTTTCCTTCTTCAGATGTTTGAAGATCGGATCGGCATCGTCGCCATTGACGTCGATCTTCGCCATCAGCGGGAAAGAGACGTCATAGGTCAGCGAACAGAAATTCGCGATCTCTTCGGCATCGCCGGGTTCCTGCGCGCCGAACTGG
>JBGTUD010000186.1:0-6109 GCA_041939405.1 Sphingopyxis sp. | reverse complement strand
GCGTAGACGCGTCCATATGGAGAATGGAACGCTCGCGCTCGGCCTGATGGCCGCCCTGGCCCTGATGATGGTCGCCGCAGCGGTCAGCGACATCCGGTCGCGTACGATCTCCAACGAGCTTAACGCCGCGATGGCGATATTGGCGGTCCCGTTCTGGATCGTATCGGGACTGGCGATATGGCCCGACGTGCCGGTCCAGTTCGGCGCGGCCTTGCTGGTCTTTGCGATCTTCGCAGGACTTTTCGCGATCGGCGCGATGGGGGGCGGCGATGTCAAGATGATCGGCGCGGTGATGCTGTGGATCCCGCTGCCCCTGTTTCTGCCCATGCTGATGGTCATGGCGATCGGCGGCGGCATCCTGTCGGCGATCATGCTCATCCATATGAAATGGCGCCCCTCGGACACCCCGGTCGAGGTGCCCTATGGCGTTGCCATCGCCGCTGCCGGGCTGTGGGCGCTTCACCAACACTATCTTAACCAGTTTCAGGCTATCGGTTTGACCTGAGGGCAAGCACCGCCGTTTCCGGACGGTGCAGGAGGCGAAAAATCGTCATGGACACGCGAAAGATTATGCTGATCGTGGGCGCGCTGGTGATTGCCATCGGCGCGGCATTCGGCGTCAACTACATGATGCGCGGTGCGGGGGCACCGGCTGCGCGCGCGGCGGCGGCACCGGAGATTACGGGACCGATGATCCTGGTTGCAACGCGGCAGTTGCCGATCGGTACCATCATCGGGCCGGATAGCTTCCGGTTCCAGCCCTGGCCGAAAGAGCTGGTCGAAAACGCCTATTTCGTCAAGGAAAAGACCGACGTGAACACGCTGGTGGGCACCGTTGTGCGCCACCCGATCACCGCGGGACAGCCGCTGACGCAGGGCGCGCTCGTCCATCCTGACGATCGCGGTTTTCTCGCTGCGGCGCTCGGCCCGGGGATGCGCGCGATCACCGTCAAGGTATCGCAGGAACAGGGCGTCGCCGGCTTCGTCTTCCCGGGCGACCGCGTCGACGTGATGCTGATGCAGACGATCGACGTGAAAGAAGGGAGCAGCTATCCCGACGAGCAGATCTTCACTGCTGAAACCATCGTTCGCAACATCCGCGTCCTTGCGACCGACCAGCGCTACGATGCCGAGGACGAAACGGGCAAGACCCCGGTGCGCACCTTTGGCTCGGTGACGCTGGAAGCGACTCCCGATATTGCCGAGAAGATCGCGGTTGCGCAGGGCATGGGCCGGCTTTCGCTCGCGCTTCGTCCGCTGGCCGAAAGCGCCGGCGAACTCGATGCTGCCATCGCTTCGGGCGAAATCGAGGTACCGGCCTCGGGCGGAACCGCCGCCGAACGCAAGATGATGGCCCAGGCGGCCGCACGCCCCGTCGCCAGCCGTGCGTCGGCGACGACCGGCGGCGACGTATCGCGCTTCTGGATCCCGGTGCGCGGGCGGGTGTCCGCGCCGCGGCAACAGGCCGACAACAGGGGCAATAATGTGCCGACCTATGATGGACGCGGCGCTTCGGTTCCAGTGGGCCCGGTCGTGCGCGTGACCCGCGGCGACAAGATGACCGAAGTTCCGGTTGGGGGTAAGTAAGATGAACAGCAAAGCCAATTTCAGGGCCGCGGCTCTGGCGCGCACCCTGGCCATCGGCCTCGTCGCCGCCACGCTGGCCGCCGCGCCTTCGCAGCCCGCCACGGCACAGGCCGTCCAGAATGCGAGCAGCAGCATCGACCTGTCGGTCGGCCGCGGCCGCCTGATCAGCCTGCCCACGGCGATGAGCGACGTCTTTGTCGCCGACGACAAGGTGGCCGACGTTCAGGTGCGCTCCAGCCGCCAGCTTTATGTGTTCGGCAAGACGCCCGGCGAGACGAGCATCTATGCGACCGACGCCAGCGGACGGGTCGTTTTCTCGACCGTCGCACGCGTCGGCAACAATATCGAGACGATCGACCAGATGCTGTCGCTGGCGATGCCCGAAGCGAGCATTGCGGCCAACACGATGAACGGCTTTGTTTTGCTCACCGGCACCGTCCAGTCGCCCGACGACGCGGCCGAAGCCGAACGGCTTGTGCAGGCGTTCGTCGGCGAACAGACCAAAGTGCTGTCGCGCCTGCGCACCGCTACCCCGCTGCAGGTCAATCTGCAGGTTCGGATTGCCGAGGTGAACCGCTCGCTCGTCAAGGAAATGAGCGGCAACCTGTTGACCCGCGATACCGACGGCCCGCTCGGCAACGGCTTTCTGGGCGGCGTCTTCGGCGGCCGTCAGGCCGGTACGATCACCACCGATGCCAACGGCCGGACCGTTTACACGATCACGACGCCGCCCGGCACGCGCAGCCTTGCCGGCGCGGGCCGTCTGTTCGGGCTCGACCTGATCGCTTCGCTCGACATCGGCGAACGGTCGGGGCTGGTCGCGACGCTCGCGCAGCCCAATCTGACCGCGATCTCGGGCGAGACCGCCGACTTCCTGGCGGGCGGCGAATTTCCCGTGCCGATCCCCGGCAACTTTGCGGGGACGACGATCGAATATCGCAAATATGGCGTCAGCCTGGCCTATACGCCGACGGTGCTGTCGAACGGGCGGATCAGCCTGCGCGTCCGCCCCGAAGTGTCGGAACTGTCGACCGAGGGCGCGATCGAAATGCAGGGCTTTCAGGTTCCCGCGCTCACAATCCGCCGCGCCGAAACGACCGTCGAGCTTGGCTCGGGCGAAAGCTTCATGATCGCTGGACTGCTCAACAATCGTTCGATCGGTGCCATCGACAAGATGCCCGGCCTCGGCGACGTTCCGCTGCTCGGCGCGCTCTTCAAATCGGACAGCTTCCGCCGCGGCGAAACCGAACTCGTCATCGTCGTCACGCCCTATCTCGTCGAGCCCGTGTCGGCGAACGACATCAAGCTGCCGACCGACGCGTTCCGCGACACCAATGATCTGCAACGCCTGCTGCTCAATCAGACGAGCGACGGCGTGACCGGCGGCGATCGGCCGAAACCGCGGCTCGACAACAATGTCGGCGACGCCGACCGCCCGCGCGGCGGTAGCAGCGACGTCTCGCCCGGTTTCAGCATCAAGTGACGCGACCGACTTCAGGAGCTAAAGTGATGAAAAATATCGCAACTTGCACGGTCCTGGCGCTGGCGGCGACACTCGCCGGTTGCGCGGGCAGCGGCTATAGCAATCGCAGCCTGGAATCGGTCCATCAACCGGTCGTGCGCAACGCCATCTATCAGTTCGACGTCGCCGCGACCGGAGGCGAACTGCCGCCCAGCGAGCAGGGCCGCCTGCAAGGCTGGTTCGACGCAATGGGCATCCGTTACGGCGACCGGGTGGCGATCGAGGATTCGTCGCTTTACGGCGCCGCGTCGGCGCAGGCGACCGTCCGCGCGATGGTCGAACGCCGCGGGCTGCTGTTGAGCCGGGATGTTCCCGTGACCACGGGCGCGGTGCCCGACGGGCATTTGCGCATCGTCGTGACGCGCGCATCGGCCTCGGTTCCGGGGTGTCCCGACTGGAGCAGCAAATCGTCGCTGAACCCTGTCAACGCGACCTCGTCGAACTATGGCTGCGCAACGAACAGCAACCTTGCCGCGATGGTCGCCGACCCCAATGATCTGATCAAGGGCACGCGCGATACCGGAACCGATCCGGCTGCCGCGACGCGCCCGATCCAGACCTATCGCACGAAACCCCAGACCGGCGCCGGGGAACTCAAACAAACAGCCACCAGCGGAGGCGGCCAGTGAACGCTCCTTTCAAATCTGCATCGCTGCGCGATCCCTTCAACGCCTTTGTGTGCGACGACGATACGCTGGAGCTGATCCGCGTCGCGGCTGCCGACATGGGCTGGCCGATGGAAAAGTGTAACAAGGGCGGGCTGCGGAACGCGGTGCAATCGCTGTCCGTGTCGGCAAGCCCGAACATCCTGTTCGTCGACATGTCGGAATCGGGCGATCCAATCAACGACATCAACGCGCTGGCCGAAGTCTGCGAGCCCGGCACCGTCGTGATCGCGGCGGGCCAAGTCAACGACGTTCGCCTCTATCGCGACCTGCTGTCGAGCGGGATCCAGGACTATCTGCTGAAGCCCTTGTCGCTCGACCAGGTGCGCGAATCGCTGACGATGGCACAGGCGATGCTTTCGGCGCCGAAACATGCCGACATGCACGACGACAAGCCGCATCACATGATGGCGGTCGTCGGCGTTCGCGGCGGCGTCGGGGCGTCGATGGTGTCGACCTCGCTCGCCTGGGCAATCAGCGAGCAAGCCGATCGCCAGACCGCGCTGCTCGACCTCGACGTGCATTTCGGGACCGGCGCACTGACGCTTGACCTCGAACCCGGCCGCGGGCTGATCGACGCGATCGACAACCCCAGCCGCATCGACGGGCTGTTTATCGAACGCGCGATGGTGCGTGCATCGGACAAGCTTAGCCTGCTGTCGGCCGAAGCGCCGATCCATCAGCCGGTGTTGACCGACGGTTCGGCCTTTTTCCAGCTCGAGGAAGAGCTGCGCAATGCGTTCGAGATGACGATTGTGGACATCCCGCGTCAGGTCTTGATCCCCTTCCCGCACCTGGTGTCCGAAGCGGGGACGATCCTGCTCGTCAGCGACATCACGCTCGCCGCGGCGCGCGATACGATCCGCCTGTTGTCGTGGTTCAAACAAAATGTGCCCGGTGCGCGTGTCGTGCTGGTTGCGAACAAGTTCCAGAGCGCGATCGGCGAATTGTCGCGCAAGGAGTTCGAATCCTCGATCGAACGCCCGATCGACATTGTCATTCCGTTCGATCCCAAATTGGTGGCGCAAGCGGCGAAGCTTGGCAAATCCTATGCCGAAACGTGCAAGGGCACCAAAGCGGCGCAGGTTTGGAACAATCTGATGCGCCTGATTCTCGACGGCGCCGATGTCGAGGCCGAAGAGGCCGCGGCGGCCTCTGCAAAGGGCAAGGCCGGTGGCTCGCTGCTCGGCAAGCTTGGGTTTACCAAAAAGAGTACGAAACAGGCGGCGTGACGGCGCGTTAGACGCGCCGCCGCAACGACCAGCGACAGAAGCGGACCCAGTTGATCATGAACCTGCCCGTCATCCTCATCATCGTCGGAGCCTTGATGGCCCTGGCCGTGCTTGTGATTTTGCTTGGCGGCCCGTCGGCCAGCAAAGCCAAGTCCCGGCGGCTCGCGATGGTGAAGGACCGGCACGCCGCCTCGACCGAAGCCGTCGTGGCCGCGCAGATGCGCAAGACGATCCAGTCGAGCGGAAACCGCGGCGGTTCATCGCTGACAAGCATGCTGCCGCGCCGCGAAGAGTTGGAAAAGCGTATCCGCCGGACGGGAAAGCGCTGGACGCTCACCCAATATATGTTCGCGTCGATGGGGCTGTTCGTGGTGGCGACCGGCTCCATGCTGATTATCCGCGCGCCTTTCGCAATGGCCGCACTCGTCGGCCTGATGCTCGGCCTTGGTCTGCCCTATCTGGTCGTCGGTATGGCGATCAAGAAACGGGTCGCGCAATTCAACGCCCGCTTTCCCGACGCGATCGACCTGCTTGTGCGCGGGCTGCGGTCGGGCTTGCCGGTGACCGAAACCTTTCAGGTGGTCAGCCAGGAACTGCCGGGTCCGGTCGGCGAAGAGTTCAAGGGCGTGATCGAACGCATCCGCATCGGCAACACGATGGAGGCTGCGCTCCAGGAATCGGCCGATATGCTTGGCACCCCCGAGTTCCAATTCTTTTGCATCACGATCCAGATCCAGCGCGAAACGGGCGGCAATCTCGCCGAAACGCTGGCCAATCTTTCGGACGTGCTCCGCAAGCGTGCCCAGATGAAGCTGAAAATCCGCGCCATGTCGTCGGAAGCCAAGGCGTCAGCCTATATCGTCGGCGCCCTTCCCTTCTTCGTGTTCGGCGTCGTGTGGTTCGTGAACCCCAGCTATCTCGCCGGCTTCTTTGTCGAACAGCGACTGATCGTGGCCGGCATCGGCGGGCTGATCTGGATGAGTATCGGGGCCGGGATCATGGCCAAGATGGTCAATTTCGAGATTTGAGGGGGCAAAGATCATGACCAGCAGCCTCCTTATCTCCGCGGCTTTTTCGGGCGCCCAGGGCGGCCCGACGATCCT
>JBGTUD010000185.1:0-6132 GCA_041939405.1 Sphingopyxis sp. | reverse complement strand
GGCTGGCGCCAGAGCATAAATGGCCATCGGGCGGCGAGGATGTCGGTTTGGCGATCGACTGGCTCCACCAGGAGATCGGGGCCTTCGGAGGCGATCCCGAACAGATTTTCCTGGTCGGGACGTCCGCCGGCGCCGTGCACGCCGCGACGCACATAAAGCTGCGGCCGGATGATTTGGGGATCGCGGGTGCCGTGCTGCTGTCGGGGCTTTACGGATTCACGCCCCTCGACGAGCGCGATCTCGCCTATCACTCGGTTGCGGAATTTGACCGTGGGCAATCGCCGAAGGAGGCGATGATCGCGACGGATCTCCCGCTCCTACTTTGCTGCGCGGAATATGATCCTCCCCGTTTTCAACGCGAATTCCTCGGCCTGCTCGACGCGCGCCTCGACGCGAAAGGTTCGGTTCGCGATTGTTATATCGCGCGTGGCCACAATCATTATTCGCTGTCGATGCATCTCGGAACTGGCGACATGCGGCTGGCAAACGAGATGATCGATTTCATCCGCAGGTGCCGTTTCTGATTCTCGCCCAGGGTTGCGATGCCCGCAAAGGCCGCGATCGGCGGGCGTCGTGTGACCCAATGCGCGGTCTGGGGATGTGACGATCCCGACCGCCACTATTGCGATGGGAGCAGCGCTGATGGCCCCTCTTCCGGCCAATAGAGCCTCATCGGATTCTCCACCAGCATCGCTCGAACCAGTTCGGGGGAGGAGGCGATCCGCGGGATCATATCGACGAGGTGACCGTCATCCGGGATCGCATCTTGCATATTGGGATGCGGCCAGTCGGTGCCCCACAGTGCGCGATTTGGGTAATCGGCAACGAGCGGCGCGACCGCCATCGCAAAATCATCCCATGGCGCGCCGGCGGGATCGAGCCGGTCGGGGCAGGTCGCCTTGAACCAGATGTCTTCGCGGCTATCGAGGAGGCGGCGGAAGGCACGCATATCGGGGCCGTCGGGGCCTTCGGAGACGTCGGGGCGGCCCATGTGATCGATGACGATCGGCACGGGGATCGCATCGATGAAGGGGCGCAGTTCCTCCAATATGTCGGCCTCGAAATAGATGACGACGTGCCAACCTGTCGGAAGCCGCCTCGCGATCTCGAGGAATCGATCCTTTGGAGCATCGTCGACCAGCCGCTTCAGGAAATTGAAGCGGACGGCGCGAATGCCGCCTTCGTCGAGTGCCTCCAGCTCCTTTTCGTCGATCGCGGGATCGACGACCGCGACGCCGCGCGCGCGGCCGTTCGAGGCAGCGATGGCGGCGAGCGTTGCGCTATTGTCGGTGCCGTGGCAGCTCGCCTGGACGATCACGTTGCGCGCAAAACCAAGATGATCGCGAAGCGCGAAGAGCGCGTCGGCGCCCGCATCCTGCGGTAGATATTTGGCTTTGACGCTGAACGGGAAGCGCGCGGCGGGGCCAAAGACATGGCAATGCGCATCGACCGCGCTTTCAGGCAGGGCGAAACGCGGTGTTGACGGCGCGAGCGTCCAGCTTCTGATCCGGCCATCGGCGCCGATGCTCATGCGAAAACCACTCCGTCCATCAATTTACGCGCGGTGCGCAGCATGCCCGCCTCTATGGGGGCGCCATTCTCATCGACCGTCACGACGCATTCGGTGACCCCCGTAGGGTGCTCAACGCCAAGCGTCTTTGTCGCCCCTTCGGGCACGACGGCAAACGCAGCGGCGGGCGAACCCGCGATGAGGCAGGCGGTCGCAACGCTCACCGCGCCGAGGACGCCGATCGAGGCATGGACGCGGTGCGGAATAAGCGAGCGGACCGAAATCGCGCCGCCCGCACGCGGTGGCGCAACGAGCATCATCTTGGGGACCGATTTTTCGGCAACATCGCCCAGGTTCATCATCGGCCCCGCCTTCAGCCGGATCGCCTCGACCTTCGCTTTCAATGCGGCATCGGCATCGAGGGTTTCGCGGTCCTCATAGCCGCTGATGCCCACATCGGTTGCCGCTATTACGACGCATGGCATGCCATTGTCGATGAGCGTGCAATCGATGCCGTCGATGATGTCGACATTGTTTCCGGTCGGAAGCAATGCGCCGCATGACGAGCCTGCGGTATCACGAAAGACCAGCGGGATCGGTGCGGCCGTGCCCGGGACGCCGCTGATCGCGGCGGCGCCATCGTAGCGCACCCTGCCGCCGGGCGTCTCGACTGTCGCGACCGCGACCTGGCCGGTGTTTTCCATGAAGATGGCTACGCGCGTCTGGCCCTCGGTGGCAGCTACGAGGCCGCGCTCGATCGCGAAGGGGGCAACCCCGGCGAGGATGTTACCGCAATTTTGCGCGTCGGTGACGATCGGCTGATCGACGAAGACTTGCAGGAAGAGGTAATCGACGTCGACGCCTGGACGTTCGGACTTGCTGACAAGGGCTATCTTGCTTGTCAGCGGATCGCCGCCGCCCATGCCGTCGATCTGGCGCGGGTCGGGCGATCCCATCACGCGGAGGAGAAAGGCATCGCGCGCTGCGCGGTCGGCGGGAAGCTCTCCTTTAAGGAAATAGCCGCCCTTCGACGTGCCCCCGCGCATCCACATGGAGCGGACACCATCAGACATATTTGAGGCCCATGTCCCGAAGCCGCGGGCGCATATCATAGATGTCGAGCCCGAGCTCGCCCGCAGCGAGCCGCTGTCGCTTGGCTTCCTCGGCCGCCTCGCGCGCCCTGGCCTTTTCAAGCACGCTCGCAGCATCTTCGCGCCTCACGACGCACACCCCGTCATCGTCGGCGACGATCACATCGCCGGGCGTGATCGCGGCGCCCGCGCAGACGATGGGAACATTGACCGAGCCCAACGTATTCTTGACCGTCCCTTGCGCGAACACCGCCTTTGACCAGACAGGAAAGCCCATTTGGGTCAAATCGCGCACGTCGCGCACGCCCGCGTCGATGACGAGGCCGCGGCAGCCGCGCGCCATCGCGCTCGTTGCGAGCAGGTCGCCGAAATAGCCATCGACGCAGGGGCTGGTGGGCGCGAGCACGAGAATGTCGCCGTCCTGGAGTTGCTCGATCGCGACATGCACCATCCAATTGTCGCCGGGTGGTGCCGAAATCGTTACCGCACTTCCTGCGATGCGCGCGCCGGCATAGATCGGCCGCATATGGTGCGCGAGCAGGCCGGTGCGTCCCTGCGCTTCATGCACCGTCGCTACGCCTGCCACGGCGAGCCCGTCTATGACCGCGCGATCCGTGCGCTCGATAGTCTGTACGACGATGCCCATGACATTCTCCTTTTGCGTCGCCCCTGCGCCCATCGCCGCGCGCGCGCCAATCGAGAATATGGACCTCCAATAAGATTTTGTTATATTTGCGTGCGATGACTGCGCCGTTCGATCTCAATCTTCGCCATCTGCGCGCGCTTGGCGTGCTCATCGACAAGCCGAGCATCAACCGTGCCGCGGAAGCCGCAGGTTTGTCGCAGCCCGCGCTCACCCAGGGGCTTGCGAAAATCGAGCGTCAGCTCGGCGTCCTGCTCTTCGAGCGCCACCCGGACGGGGTTGCCCCGACCGCTGCCGGCCGCGCGCTCGCCGAACGTGCGGCGCGGGCCTTTGCCGAGCTTGCGCGCGGTGCGCGGCGCCCGGGGCGCGGCGCGGCACGGGTTTTCGCGAGGCCGGAGCAACTGATGACCGCGACGCAGCTTGAGGCCTTCCGTCATTTTGCCGATGCACAAAGCTTTGCAGGCGCGGCGCGGGCGTCGCGCCTCTCGCAGCCCGCGATCCACCGCGCGGTACGCGAGCTTGAACAGATCTGCGGCGCGCCGCTTGCCGAGCGGCGCGGGCGCGGCTCGATGCTCACGCCTGCGGGCGTCGCGCTTGCACGCGGCGTGCGGCTTGCGAGCGCGGAGATTGCGGCTGGGATCGACGAGGCGCGGGGAAGCGAAGGCGAGGGTGCACGCATCGCGATCGGGGCCATGCCGCTCAGCCGCGCGCTTGTCCTGCCGCGCGCGCTCGCGCATTTTCTGCGTGAGACACCGGGACCGATCGTCGATATTGTCGAAGGCTCGTGGCGCGAACTTGTCGATCCGCTGCTGGACGGCGTCATCGATATGATGGTCGGTGCGCTCCGGGACGAGCCGCCGCCGGGAATCGTCCAGGTGCCGCTCTTCACCGATACGCTCGCCATCTTTGGCCGCAAGGGGCATCCGCTCGGTAACGAGCGTCCGACGCTCGATGATCTGCGGCGGCAATCGTGGATCGTCGGGCCTGCCGGCACACCGCTGCGGACCCATTGGGAAGCCTTGTTCGAGGGTGATCCACCCCCTGTACCGGTCGAATGCGGCTCGGTGATGGTGATCCGCGGCCTCCTGATGCAGAGCGACCTTTTGACGCTGCTCTCGCCCGATCAGATCGCGATGGAGATCGAAACATCGATGCTCGAGCGCATCGCGCCGGCGCTCCCCGCCCGCGTCCGCACGATCGGGATCAGCACGCGCGAGAACTGGCGGCCGACGCGCGCGCAGCAGCGCTTCGTCGAACTGCTCCATCGCGCAGCTTATGAAACAAGACTTCAGGAAAATGGATAGATAGGGCGGCAATTGGATTGGCGGATACGGGCGTGCCTCGCCTAGGCGGGGGGCATGTCAGTTGATGTCACCTTCATCGGCTTCGGCGAAGCGGGACGCGCCTTCGCGGCGCCGGGCGCGCGCGCCTTCGACGTCAAGACGTCGGACACCGTCCAGCGCGCCGAAATGCTCGCGGCTTTTGCTTCCCACGGAGTCGACGGTGCCGAGGATGCCGGCACGGCATTGGCGGGGACCGCCGCTGTGCTTGTCCTTGTCAACGCCGATCAGGCGCTCGCGGCCGCGCGCGCCTGTGCGCCCCATCTTGCGGCGGGGGTATTCTGGTTCGACATGAACAGCGTCGCCCCCGCGACCAAGCGCAACGCCGCCCGCGTGATCGAGGCTGCGGGCGGTTGCTACGTCGACGTTGCGGTGATGGCACCGGTGCTTCCGGCGAAAAAGGACGTGCCGCTCCTCGTCTCGGGGCCCGATGCCGATGACGCGGCGGCGCTTCTCGACAGTCTCGGGTTCGGCGATGTCGCGATCATTGGGCAACGCGTCGGCGATGCATCGGCGATCAAGATGATCCGTTCGGTGATGGTCAAGGGGCTCGAGGCGCTCTCGGCCGAATGCGCGCTCGCTGCGCATGTCGCCGGCGTATCCGACGAGGTGATGAACTCGCTCGATGCGAGCTGGCGCGAGCAGGGCTGGCGCGAGCGGATCGACTATAATCTCGAACGCATGCTCGTCCACGGGCTTCGGCGCGCCGAGGAGATGGAGGAGGCCGCGCGAATGCTTGAGGACCTGGGGATCGATCCCTTGATGACGCGCGGTACGATTGCGCGCGAACGCGCTGCAGGAAGTATCGGCCGCGCGGCGCCCGCTGAGCTCGCGGCGAAGCTCGAGGCGCTGTGCGAAGCAGGGATTGGCAAGCCGAGGCGTGCGGCATGACGATGATCATCGACTGTCACGGCCATTATACCGTGCTTCCCAAGGCGCATGACGCCTGGCGCGAAGAGCAGAAGGCGGCCTATGCGGCCGGCATTCCCGCGCCTGCTTATCCCGAAATTTCCGACGCCGAGATCCGCGAGACCATCGAGGCGAACCAGCTGCGCCTCATCAGGGAGCGCGGCGCGGACCTCACCATCTTCAGTCCGCGCGCTTCGGCAATGGCGCCGCACGTCGGCGACGAGGCGGTGGCGCGAGAATGGGCGCGGCGCTGCAACGACCTGATCGCGCGCGTCGTCGGCCTCTTCCCCGAGAGCTTTGCCGGCGTGTGTATGCTGCCCCAGTCGCCGAAGGCCAGCATGAGCGCGAGCATCGCCGAGCTCGAACGCTGCGTCACCGAATTGGGCTTCATCGGCTGCAACCTCAATCCTGATCCCGGCGGCGGGCACTTCACCCATCCGCCGCTCACCGACCGTTATTGGTATCCCTTCTACGAGAAGATGGTCGAACTCGACGTTCCCGCGATGATTCACGTCTCGGGAAGCTGCAATCCCGCGATGCACGCAACGGGCGGCTATTATATCGCTGCCGACACCATCGCCTTCATGCAATTGCTCGAGGGCGATCTCTTCGCCGATTTTCCGGCGCTGCGCTTCATCA
>JBGTUD010000184.1:0-6173 GCA_041939405.1 Sphingopyxis sp. | reverse complement strand
CGCCATATTCGACCGCGCGGAGCAGGCGCTCCTGCGCCCCCATCGACATCGTTGCCAGTTCGTCGAGGAACAGGGTGCCGCCGTCGGCCTCCTCGAACCGCCCCGCGCGGCTGCGCGTCGCGCCGGTAAAGGCGCCCGCCTCGTGCCCGAACAGCTCGCTCTCGATCAGCGTCTCGGGCATCGCGGCGCAGTTCATAATGACATAAGGCTTGTCCCATCGCGTCGACAGGCGGTGCAGACGTTCGGCGATCAGTTCCTTGCCCGTCCCGCGCTCGCCGATGACCAGCACCGGGCGGTCGAGCAACGCCGCCTGGCTCGCGCGATCGACAGCGTCCTGAAAAGCCGCCGACTGGCCGATGAATTGTGTTTCGCGCTCCATTCCCAATGATTGGCAAATTTTCCCGATGATTGGCAAGTAAAATCGGCGGCGGGAAAAATTTGCGCGCAAAGTTTCCCAGTTTTCCGCCGCCTTGGGCAATTGGCACGCCTCCTGCAAAGATTTCGGCGAACCGGCGCACAGCGCTCCGGTGCAGCAAACAGGAAGGTTGAAACGATGAAAACGAAGATTGCCCAGGCCGCTACTTTCGCGTTCAGCGCGGTGGGTGCGCTGGCCATCCTCGTCGGCGCGATCGACTATCCTGCCACCGCTGCCGGCCTCCCCGTGGTCGGCTTGGTGGGTGCTGCTTCGACCCCGGCGGTCAGCCCGATGGCCTGACCGGCACTGGTGCCGGGGCACTCTCCCCCCTTGCCCCGCCCCGGCACCAGCCTTTTTTCAAGAACAGACACCAAGGTCTCAAGTTTTCGACAGGAGTTTCAAATGGGTATTTTCTCACGAACCCGCGACATCATCGCCGCCATCGTCACCGACCTGCTCGACCGGGCGGAAGACCCCGAAAAGATGATCCGCCAGATCATCTTTGAAATGAACGAAACGCTTGTCGAAGTCCGCGCCTCCGCCGCCCGCACCATCGCGGATCAGAAGGAAATGCGCCGCCATATCGCCAAGCTTGAAAGCCTGCAGGACAGCTGGAAGGAAAAGGCCGAGCTCGCGCTGTCGAAGGATCGCGAAGACCTCGCCACCGCCGCGCTCGTCGAAAAGCAGAAGGCGGGCGACATGGCCGAGCGGCTGAAGGCCGAGATCGCCGTCCTCGACGACGCGCTGACCGGCTATGAAGCCGACATCGCTAAGCTGCAGAAAAAGCTCTCCGAAGCCCGTGCGCGCCAGTCGAGTGTCGTCAATCGCCTCGAAAGCGCCGAGAATCGCTATCGTCTGCGCGAGATGACCAACGGCGACCGCGTGGAAGACGCTTTCTCGCGCTTCGAAATCCTCGAACGCCGCGTCGACGAAGCCGAAGGCCGCGCCGATGCGCTCGGCCTCGGATACAAGAAGTCGCTCGACGAGGAGATCGCCGAACTGCAGGCTGCCGACAAGGTTGCCGACGAACTCGCCGCGCTGAAAGCCGCGCAGGGCAAGAAATAAGGAGCCCGGCCGATGGAAGAGATCATCATCGTCCCGATCGTCATCGGAACCCTCTTCCTCGGTCTGCCCTGGCTGATCCTCCACTACATCACCAAGTGGAAGCAGGCCAAGACGCTGACCGGAGAAGACGAACAGCTGCTCGACGAACTTTACGATACGGCCCGACGGCTCGAGAATCGTCTTCATACCGTCGAACGGATCATCAGCGCCGATCATCCCGACTTCCGCCCCGCGGTACGCAGCGATGAGGAATTGGCGCAGCTCGAAAATATAAACCGGAGGAACTGAGATGTCTGCCAGCCGCACCAAATTTTATCTCGACAAGCAGAACGCCAAGTGGAGCGGCGTGTGCGCGGGGATCGCGGATTATAGCGGGATCGACGTGCTCTGGGTTCGCGTCGGCGCGGTGCTGCTCACGCTGATGGGTGGCTTCCCTTGGACGCTGATCGCCTATTGGATGGTCGCCTGGATGGGAACGCCGAAGCCGTTTGCGCTCTATGGCTCGCAGGAAGAAGCAAAATTCTGGCAGGGGGTGCGCAGCAACCCCGCGGCGTCGACCCGCGACATCAAGTCGCGCTTTCGCGACATCGACCGCCGCCTCGCCGACATCGAGCTTTATTACACCAGCCATAATCGCCGCCTCGCCGACGAGATCGACGCGCTGCGCTGAGCGACCGACAGGCAACAGGGAGACATCATATGAATTTCGGTGGCACCACCTTCGTCCTCGCCATCATCGCTCTGTCGATCGGCGGCTGGATGTTCACCACCTGGATCCGCGCCAAACATGGCTATCCGGTCGAAAATGAATGGGGCGGCACGGTTCATCGAACCGACGCCGACGCTGATCGAAAAATCGCCCTGCTTACCGACGACAACGCCAAGCTCGCGGGTCAGATCGCGCGGCTCGAAGAGCGGATCGCCGTGCTCGAACGTATCGCGACGGAAAACAACGGCCAGGCGGCGCAGCTCGCCGACCAGATCGACAGCCTGCGCTGAGGGGAAAGAGCATGAATCTCGACGTCCTGAACACCATCGCCCCCGTTGCCGCGATCGTCGGCCTCGCCGGGGTGGCCGGCTGGGTCTATACCACTTGGCTGCGCGTCAAGAACGGTTATCCGCTTGAAAACAGCTGGGGCAAGGCGGTCTATCCACGCACCAGCGACGAAGCGATGGAGCGCGTCAAACTCATCAGCCAGGAAAATGCCCAGCTGCGCGCCGAACTGGGGTCGGTGAAGGATCGGCTGGCGGTCGTCGAACGCATCGTCACCGACGAAAGCCACCGCGTCGCGGCCGAAATCGAAGCGCTGCGGCGCCCCGCGAACTGAGGAGGCGGACATGGAAACGATCGTCATTCTTTTTATCGTCGTCGGGCTGCCGGTCACGCTCGGAATTGGTTACGCCGCGTATGAACGCCACCTCAAGTTCAAGGAACGCGCGTTTCAGGCCATGAGCAGCGAAACCGCGGAAAAGGCGGCGCAATATGCGGCGCAGACCGAACGGCTGGAGGCGCGCGTCCGCGTGCTCGAACGCATCGTGACCGACAAGGGAATTGACGTCGCCGACGAGATCGAAAAGCTGCGCGACGCACCGCTGAACTGAAGCAACGATAAGATAATAGGAAAGGAACCTCCTCATGGGCCCGTTTGAAATGGTCGTCGGCATCGTCCTCATCGTGACGATCGGCAGCATTATCCGCGCCAAGCATGGCATCCGGCGCGACCGTCACGGCAATGATTATGTCGCCGGGAACGACGCCGAGACCAAGGCGCTGCAGGCCGAGATACGCGCGCTCAAGGATCGCATCCAGGTGCTCGAACGCATCGCCACCGACAATAATCGCGCCGTCACGCTCGATCAGGAGATCGAGAAGCTGCGCGACAGCAGCAAGATCTGAACGCCGGTAAAGGAGCAACGCTCATGGCTTTCATCACTCCCGACCTTACCACCGCGGCGATCGCGCTTTCCGGGCTCACCATCGTCAGCCTCGTCGCCTTGCGCGGCTGGCGCGACTGGATCCAGCTGAAGCGCGACGAACTCGCCGCGGGCCACGCCCCGCTGGCGCAGGACCCCGCCGTCCCGCACGCCGGATCGCGGATCGAGATCGCCGACCTCAAGGAACGACTGCGCAAATTGGAAGCGATCGCGGCGGGCGTCGATCTGTAAGGCTCCGCCGTTTCTCTTCTTCGTCACCCTGAACTTGTTTCAGGGTCCATCGCCTGACTTCGCCTTCAGCGCCGCGCAAGACGAGAGGGGCGGCCATGGATGCTGAAACCAGTTCAGCATGACGGTTAAGAGCGAGGAGCAAAACCCTTCCCCCATCGTCCCAAATCTGCCACTGCCGCGCCCATGCGCAGCCTTTCCGACATTTTCGACGAATATGATTTTCTCGATGGCGACGATCGCTACCGCCTGCTGATCGAACTCGGCCGCGAGCTGGAGCCGATGCCGGACGCGCTCAAGACCGACGCGACATTGGTGCGCGGCTGTTCGGCGAGCGTCTGGGTCTATCCGGTGCCGCAGGACGATGGCCGTCTCCACTTCCTCGCCGACAGCAATGCCGCGATCACCAAGGGCATCGTCGCGCTCGTCCTCGCCGCAGTGCAGGACAAGCCCGCCTCCGAGGTCGCCGCGATGGACGTGGCCGCGGCGCTCGCCCCGTTCGACCTCGCGCGCCAGCTCTCGTCGAACCGCACGCAGGGCGTACCCAACATGATCGCGCTGGTTCAGGACACCGCGCGCCGCATCGCCGCCGGTTGATCGGTCAGTTCGACAAATCGCGCAGCAGGCTGTCCCAATGC
This sequence comes from Sphingopyxis sp., assembly GCA_041939405.1. Lineage (GTDB taxonomy): Bacteria > Pseudomonadota > Alphaproteobacteria > Sphingomonadales > Sphingomonadaceae > Sphingopyxis. Next base: position 1,892 of record JBGTUD010000184.1, on the reverse strand, counting down.
GCGAGCGCCGGGGCGATCGCGGCGACGGGCACGCGCTCGTTGAGCCCGTGGGCAAAGCTGTCGCTCGCCTTCGAGAACAGCCCCGCGACGCCGTAACTCGGCACGCCGTTCATGCGGAAATGATAGCTGTCGGTGGCTCCCGCGCTCATCGAGGGGATGATCGGCAGGCCGGGTGCGCGGGCATGGACCGCCTTCCGTACCGCCGCCATCACGTCGGGACGGAGCGGCGAGGCGTCGCTCGCGCTGGCGTCGGGGTCGGTCTTTACCGCAACGCCGGGGTCGCCGATCACGCGCTCCAGCTCGGCGCGCACGGTTTCGACCGCGACGCCCGGAAAGATACGGCAGTTGATGTTCGCGGTCGCGCGCTGGGGTAGCGCATTTTCGGCGTGTCCCCCCTTCACCAGCGTCGGCACGCAGGTGGTGCCGATCTGTCCCACATATTCGGGCTCGGCCCGGATCGCGGCGATCGCCCGGGCATCGGTCGGGTCGGCGGCAAAGGCTTTCAGCGCCGCGCCGATCGCGCCGCCCACCTGATCGGCGACGATCGGCAGGCCGGTCCGCGTCAGCTCGTTGATCTGCGGTTCGAAGCGATAGGTGCCGACCTTGGCAAGCGCATCGGCGAGCTGGACGATCGCGTTAACGTCTGACGGGCGCGAGCTGTGGCCGCCCGCATTCGTCACCTCCAGCGTGAAGTCGGCATAGGTCTTCTCGCCCGCCTGCAGCGCATAATATTTGGGTTTACCATCTTCGCCGATCAGCCCGCCACCGCCATCGCCGTTGAGCGCAAATTCGGCGCTTCTATATTTGGCGGCGAGCGCGCGGGTCGTCGCCATTTCGGTTTCTTCATCGCCCGTCAGCAGCAGGATGATCGACCGCTTCGGCCGGAATCCCTCCCGCTTCAGCTGTGCCATCGTCGCGACCATCATGGCGATGTCGAATTTATTGTCTTCGGACCCGCGCCCAAAAATATAGCCATCCTCTTCGACCGGTACAAAGGGATCGCGTGTCCAGTCCTTGGGATCGGCTTCGACGACGTCCATATGGCCGAGCAGCAGGATCGGCTTCTTGTCCGTCGTCCCGCGCAGCGTGACTGCCAGCGTTGCCGTCTCGCCCATCGGGGTGATCTCGATGTCGGAATCGGCATAGCCCGCCGCCTTCAGCGCCCCGGCATAATAGGCCGCCAGCTCGGGCACCTTGCCGCGGCCCTTGACCGTCGGGATCGCGATGCTGTCCTTCAATATCTGCTTCGCGGCCGCGGGGTCGGCAGGTTTGGCGTGGACGGGCGCGGCCGCGGCGAGCGCGGCGGCGAGAGCGAAGGGCAGGGACAGGTTGCGCATGACGGTCAGCTAAGCGGCTTCGTCTGCGGGCGGCAAGACCCAATTTTCATGCGCTATCGCGGCGCGACCATCGGCTGTCGTCGATTCGGGTTGACCAGCATAGATTTCGATATAAATATAATATCATCTTTATATCGATTCGGAGGGTTGTATGGTCGAGAGTGGGGCGCCGGCGCTGAATCGCAGCCGCGAAACGCGTGCCAATACGCAAAGCGGCTATTTGATGCTGTTCATCTGGCTGGTTCTGCTCGGTGTCGCGGCGTGGGCTGCGATCACCAATGCCAATGCCGAGGTGATGACCGCGTGGAAATGGATCCTTGTCGCGGTCATGGGCGTGGTGGGAACGCTTATCCTCTGCGGCTTTTATATGATCAATCCCAACGAGGCGGCCGCGATCCAGCTGTTCGGTGCGTATAAGGGTACCGATCGGCAAGAGGGGCTGCGCTGGGTTTTGCCATGGCTCACGCGCAAAAAGATCGCCGTGCGCGCGAACAACGTCATTTCGGACAAGATCAAGGTCAACGATCTGCGCGGCAACCCGATCGAGATGGCGGC
>JBGTUD010000183.1:0-6173 GCA_041939405.1 Sphingopyxis sp. | reverse complement strand
TGGGTTCTCGACCAGAGCCTCGTCATGCTTCATCCCTTCATGCCCTTCATCACCGAAGAGCTGTGGACCGGCCTCGGCGACCGGGCGGACTATCCGCTGATCACCGCGAAATGGCCCGCACCGGCTGCCGAAAAGGATGGCGAAGCCAGCGCCGACATCGACTGGCTGATCGAACTGGTCAGCAATGTTCGTAGCGCGCGCGCATCAGTCGGCGTGCCCCCCGGAGCGAAGACCGACATCTGGGTTCTATCTGAGAAGCAGCTCGCATCCGGCGCGACCGTTTCAACGTCGCCGGACAAAGTCCTGCTTGAGCGATTCAGAAAGAACCGTGCAGCTATTGCTCGCCTTGCGCGATTGGAACACGTGACCTTCTTCAACACGGGGACACAATTCAACCTGTCAACGGGTGAGCAACTCGATCGAACGACGTCGGGTATCGGTATCAACAAACCGGGCATTCAATTGGTGGCCGGTAGCGAAACCTACATGCTGCCCCTCGAAGGCGTGATCGATATCGCTGCCGAGCGCGACCGCCTGGCCAAGGCGCTCGCCGCGGCGGAAAAGGAGCGCGACAGCCTTGCAGGACGCCTCAACAACCCCTCGTTCGTCGAGCGCGCCAAGCCCGAAGCCGTTGAAAAGGCACGCGCCGATCACGCCGCGAAGGAAGCAGAGGCCGATCGGCTGACCGCCGCCCTCGCCCGTTTGGGCTAAACGGGCGAGGCGGAGTCTTTCGACCAAGGCGCGCGCCGCTTCGACTGGCGACGCGCGGCGCGCTAGCCAGCCGGGCGCCTTTAAGGCTAAAAGCCGGGGTAATGAACGCCAATTTCCGCAAAGACGCGCTGCGCGATCAGCGCGCAAAAATGCTCGCTGCGGCGCCCGACTGGCGCGCGTCGGACGCGCGCGTCAATCCGCGCGTCGCGATCGGGTCGATCCTCGCCATGTGGGTGATCTATTTCCTGATCACCACCGGCCTTGCCATGCTGACCGGCGCAAGCGAGCAATGGTCCTATGCCGGGCGCCGCGCGATCGTCGTCGTCGCAGGCATTTTATGCACCTTCGTGCTCTATCAATTGCTCCAACGCGCGCAGCCGCGCAGTTTCGGCGCGCGCCTTGCCACCGCGCTCGGTTCGGCAGTCCCGCTGGTCATAATCTATGCGAGCATCAACCTGTTCGTCTTTTTCTACTGGTTCCCCGGCCCCGACACGGCAAAGATCATCGAGGAAGTGCAGTCGAAATTTCCGGTGGCCTGGGAAATGGTGCTCATCCTCGACAGCTCGATCCGCTGGTATTTCTTCTTTGCGGTGTGGGCGGCGCTTTATGTTGCCTTTGGTTATGCGAACGAAATGCGCGCGGTCGAACGGCGCGCCAATCATTTTCGCATGGAGGCCAAAAATGCCCAGCTTCGTGCGCTCCATTATCAGGTCAATCCGCACTTCCTGTTCAACACGCTGAATTCGCTGTCGACCCTCGTGCTCAAAGGGTCGAAGAGCGAGGCGGAAACGATGATCATGAATCTGTCGTCCTTCCTGCGTTCGAGCCTTGCGGTCGATCCCGAACAGCTCGTCAGCCTCGACGAGGAAATCGCGCTCCAGCGCCTTTATCTCGACATCGAACAGGCGCGTTTTCCCGACCGGTTGCAGGTCGAGGTGGCGATGCCCGACGAGCTGAAACATGCATGCGTGCCGGTGCTGATCCTGCAACCCATCATCGAAAATGCGATCAAATATGGCGTGTCGCCCAGCAAGGGCAAAATTGCGATCCGCTTGCAGGCGAGCGCCGAATATGGCTTGCTGGTGCTGCGGATCGAAAATGACATCGACCCCAAAGCGCCCGTTCCCGCGTCGGGCACCGGCCTGGGGCTTGGCAATGTTCGCGAACGGCTGCTCACCCGTTACGGCCCCGCGGCAGGGTGCGAGTGGGGCCCTTCGGACGAGGGCGGTTTCGGGGTGTCGCTTTGGTTGCCGCTGGCGCGGGAGAGTTGCTGATGCTTCAAACCTTACGCACGTTGATCGTCGACGACGAACCGCTCGCGATCGAACGGCTACAGATATTGGCCGGGCAACAGGATGGCGTATCGCTCGTCGGGACTGCCAGCGACGGTGCATCGGCGCTGCGGATGGTCGATGCGCTCGCGCCCGACCTTTTGCTCTGCGACATCGCGATGCCCGATTTGAACGGGCTGGAAGTTGCAGCGGCCATCGAGCGGCTCGACAATCCCCCTGCGATCGTCTTCGTCACCGCTTTCGATCGCTATGCGGTCGCCGCGTTCGAGGTGGCTGCGGTCGATTATCTGCTGAAACCTGTTTCCCCCGACCGGCTGGCGCGCGCGCGCGCGCGCGTCCGCGAATGGCGCATGTCCGAACGCGCGCCGGCCCAGAAGAGCAAATGGATCACCGAATTCTGGGTCCAAAACCGTGGGGAGATGCTGCGAATCGACGCGGCGCAGGTCGACCTGATCGAAGCCGAACGCGACTATATGCGCCTCCACGTCGGCGCGCGCAGCTGGCTGATCCACCAGACGATCAAGTCACTGGAAGCGCGGATGAACCCCGATCAGTTCATGCGTATTCACCGGTCGAAGATGATCCGGCGCGACGGCATCGTGGGGCTGAAACATCATGGCGACGGCGCGTGGAGTGTGGACCTCGGCGACGGCGGCATTCACCGCATCGGCCGCACCTATCTTCACGACGTAAAGGCGATCATGCACGGGGCATGACCGCCTTTACCGAGTATCGCAAGGGACTGCGATCAGGGAGCGGCAGCGATGACGATCCGCCCGGAATCGGCCAAGCGCGCGCCGTTGCCGTTAAAGAGTTCGGCAAGCTTTAGCTCGGCATCGGCCATCGCGCTATGCTCGCAGCGAATCGCGGTCGCTCGCTGCGACAATTCCTGCCGGTAATGTGGCCGGCTTCCGCACACTTTCCGAACCGCATATTTCACACGGGTCGCAAGCGATTCGCGCCCTTTGGCGGTCGAAAGATTGAGGTCGTCGTACCGGACCAAAGTGGTGCGCCGTTCGCCATCGTCCTCGGCCGCAGCCGCGGGAACCGCAAAGCTGGTCAGCGCTATCGGCGCCGCCAGCAGGAATAGAGTAGATTTCGCCATGGGGGAGTCCTCACACTGGGGGTATCGGATGCGGGATACGAAATGCCCGGACCGGGGAGACCGACGCCCTCCGCATCCCGCAGCTTTGAAATGCCCCATTCTTTCTGTTCGATCACCTCGGGTTCGACCGGTTCCGGAGCCGCGTCGATCAGACCGACAAAGGGCCTCCATTCATCGACGAATGGCCGACCGTTCCGAAATTTCATGACGTTGGCGTTGCATCCTGACGCCGATGCGACCAATTTCTGTCACCGTGGCGAAATTTTCTTACTCCGCGCGCCATAAGGTTGGGCGCCTCCTGCTCCGCGGCCTCCTTCTGGTGCTGGCCGGCGCGATCGCCGGCGCGCTGCTCGGCCGTTTCGTGACTGCATCGAGGTTGGACAGCGCGGCTCCCGCTACGCGGCCCTATTCGGAACTGAGCGCCAACGCGGGCGCCGCGGAAACCCCGGCTGTGACCGGCATGTCCTGCCCCGATTGTCCCGACAGCTATGGGGTGGCGGCCCGGCTGCGCGCCGAGCGCGAAAATCGCACCGTCGACGCACTTCGCGCGCTGGGAACGGTCGATACCGATCCCGCGGCGGCCGACCCGCAGGACGATTATCGATATGGGGGGCGTTTTCCCGACCCCCCGTCCCCGCCCGAGGATATGCCGCTCCACGAGCGAATCGACAATGCACGGGACGACGGCGGCGGCCAGCCCGATCCGGACGCGCCGACGGCGGACGAAGCGCGCGGCCGTTAGCGCGGCGGCGTGTGGACCGGCGAAGCGCAGCGCGTCGTATCGCCGGCCTTGCACGCCGCGACGTCGGCCTCCCACTGCATCCGTTCGGCCGCCGACATTGCAGCAACGCGCGCCTTTTCGGCTTCATAGGCGGCCGTTTCTTCGGCAAAGACCTCTTGGTCATGCGCCACCTGCTGCTGCGCCGCGGAGACTTCCTGCGCGTAGATGGTGTTGTCGGTCCGCGCGCGCGCAGCCTGTTCGGCGTTGAGGCGCGCGGTATTCGCGCGCTCTTCGGCGGTGGTTCCGTCGGGCAACTTCTTGTCGGCAGCGGGCGCATTGGTCGTCTGCGACGCCGCCACCGAGCCGGTACCAAGCAGTGCCAGGGCAACCGAGGCGGCCAAAATACTTCGGGTCATCGAACTTCTCCTTCAAACAACCACTGCGGCGCTAACGCTTCGCCTCGCGGCACGTTCCCGCGACATTTGACCTTGTGCAAGCCAAAAGCCATGCTGGCGTCCCTTTCACCGCCGATCGTCCCTGCTTTTGCCCATCGCGCATCAACACCCCTTGAACCGCCCCGTCTTTTTCGTGCCGCTGGCGGTGCTGCTTGCGGCCGTGCTGTTCAGCCTGTGGCGGGGCGCGGCCTTTGTGGCGGCCGAAACGGCCATCAACGACTGGATCCTTCGCCACGCCTCGCCGCTCTTCGCCTTGGCCGGGATCGGCTTTCTGGCGCTGCTGCTGTTCGTCGCGCTATCGCCGCTCGGCGGATGCGTCATCGGCGGGGACAAGGCCACGCCGATCCTGCCGCGCTGGCGCTGGTTTGCGGTGACGCTCTGCACGACGATCGCCACCGGCATTCTGTTCTGGGGCGTCGCCGAACCGCTGTTCCATCTCAACGATCCGCCTGCGTTGCTGGGGCTCGCGCCAGGCAGCGACGCCGCGGCAAGCTTTGCCATGTCGACGATGTTCCTTCACTGGACGCTGACGCCCTATGCGATCTACACCGTCGCGGGGCTCGCCTTCGCGCTCGTCTATTATGATCGCGGCGAACCCTTCAGCCTTTCGTCGCTTTTCACGCCCCTGATCGGCGCACGGGCCGATGGCGCAGCAGGCGTCGCGATCGACATTTTCTGCCTGTTCGCGCTGGTCGCGGGCATGACCGCCTCGCTGGGCGCGGGTGTACTGGCGCTAGCGGGCGGAATCGAGGGCTTGTGGGGCATTTCGGGCGGCGCCCCGCTTCGCTGGAGCATCGCGGCGGCGATCGTCGGCACCTTCGTCATTTCCGCCGCGCTGGGGCTTCGCCGCGGCATTGCGCGGCTGTCGCTGCTCAACATCTGGCTCTTCGCCGCAATCATGCTGTTCGTCCTTGTCGCCGGGCCTGCCGCAGACCTTCCTTCGCTCGGCCTGTCGGGCGCGAGCGATTATGTCGCAAGCTTTCTGCCGCGCAGCCTGGGCGTCGACGTCGATACCGACTGGCATCGGCAATGGACGATCTTCAACTGGGCCAACTGGTTCGCCTGGGCGCCGGTGACGGCGCTGTTTCTCGGCCGTCTGGCCGTGGGCTACAGCGTGCGCGCCTTCATCATCGTCAACCTGCTGCTTCCCGCGCTGTTCGGCGCCATGTGGATGATCGTTATCGCCGGGACAACGCTCACACTCGACCAGCAAACGGGCGGCGCCCTCTATGCCCTTCTGTCCAGCGCCGGTCCCGACCCCCTCCTCTATCGCCTCTTCAGCGAACTCGGCGGCGGGATGCCCGTGCTCCTGCTTCTGATCGGCGCGATCTTCATTTCCTATGTCACCGCGGCGGACAGCAATATCTCGGCGATGAGCGCGCTTTCGACGCGCGGCATTTCGCCCGAAAATCCCGAAGCGCCCATCGCGGTCAAGCTCGCATGGGGCGTCACCGTCGGCCTTGTCGCAACCATTCTCGTCGCGGCCGCGGGAATCGACGGCATCCGCATGATGTCGGTGCTCGGCGGCTTTCCCGCCCTTTTCATCGTCCTTGGCGCCGCGGGCGCGCTGACCGTGATGACGATCGAGCGTCGGCGGGTTGTTACCTCGACCGACCCCTGACCCAGGGGGAATGTTGTCGCCGCGCGCGTGCCGCCCTATCTATGCGCGCAGGCGCGCAAACCACCCTTGCGCCGTTAGAACAAATCTGGAACATACCCCTCCCATGAGTCTCACCCATATTTCGGTGCGCGGCGCGCGCGAGCATAATCTGAAGGGCGTCGACGTCGACCTGCCGCGCGACAGCCTGATCGTCATCACCGGCCTGTCGGGCAGCGGCAAATCGTCCCTCGCGTTCGACACCCTCTATGCCGAGGGGCAGCGGCGCTAT
>JBGTUD010000182.1:0-6234 GCA_041939405.1 Sphingopyxis sp. | reverse complement strand
GCAGATGGATTTCGACTTCGCCAAGGTCGTCGAGGCATCGCGCGACAATCCGGTTTGGTATCTGCAATATGCGAATGCCCGCATCGCGCGCCTGCGCAAAAAGGCTGCCGACGCAGGACTCGTGCTTCCGGCTCCGGAGCCGCAGCGGCTCGGCGCCTATGAACTGGGATTGGTAAAGTTGCTCGCGCAATTCCCGCGGATCGTCGAAGCGGCCGCCTTTGCGCGCGAACCGCACCGGATCGCATTTTATCTCGCCGATGTCGCGGCGGCGTTTCACGCCTGGTATAATCTGGGCAATGACGATCCGTCCGCGCGGATCGTGCTCGACAATGACCCCGAACTGACCGCGACACGGCTTTATCTGGCGGACGGAATCGGGCAGATTATCCGTAACGGGCTGCAACTCATGGGGGTTGAGGCGCTCGAGGAGATGAATTGATGGCCGGGGACAAGGAAACGGGACAGGATGACGCGGGGCTGGGGCTCGCCGACGAGGACCGGCTGCCATGGCTCGAAGCCGCCGACGGGTTCGAAGACGATGGCGAAGTGTCGCCGGCGCGTCTGCTGATCATGGTGCTGGGCGGTCTTTTGCTGATCGGCGCGGTGCTCGGGGGTCTCTGGTGGGTCCAGAATGGTGGGGCTCGCGGCAAGGGCGAACTGATCGCCGCCGAAAAGGGGGACTATAAGGTCGCGCCCGCCAGCGATGGCGCCAAGACGTTCGAAGGCGAAGGCGATGCCAGTTTTTCCGCCAGCGAAGGCGCCGAGCCCGCGGGCAAGGTCGACCCGTCGCGGATGCCGGAGGAGCCCGCCGTGACGGCGGGACGCCGCGACATCGCGGCAAAGGCGGCAGCAGCGGCTGCGCCCTCGAAGGCCGCCGAGCCCAAGGCAAGCGAAAAGGCGGCTCCCGCTGCATCAGCCGGATCGGGCGGGACGATGATCCAACTCGGGGCGTTCAGCAGCGAGGGCGCCGCGGCGAAGGCCTGGACGAACCTGTCGAAACGCTTTGCCTATCTGGCCGAACTCAACCGCGTGATTGCGCCGGCTGAGGTGGGATCGAGCACGGTTTATCGCTTGCGCGTTCCCGCGGGAACGGCCTCCAATGCCGCAAATTTGTGCGGAAAGCTGCGTGTTGCGGGTGAAAATTGCGTCGTCGTTCGCTGATTCGGCGCGTTTGGCCGCAGACTCCGTTGGTACTGTGATGCGGCTGTGGCATGGTGTCGGCCATGGTTGCCGCAAGAGGGGGCGGCGGCCGATGGAGGTTGACGGAGGATGATACCCGCGATTTTCGGGCTGTCGGGCCCGACCCTGACCGATGATGAGCGCGCCTTTTTTCGCGACTGCGATCCGGCGGGTTATATCCTGTTCGGGCGCAATATCGAAAACCGCGACCAGCTGCGGCGCCTGACCGACGATCTTCGCAGCCTCGACGGACGCGATAATCTGCCGATCCTGATCGATCAGGAAGGCGGCCGCGTTGCGCGTATGAAGGAGCCCGAATGGCCCGCTTTTCCCAGCGGCGCTGCCTTTGATGCGCTTTACGAACGGGCGCCGGCCAGCGCGATCGAGGCCGCGCGGCTCAATGCCATGGCGCTCGCCGCGATGCTCGCCGAAGTCGGGATCACCGTCGATTGTCTGCCGTTGCTCGACGTGCGCCAGCCGGGCGCAAGCGACGTGATCGGCGACCGCGCGCTCGGCAGCGAGCCGATGCGTGTCGCCGCGCTCGGCCGGGCGATCCTCAGCGGGCTTCAGGCAGGCGGGGTCGTCGGCATCGTCAAACATATTCCGGGGCATGGCCGCGCGCTGCTCGACACGCACGAGGCGCTGCCGACGGTCGTGGCTTCCGATCGGGAGCTTCAGACCGACCTCGCGCCGTTCGCGGCGCTGCGCGATGCGGCGATGGCGATGACCTGCCACGTGATTTTTGCGGCGTGGGACCCGGACCGTCCCGCCACCTTGTCGCCCACGGTCATAGACAGCGTCATTCGCCAGCGGATCGGCTTCCACGGCCTTTTGATGACCGACGACCTCGATATGAAGGCGCTGGCGGGCGACGTGCCATCCCGCGCCGCCGATGCAATCGCGGCAGGGTGCGATATCGCGCTCAACTGTTGGGCGCGAATGGAGGATATGATCGGCATCGCGAGCCGGCTCGATCCGATCAGCACCATTTCGCGCGCCCGGCTCGAAGGCGCGATGGACCGGATCAGCGGTGCGCGCGCCGAGAGCGGCTTCGCCGCGCTGGTCGATCAGCGCGATGCGCTGCTGGCGATGGCTTGACGCGCGGATGGAGGGGCTGCCGCTCGAATTTGAGGTCGCGGCACCGACGCCTTCGCGCGATGATGCGCTCCAGCTGTCCTTCGAAAGCTGGGAAGGGCCGCTCGACCTTCTGCTCGCGCTCGCCCGCAACCAGAAGGTCGATCTCAAGCAGATTTCGATACTCGCGCTGGTCGAGCAATATCTGCATTTCATCGCCGAAGCGCGCGAACTCAAGCTGGAGGTTGCGGCCGATTATCTGGTGATGGCGGCGTGGCTCGCCTATCTCAAATCGGCGCTGCTGCTTCCAAAGGACCCGCTCGAAGATCCGTCGCCCGACGAGCTTGCGTTGCGCCTGCAATTGCGGCTCCAACGCCTTGCCGCGATGCGCGAAGCGGCGGCGCGTCTGCTTGCGCGCGACCGCATCGGCCGCGACGTCTTTTTGCGCCCGCGGCCCGAAGGGCTCCGCGATGTCAGGGTGCGGCGCTGGGATGCCAGCCTATTCGACATTCTGGCGGCCTATGGCCAGGTTAAGCTGCGCTCCGAACCTGTCGTCCATATGGTATCGCGCCGTCCCGTCATCACGCTCGACGCTGCGCTCCACCATCTTGAACGGATGCTGGGCGTTCAGCTCGACTGGGGCGAGTTGTCGGATTTCCTGCCCGCGGACTATCAGGGTCCGCTGCGCCGCTCGGCGATCGCGTCGAGCTTCGTTGCCGCGCTCGAACTGGCGCGGCAGGGGCGGGTCGACCTGAAACAGGAGGGCGCCTTCGAACCGCTCTATCTGCGCGCGGCTACAGGCGGAGGGGGAACATGATCGACGATCTGGAACGCGCGATCGAGGCGATGCTGTTTGCCAGCGACGAACCACTCGACGCCCGACAGGTGGCCGGGCGCCTCGGCGACGAAATCACGCCCGGACAGGTGAGGGCGATCATCGAAACCATCGCCAGGCGCCATGCCGGCAGCGGAATCGAACTTGTCGAGCGGGGTGGGCATTGGCATTTCCAGACCCCGGCCGACCTGGCCCACCTGCTGCGCCGCGAACGCGACGATCCGCGCAAGCTGTCGCGCGCGGCGGCCGAAGTGCTGGCGATCATTGCCTATCACGAACCCGTCAGCCGCGCGGAAATCGAGGCGATCCGCGGGGTTCAGACGTCGAAGGGCACGCTCGACGTGCTGATGGAGGCCGAATGGATCGCGCCTGCGGGGCGGCGTGAAGTTCCAGGGCGCCCGCTGATTTACAAAACGACCGACGCCTTTCTGCAACATTTCGGCCTCAACAGCCGCAAGGATTTGCCGGGAATCGACGATTTGCGCGCTGCCGGCCTGCTCGATCCCGTCGACCTTGCTTTTGAGGCGGCGATGGACGAGCAGGACCTAGTAAAAGACGGCGAAGAGGCTTAGATGAGCCCTTCAAGGAGAATTTGAGATGGGTAGCTTCAGTATCTGGCACTGGCTCGTGGTCGGGATTCTCGTCCTGCTGTTGTTCGGCAAGGGACGCTTTTCGGACATGATGGGCGATGTCGCCAAGGGTATCAAAAGCTTCAAAAAGGGCATGGCCGACGACGACGCGCCGACGCCCGCGCCGAAGCAGATCGAGGGGCAGCGCGTTCCCGACGCGCCGGCGCCGACGCCGACGGCGGAAACCGACAACCGCTGATCTTTGGCCGCCTGCGGGGATTGGGCTTTAGTAAATGTTCGACGTTGCGCCCACCGAGTTGCTGCTCGTCGTGGTGGTGGCCTTGGTCGTCATCGGACCCAAGGATTTGCCCAAGGCGATGCGCGTCGTCGGCAAATGGATGGGCAAGGCCCGCGGTATGGCCCGCCATTTCCGCGCCGGCCTGGACACGATGATGCGCGAAGCCGAGCTTGAGGAGCTCGAAAAGCAGTGGCGCGAGCAGAATGAGGCGATCATGCGCGAGTTTCCGCGCATCGACGACGCCGACGCGACCGCCGCCTCGACATCGCCTAAAGCGGCGGAAGAAGGCAAAACGGAGCCTGCTGCCGCTCCCGCACCCTCCGACCTTGCAGCACCCGACCAGGCCGAAACGCATGTCGTGCCGCCGCGGGGCGACGCCCTACCATGAGCGGCGCGGCTCCCGAAAATCCAGCGGACGACGACGGCACGGGCGGCAAGATGCCGCTGCTCGACCATCTGATCGAGCTGCGGTCGCGGCTGCTCAAGTCGCTCGTCGCGGTCGCGCTTGCCTTTGGTGTGTGCTTCTATTTTGCGCGGCCGATTTTTGCGATCCTCGTCCAGCCGTTGATCGCGGCGGGGCAGGGCAAGCTGATCTATACGCAGCTGTTCGAGGCTTTTTTTGTCGAGGTGAAAGTCGCCTTTTTCGCGTCGATGATGATCGCATTTCCAGTGATCGCCAACCAGCTTTGGAAATTTGTCGCGCCGGGCCTTTATCGGCAGGAAAAGCGCGCATTATTGCCTTTCCTCTTCGCCACGCCGGTGCTGTTCGCCGTCGGGGCGTCCTTCGCCTATTTCATCACCATCCCGCTCGCGCTGCGCTTCCTGCTCGGCTTTCAGGGTGATGTCGGGGGAATTACGCAGGAAGCCTTGCCCTCGGTGGGCAATTATCTGAGCTTCACGATGCAGTTCATCATGGCGTTCGGCATCGCCTTTCTGCTGCCCATCCTCCTGATGCTGATCGAGCGTGCAGGGCTGGTCAGCCGCGATCAGCTCATTTCGGCCCGCCGCTATATGATCGTTGCCGCCTTCGCGATTTCCGCGGTCGCGACGCCGCCTGACATTTTGAGCCAGTTCCTGCTCGCGGTTCCGTTGATCCTGCTTTACGAATTTTCGATCTTCGCGATCTGGTTCACCCAGCGCCGACGCAAAACAGGCGCCGAAACGGCGCCTGTCGAGCCTCTCGAAGAGGCTTAGAGTAAGCAAAATATCGGATCAGATGGCCCGGTCGCCGGCTTCGCCGACCGATTCGATATCGCGGCCGACGCCCTTTACCGTATTGCAGCCAGCGACCAGAAAGCTGGCGAGCAGGGCCAAGAGGATTGCACGAAAACCAGTCATCTTTTCACCTCTTTACCAAACTGTGATGCAAAATGGCCCGGCACGCTTCGAGGGGGGGGAGGGAATGCGGGCCGGGCCAATGTTGCTGAGCAGCGCTGCGGGGGGGCGATGACCGCTGCTCGAACGGAAAACGACCGATAAAGGCAATAAGTTCCCCAAAAAAAGCGCGGCTTGCGAAAAAATTATTTCAACCTTTGAACCATTTTGATTCCAATATCTTACCTTCAAAGTGTTGTCAGTCCGCTGAGTACCGCGAGACCGAGAAAGGCCAGAAAGCCCATCGAATCGGTTGTCATCGTCACGAATATGGAGCTTGCGACCGCGGGATCCTGATCGAGCCGATCGAGCAGGAGGGGGATCGCAACGCCGGCAACACCGGCGACGAAGATATTGACGATCATCGCCGCAGCGATCACGCCGCCGAGCGCAGGGTTCGCAAACCACAAGGCCGTCGCGGCGCCGGCGATCAGCGCGATCGTGCCGCCGTTGAGCAGCGCGATCTTCATTTCGCGCCAGATCGCGCGCCAGCTGTTCGAATCGGTGAGCTGGTTCATTGCGAGCGCGCGAACGGTCACGGCGAGCGTCTGTGTGCCTGCATTGCCGCCGACTCCCGCGACAATGGGCATCAGCGCGGCGAGCGCCACCATCTGTTCGATCGCGCCGCCGAACAGGCCCACGATGGTCGATGCAACGAGCGCTGTGCCCAGATTGGCGATCAGCCAGCGGACGCGCGCGCTATAGGTTTCGCGGATCGGTTCGTTGATGTCGCCATCGCCCGCGCCCGACAGGCGCAAAATATCCTCGCCGGCCTCTTCCTGAATGATGTGGACGATGTCGTCGACGGTGATCATGCCCACCAGCCGCCCCGCCTTGTCGACGACCGCGGCAGAGATCAGCGCATATTTCTGCGTTTACGTCGGGCGCATAGGGGTCTACGTTAC